>NZ_NEJY01000017.1:0-169187 GCF_002113255.1 Pseudomonas sp. B14(2017)
TGAACTCGCGGGTGTAGGTCTTTCGTTCTTGCATGGAACCTCCTGATTGGGCGAATCATATCGCCCTTAAGAGGTGTCCGGGATCATTAGGCCAGTTCAGCTTGCCGGCGATGAGGCCAGTACAGGCAGTACAGATCAGGAAGCAGGCGCCGGATCCACCTTGGCTTCCCGGTGATTGGCCCAGTACTGGATCAGCTCTCGCAACTGCGACAGTTCCACCGGTTTGGCCATGTGCCCGTCCATGCCCGCCAGGCGGGCGCGTTCCTTGTGTTCGGCAAGTATGTGCGCGGTCAGCGCCACCACCGGGGTGCGCTGGCGCTGGTTGGCCGCTTCCCAGGCGCGCAGCTGCTGGGTGGCCGAGAAGCCGTCCAGTATCGGCATTTCGCAGTCCATCAGCACCAGGTCATAGCGCTGCGCCTTCATCGCCTGCAAGGCCTCTTCGCCATTGCTGGCGGTGTCGGGCTCGAGGTTGAGCTTGCCGAGCATGCCGCGGATCACCTTGGTCGAGATGCTGTTGTCCTCGGCGACCAGCACGCGGAAATCGCCGGGCAGGTCCAGTGCCTGGGGGATGCCGGGCAAACTGGCTGGTATGGCTTGCTCGCGGCCGCGCTGGGCCAGTTCTTCGGCCAGGGTGGTTTTCAGCGTGTAGCCGGCCACCGGCTTGGCGAGGATCCGCTTGACCCCGGCGTTGCGCGCAATGACCTTGCTCGGCGCGTTGCTGATGCCGGTGAGCATCACCACCAGGATGTCGTGGTTCAGGCTCGGGTCTTCCTTGATCTTGGCGGCCAGCTGCATGCCGGTCATGCCTGGCATGTTCTGGTCCAGCAGCACGGCATCGAAGTAGTCGCGCAGGTGGGCCTTGGTGCGCAGCAGGGCCAGGGCTTCCTTGCCCGACGGGACCGCGCTGACGTTCATGCCCCAGGCACTGCACTGCTGTACCAGCACCTTGCGGCAGGTATCGTTGTCGTCCACCACCAGTACGCGAGCATCGCGCAGCGGGCTTTCCAGGTCGGCCGGTGGCTGTTCCAGGCGCGAAGGGTCCAGCGGCAGCGTCAGCCACAGGGTGTTGCCCATGCCGGAGCTGCTCTTGATGCCGAACTCGCCCTGCATCAGGCCGATCAGCTGCTTGGCGATGACCAGCCCCAGGTGGCCGCCCAGCTTGTTGCTGGACAGGAAGTGGTGGCTGTGCAACTCGGCCTGCAGCAGGGCTTCGCGGTCAGCGGCGGGCAACGGTTCGCCGCTGTCCTGCACGGCGATGCGCAGGCGCGGTACCTCGCCGCGCTGGTCCAGCGCCACTACCAGCAGGATCTCGCCCTGGTCGGTGTTTTTCAGGGCATTCTCCAGCAGGCTCGACAAGGCCTGGCGCAGGCGCGTCGGGTCGCCGCTGATCACCCGTGGTACCTGCGGCTGGGTGAAGCTGATCAGTTCGATGTTCTGTTGTTCGGCCTTGGCGCGGAAGATGTTCAGGCAATCTTCGATCAGCGCGTTGAGGTCGAACTGCACATCATCGAGTTCGATCTGCCGGGATTCCAGCTTGGAAATGTCGAGAATCTCGTTGATCAGCGTGAGCAGTTCGTTGCCGGCGCTGTGAATGGTCTGCACGTAGTCGCGCTGCTTGACCGACAGCGGCGTGCCCAGCAGCAGCTCGGTCATGCCCAGCACACCGTTCATGGGGGTGCGGATTTCGTGGCTGATCTTGGCCAGGAACTCGGCCTTGGCGTTGATTTCGGCATCGCTGGCAGCCAGGGCGCGGCTGGCGCTGAAGCGCTCCTCGCTCATGCGCCGCAGGCGTTCGCTGACTGCCAGGTTGAGCAGCAGGCCGCTGGCCACGGTCAGCCCCAGCAGGATGCACAGCAGCCAGGGCGTCGAGGTACGGGTCAGGCCCAGCAGCGCTGGCAGCAGCACCAGCCCACCGAGGTTGAACACCACCATGGCCAGGCTGAACAGGCGTGCGGGTGCATAGCCCTTGTACCAGTGGTAGCTGCTGACCAGCAGCATGCTCACGCTGCCCAGGGCCATCAGGGCGTAGGTCATCAGGTTGAGGGGCAGGGTGTCGACGAACAGCAGCACCAACCCGCTCAACCCGACCACCAGCATCTCGCCCTGCAGCAGGCGGTTGAGCCGTGGCGAGTTGCATGGCGAGAAGAAATGCTGGGTGAAACACAGCCCGGCCAGGCCGGCCAGGACCAGCGTCAGGTATGCGGCGGGCGTTTGCGCGCTGTGCCACACGTGCCACCAGGGGCCGCTGAGGTTCAGCAGGATCAGGCCGCTGAGCAGCATCAGGCCGTGGTACAGCGCCAGGATCAGGGTGGTGCTGGAGCGGCTGTAGAGGAAGCGGATCAGGTTGTGCATGATCAGCATCACCAGGCCGCCGAACAGCATGCCGAACAGCAGTGGCTGGCGCTGGTCGGAGGCTGCCACGGCCGCAGGCTCCAGGCTGATGGCCGGGCGCAGCTGGTGCTCGGAAACCAGGCGCAGGTAGATATCCAGGGGGTGCTTGCTGTTGGGCAGGGGCAGTACATGGTCGCTGCCACGCAGGGTCGGGCTGGCATTGCCGGCCTGGCGCCCGTGGTGCAGCTGACGCAGAAGCTTGTCGCCCTCGAGGGCGTAGAGGTCCAGGCCAGAAAGGTCTGGGGCGAAAACCCGCAGCAGTTGTTCCTGCTCGCCGGGCTCCAGGCGGTAGTGCAGCCACAGGGCCTGTTCCGCAGGGGCGGCATCCAGGTCGGCGAGTACCAGCGGGCTGAACTGGTTGCGGTAACGCTCGGAGCGCACGTCGCTCAGTTGCAGGTTGGCCTGTTCGTCGAGCAGAACGGCCCAGCCTCCGTCATGTTCGGCCGCAGCCGGGAACATACAGAGCAAGGTCAGCAAGCTGACGATCAGAGCTGAGGCAATCCGAAGCCGACGCACTACGAAATCCCTTCTTAGCCAAGGTGCCGGGTATTAACTATGCGCGGCGCGCCAAGTCGAAGGCAAGGCCCCTCGGGGCCCTGTCGACGAGCCGGATGCCGCAGGCGCAAGGTGCTGGAGCGCGCTGCGGCAGCCCGGTACAACTTACTGCTGGTGCTCACCGCGCTCGCGGGCGATGGCCCGGTAGCCGATGTCGGTGCGGTAGAAGCTGCCGTTCCAGCTTACTTCCTTGGCCAGGCGGTAAGCCTGCTGCTGCGCGTCGGCAACGGTGCTGCCCATGGCGGTGGCACACAGCACGCGGCCGCCGTTGGTGGTCACCTTGCCATCCTTGAGCGCAGTACCGGCGTGGAACACCTTGCCTTCGATCTTCGCGGCAGCGTCCAGGCCATTGATCACGTCACCCTTGGCGTAGTCGCCCGGGTAGCCGCCGGCAGCCAGTACCACGCCCAGGCTCGGGCGCGGGTCCCACTGTGCTTCGACCTTGTCCAGCGCCTTGGCGAATGCGGCCTCGACCAGCAGCACCAGGCTCGACTCCAGGCGCAGCATGACTGGCTGGGTCTCAGGGTCGCCGAAGCGGCAGTTGAACTCGATGACCTTGGGGTTGCCCGCCTTGTCGATCATCAGGCCGGCGTAGAGGAAGCCGGTGTAGACGTTGCCTTCCTCGGCCATGCCGCGCACGGTCGGCCAGATCACCTGGTCCATCACGCGCTGGTGCACTTCGGCGGTGACCACCGGGGCAGGGGAGTAGGCACCCATGCCGCCGGTGTTCGGGCCGGTGTCCTGGTCGCCGACGCGCTTGTGGTCCTGGCTGGTGGCCATGGGCAGCACGTTCTGGCCGTCGACCATGACGATGAAGCTGGCTTCCTCGCCGTCGAGGAACTCCTCGATCACCACGCGGGAGCCCGCATCGCCGAAGGCGTTGCCGGCCAGCATGTCACGCACGGCGGCTTCGGCTTCTTCCAGGGTCATGGCGACGATCACGCCCTTGCCCGCGGCCAGGCCGTCGGCCTTGATCACGATCGGCGCGCCTTTTTCCTGCAGGTAGGCCAGCGCCGGCTCGATTTCGGTGAAGTTCTGGTAGTCGGCGGTCGGGATCTTGTGACGCGCCAGGAAGTCCTTGGTGAAGGCCTTGGAGCCTTCCAGCTGGGCCGCGCCCTTGGTCGGACCGAAGCAGTCCAGGCCGCGGCTGCGGAACAGGTCGACCACACCGATGACCAGCGGTGCTTCCGGGCCGACGATGGTCAGGTCGACGTTCTTCTCGGCGAAGTCAGCCAGTTGCTCCAGGGCGCACACGTCGATGGCGACGTTCTCGCACTTGGCTTCAATGGCGGTGCCGGCGTTGCCCGGGGCAACGAAGACTTTCTCCACGCGTGGGTCCTGGGCGACTTTCCAGGCCAGGGCGTGCTCACGGCCGCCGCTGCCGATGATCAAAACTTTCATGTCAAAACCTCGATTCAGGTGATCCCGAGGCTGGTGGGGAACGCTGTGGGAGCGGGCGTGCCCGCGAATGCGGCGGTGAATTCACCATCGTATTCGCGGGCACGCCCGCTCCCACAGGATCGCCGCTTGCCCGGGATCCGCGTAATTAGTGGCGGAAGTGGCGCATACCGGTGAAGACCATGGCGATGCCGGCTTCGTCAGCAGCAGCAATCACCTCGGCATCACGCATCGAACCACCCGGCTGGATCACGGCGCTGATACCCACTTTAGCCGCATTGTCGATGCCGTCACGGAACGGGAAGAACGCGTCCGACGCCATGACTGCGCCCTGCACCTGCAGGCCGGCATGCTCGGCCTTGATTGCAGCAATGCGCGCGGAGTTGACGCGGCTCATCTGGCCGGCGCCGACGCCGATGGTCTGGCGCTGCTTGGCGTAGACAATGGCGTTGGACTTGACGAACTTGGCCACTTTCCAGGCGAACACCAGGTCGTGGATCTCTTGCTCGGTAGGCGCACGCTTGGTGACGATCTTCAGGTCATCGGCGGTGATCATGCCGATATCGCGGCTTTGCACCAGCAGGCCACCGTTAACGCGCTTGAAGTCCCAGCCGGCAGCGCGCTCGGCTGGCCACTCGCCGCATTCCAGCAGGCGTACGTTCTGCTTGG
The DNA here is from genome assembly GCF_002113255.1 of Pseudomonas sp. B14(2017). Taxonomy (NCBI): domain Bacteria; kingdom Pseudomonadati; phylum Pseudomonadota; class Gammaproteobacteria; order Pseudomonadales; family Pseudomonadaceae; genus Pseudomonas; species Pseudomonas sp. B14(2017). The sequence goes on from NZ_NEJY01000017.1 coordinate 5,014, forward strand.
CGGCAACCACGTCGCGGGCAGCCTGGGAGATTTTCGGGGCGATGATCACTTCGACGAACTGGCGGTCGACAATGGCCTTGGCGGTTTCGCCGTCCAGCTCGCGGTTGAAGGCGATGATGCCGCCGAACGCCGACTCGGTGTCGGTGGCATAGGCCAGGTCGTAGGCCTTGCGGATGCCGCCTTCGTCTTCAGGTACCACGGCCACGCCGCATGGGTTGGCGTGCTTGACGATGACGCAGGCCGGCTTGACGAAGCTCTTCACGCACTCCAGTGCGGCGTCGGTGTCGGCCACGTTGTTGAACGACAGTTCCTTGCCCTGCAGCTGGATGGCGGTGGAAACGCTGGCTTCGCCTTTTTTCGCTTCCACGTAGAACGCCGCGCTCTGGTGCGGGTTCTCGCCGTAGCGCATTTCCTGGGCCTTGACGAACTGGCTGTTGAAGGTGCGCGGGAATTCGCTGCGGTCTTCAGTGCTCAGGGTCTCTTTGGCCTGATCGATGGTGCCCATGTAGTTGGCGATCATGCCGTCGTAGGCGGCGGTGTGCTCGAACGCCTTGAGCATCAGGTCGAAGCGCTGGGCGTAGGTCAGGCCACCGGCCTTGAGGCCTTCGACGATGCCGGCGTAGTCGCTGGCGTTGACCACGATGGCCACGTCCTTGTGGTTCTTGGCAGCCGAACGGACCATGGTCGGGCCGCCGATGTCGATGTTCTCGATGGCGGTCGGCAGATCACAGCCAGGCTTGGAAATGGTGGCTTCGAACGGGTACAGGTTGACTGCTACCAGGTCGATCGGCTTGATGCCGTGCTCGTTCATGATGGCGTCGTCGGTGCCGCGACGGCCGAGGATGCCACCGTGGATTTTCGGGTGCAGGGTCTTGACCCGGCCATCCATCATTTCGGCGAAGCCGGTGTAGTCGGCCACTTCCACCGCGTTGACGCCGTTGTCCTTGAGCAGCTTGTAGGTGCCGCCGGTGGACAGGATCTCGACACCGAGCTGCTGCAGCTCACGGGCGAATTCGAGGATACCGGTCTTGTCGGAGACGCTGATCAGGGCGCGGCGGACTGGCAGGCGGGTAGTCTGGTCGGTCATTTCGGGTTCCAATAACGCGGTGGAGTCAGCAAAAAAGGCGCCTCTGTTCAGGGAGCCGCCTTTTCTGGTTGGGATTCTGGCTTACAACAAGTCGTACTGCTTGAGCTTCTTGCGCAGGGTGCCTCGGTTCAGCCCGAGCATCTCGCTGGCCTTGGTCTGGTTGCCCTTCACGTAGTTCATCACGCTTTCGAGCAGGGGCGCCTCGACTTCGGAGAGCACCAGGTTGTACACGTCCGTCACGGTCGCGCCTTCCAGGTGGGCGAAGTAGTTGTGCAGCGCCTTCTCGACGCTGTCGCGAAGGGTCTGGCCCTCTTCGCTCGGCGTGTTGAGGTGCTGTTTCAGGTTGGCGTTGTCGCTCACGGGCGTTGTTCCACTCACAAATGTCTCGGTCATCATCGTCATGCGGCCACCCCTTGTCCGTCCTCTGTCTCAAGGCTCTGTCGACGTTCGCTGAAAAACGCGCGAACGTTGGCGCACTGCGCTTGTGTGTCTTCCAAAGCGTTGAACCGGGAGCGAAACTCCTTGCCGCCGGGTCGTGTTGCCAGGTACCAGCCAACGTGCTTGCGGGCGATACGTACGCCCATCACATCGCCATAGAAGGCATGCAGCGCGGCCAGGTGCTCCAGCAGGATGCGTTCCACTTCTTCCAGCTGCGGCGCTGGCAGGTGTTCGCCAGTGCGCAGGTAATGCTCGATCTCGCGAAAGATCCATGGCCGCCCCTGGGCGGCCCGGCCGATCAACAGGCCATCTACCCCGGTGGCGTCCAGCACCGCCCGGGCCTTTTCTGGCGAGGTGATATCGCCGTTGGCAAAAACCGGGATCGACACCGCCTGCTTGATGGCAGCGATGGTGTCGTATTCGGCTTCGCCGGTGTACAGGTCGGCGCGTGTGCGGCCATGCACCGCCAGCGCCTGGATGCCGGCCTGCTCGGCGATCCTCGCCACGTTCAGGCCGTTCTTGTTCGCCCGGTCCCAGCCGGTGCGGATCTTCAGGGTCACCGGGACGTCCACGGCGCCGACCACGGCGTGGAGAATCTCGCTGACCAAGGCTTCATCTCTCAATAAAGCAGAGCCTGCGGCTTTGTTGCAGACTTTTTTTGCCGGGCAGCCCATGTTGATATCAATGATCTGGGCGCCTGCTTCGACGTTGGCCTTTGCCGCCGCTGCCATCATCTGCGCATCACCACCGGCGATCTGCACCGAGCGTGGCTCGGGATCACCTTCATGGATGCGGCGCAGGCTCGACTTGCGGCTGTTCCACAGGCTCATGTCGCTGGAGACCATTTCCGACACTACCATGCCGGCGCCCAGGCGCTGGCAAAGTGTACGGAAAGGCTGGTCCGTGACCCCGGCCATGGGCGCGAGGATCAGGTTGTTACGTAGTGTGTATGGGCCGATGCGTACCGCCGACATAGGTGATCCCTGTTGTGGGGCCGAATCTTGGAGTTCGAAAAAGGGTTGGCATGATACCCGCTCTCGGTGACCGGATAAAGATGGATTTGGATAAAATCTGAACAGTTGTCGGCTTATGACATTTGGTATGGGGGAGGGCTTGGGGCTGCTTTGCAGCCCTTTCGCGACACAAGGCCGCTCCTGCAGGCGAACGCGATCCCCTGTGGGAGCGGCCTCGTGTCGCGAAAGGGGCGCAAAGCGCCCCCACAGGCATATTGTTTATTCCGGCGAGCGGAAGCTCAGGCTGTAATTGACGGCCTTCGGCCCCGGATCGAGGATGTCCAGGGCGATGTGGATCGGGGTCTGGCTGGGCATTTCGCCGCGCCCGGCCAGTTCGCCGGACAGGTATTCGCTGGGCTTGAAGCGACGGCTGGCGATCAGCTGGCCATTGAGGTCGGCGAAGCGCAGTTCCAGCAGCGGGAACGGCTGGGCGAACGGCGCGCGGTTGTAGATGATCGCATCGACGATCAGTGCGCCCTTGAAGTCCGGGTGGCTGCGTACCACCAGGTTGCTGCTCTTGATTCGGGCGATATCGACGCGGGTCGGGACTTCGCAGCCGACCAACGGGCAGACTTGCTGGAAGAGCGGCCGGTACTGGTCCTGGCGGGCCATTTCATCGAAGTGGAACCACACGTACTGGAACGCCAGCAAGCCAGCGGCCAGCAGGGTCAGGAAGCCCCACAGCAGGCGCTTGCCCCAGTTGGGTGCGGGCTTTTCCCAGCCCAGTTGCAGCGGGTCGTCGACCACGTCGACCAGCGGCTCCTTGCGCGCCGGGCGCTCGGCTTTGCCGGCAAGGCCTGGTTCCAGGCGTTCGCCGGGCAGCGGCTCGACAGGCTCGTCATCGCGCGCCGACAGGTGCAGCTCCAGCGGCTCGTCGTCGCGGGCGCTCAGGCCCTGTTCCGGGGCTTCATCATCGCTGGCACGCAGCGGTTCGTTGAATTCGGGGTGGTCATCGATTTCGACGGCACGGTGTACCGGTGGCTCGTCGTCGATGTCCAGGTCCAGATTGCCGCCTAGCGTCGGCTCGGTACGCTCGCCAGGGGCGGGCTCCAGGTCCAGCTCCAAGGGCTCCGGCTCCCGCAGCACGGGCGCGGTTTCTATCGCCGGTTGCGGTTCGAACGGTTCATCGGTAGCCGTACCGAACAGGTCGTCGGCATGTTCGTCCGGGTGCAGTTCGTCACGCCGCGCCTGCAGGCCGTCATCCTGGCTGGCCGGGCGAGCCGTGGCCGGTTGGCCGCGGCGCTCCAGGCGCTCCAGTTCCATGTCGAGGTCGAGCGCGTCCAACGCCTGGTTGGTGAGCGCCCAGTCCTCGTCCGGGGTGGTGCCGGGTTCGCTGGCGACAGGCTCGGGTGCGATCACCGGTTCGGCCAGCGGATCGGCAGGAACGGCAGGCATCGGTGCCGGCACAACAGGTGCGCTGGCTCCGCCGGCGCGGTTCTGCTCCAGCAGCTGCTTTGCGGCGTTGAACACCTGCAGGCAGTGGCCGCAGCGCACTACACCGCGGGCCACGCTCAACTGGTGGTGGGTGACGCGAAAGCTGGTCTGGCAATGCGGGCACTGGGTGACGAAACTGTCGGTCATGCGGCAATCCGGGAGCTGTGCAGAAAAGTATTCTAGGCCCGCTTAACGGCGGCGACCACTGATGCGCACCCAGCCGTCGCGCACGACGATCGGGTCCAGCTCGAAGTCGGCGGCATAGGCCGCGGCCACTTCCTCACCCTGCTCGGCGAGGATGCCCGACAGCGCCAGCAGGCCACCTGGGCGGACCAGGCCGGACAGTTGCGGTGCCAGCGACACCAGCGGGCCGGCGAGGATGTTGGCGACCAGCACGTCGGCCTGCATGGCCGGCATGTGCTCGGGCAGGTACAGCGCCAGCTTCTCATCGGCGATGCCGTTGCGCTGGGCGTTGTCGCGCGAAGCCTCGATGGCCTGCACGTCGATGTCGGTACCGACCGCCTCACGGGCGCCCAGCAGCAGCGCGGCGATGGCCAGAATGCCCGAGCCGCAGCCGAAGTCCAGCACCTGGGTGCCTTCGAGTTGCTGGCCGTCGAGCCATTCCAGGCACAGGGCGGTGGTCGGGTGGGTGCCGGTGCCGAACGCCAGGCCCGGGTCGAGCAGCAGGTTCACCGCGTCCTGTTCCGGGGCCTCGTGCCAGCTGGGCACGATCCACAGGCGGCGGCCGAAGCGCATCGGCTGGAAGTTGTCCATCCAGCTGCGTTCCCAGTCCTGGTCCTCGATCACCTCGGCCTGGTGCTCGGGCAGCTCGGCGCCGGTCAGCAGGCGCAGGTGGGCGAATACCTGCTCAGGATCGGCATCGGCCTCGAACAGGGCCAGCAGGTGGGTGTGCGACCACAGCGGGGTGGTGTTGAGGTCTGGCTCGAAGATCGGTTGATCCTCGGCGTCCATGAACGTGACCGAGACGGCACCCACTTCGAGCAGGGCATCTTCGTAGGTTTCGGCTTGTTCCGGGCTGATGGCCAGGCGTACTTGCAGCCAGGGCATGGCGGGCACCTTTGGTAAATCGACAGGGGCAGCCCTAGGCTGCGCGAAGGCTGGCAGTTTACGCGAGTGCGGTGGGTTTGTAGAGGAGGCCAGGCACGGACATCGTTGGGGCTACTGCCTTGCACAACATTGAAATCCTGGCATGCACCCTGTGGGAGCGGGCGCGCCCGCGAACACGGGCGAAGCCCGTGCCATCCACCGCGGTGCTTGCTTCGCGGGCATGCCCGCTCCCACAGAAACTGTGGTGTATCAGACAAAACAGAGGGAAAGCGACTCAGCTATATAAGCAGGTTTTTCTTCTCCCTCGATTTCCAGCGTGGCAATCGCCTTGAGCAACCATTGCCCCGGCCTCTTCTCCGTCACCTCGGCCAAATCCACCTTCAGTCGCACCTGGCTGTCGACCTTGACCGGCTGGATGAACCGCACACTGTCCAGTCCGTAGTTCACCACCATCTTCAGCCCTTCCGGCAGGACCAGGATGTCCTCGATCAGCTTGGGAATCAGCGACAACGTCAGGAAACCGTGGGCGATCGTGCCGCCAAACGGGGTTTTCGCCGCCTTTTCCGGGTCGACATGGATGAACTGGAAATCGCCCGTGGCTTCGGCGAACAGGTTGATGCGTTGCTGGTCGATCTTCAGCCAGGCCGAGTGGCCCAGTTCCTTACCAACGTACTGCGAAAGCTCTGTAACCGGTACATGGGGCATCGCGGACTCTCCAGGTTGTCAGTTGGTACGAAAGTGCAAGATCAGCACGGCGAACCGTTTCAGTCAAGTTGCGCGCTTTTCGACGAATATCGGTATATGGCGGCACGTGCTTATAATGGCGGCCATGCCCGAGGGAGATGCTTATGCTGTTGCGTGGTTTGACCTGGCTGGTGCTGTTCCAGCTGCTGGGGACGGCGATCAACCACCTGTTGGTGCCGTTTTTGCCGGGGCCGATCATCGGCCTGTTGCTGCTGTTGTTCTTCCTCATGGCCCGTGGTGAGGTGGGCAAGCCGCTGAACGAGGCCGCCAGCAGCCTGCTGCGCTACCTGCCGCTGTTGCTGGTGCCGCCAGCGGTGGGGGTGATGGTGTATGCCAGGGATATCGCCGCCGACTTCTGGGCCATTGCCGGTGCCTTGCTGATCTCCTGCCTGGTGACCCTGGTGTTCGTCGGCGTGTTGATGCAAAAGCTCATCCACCGCCAGGGCCGGCGCGAGGAGCAGCCATGATGCTCGACTGGCAAGGCGCACTGGATGCGGTCGTTCATCATCCCTTGTTCGGTATCGGCATCACGCTTGGGGCCTACCAGGTGGTGCTGGCGGCCTACGAGAAGACCCGCTGGATCTTCCTGCAGCCGGTACTGGTGTCGATGCTGCTGGTGATCGGCGTGTTGCTGGTGTGTGGCATCGACTACCGCGAATACCGCAAGAGCACCGAAATCATGAACATCCTGCTGGGGCCTGCCACCGTGGCCCTGGCCGTGCCGCTCTACCTCAACCTGCGGCGTATCCGGCAGCTGTTCTGGCCCACATTTACTACGCTGGTAGTCGGAGGCCTGTTCGCCACGCTGTGCTGCCTGTTGCTGGGCTGGTGGTTCGGTGCCGAGCACATGATCCTGATGACCATGGCGCCGAAATCGGTGACCTCGCCGATCGCCATGCTGGTGGCCGAGCAGATCGGTGGCGTGGCGGCCCTGGCGGCGGTGTTCGTGTTGATTACCGGGGTGATCGGGGCAATCTTCGGCCCGGCGCTGCTGAGCCGTTTTGGCGTGCATAGCCCCGAGGCACGCGGCATGTCTCTGGGCGTGACCGCGCACGCGGTGGGCACTTCGGTGGCCCTGCAGGAAAGTGACGAATGCGGCGCCTTTGCCGCGTTGGCGATGAGCCTGATGGGGGTGGCCACGGCGGTGTTCCTGCCGCTGGCGGTCAGCCTGGTGGCTTGAGGACTTGTGATGACGCTACCGCTGTTTCCCCTCAATACCGTGCTGTTTCCTGGTTGTTTCCTCGATTTGCAGATTTTCGAGGCACGCTACCTGGACATGATCGGGCGCTGCATGAAACGGGGCGAAGGTTTTGGTGTGGTGTGCATCCTGGAAGGCGAGCAGGTCGGCAAGGCGCCGCCGGTGGTTGCCTCGATCGGCTGCGAGGCGGTGATCCGTGACTTCGTGCAGCAGGATAACGGCTTGCTGGGTATCCGCGTCGAAGGTGTGCGGCGCTTCAACCTGGAAAGCACCGAGGTGCAGAAGGACCAGTTGCTGGTGGGGCAGGTGCAATGGCTGCCGGAGCAGGCGGACAGCCCGTTGCTCGAGGCGGACGAAGACCTGCTGGCGCTGCTGGTGGCCCTGGGCGAACACCCGATGGTCGAAGCCCTGGACATGCCGCGCCCGGTGGACGGGCGCCAGGCGTTGGCCAACCAGTTGGCGTACCTGCTGCCGTTCATGGAAGAGGACAAGCTGGATTTGCTGACCCTCGACTCGCCACAGGAGCGGTTGGGGGAAATCCAGAAGCTGCTGGAGCGGATTCAGGGAGAGCTGTTTGCCTGAAGTGCTGTGTTGCCTATACCAGCCTCTTCGCGGGCTTGCCCGCTCCCACAGAGATAGCGCCCTCTCGGGCCGGTACCTGTAGGAGCGGGCAAGCCCGCGAAGAGGCCGGTACAGGCGACATCAATATTGATACCGCAGCAAAGCCTGCGGCAGCGCATGCATGGCAAAGAACGCCAGCAATGCGACACACGCCGGCAACACCAGCCACCACACCCGCAGCGGCAAGGCTGGCAGGGTCTGGTGACGCTGCACCAGTGCCAGGCTGAGCGCGCACACACAGCACGCCAGCAAGGCCCCGGCGAGGATGTCGGTCGGCCAGTGCGCCCCCAGGTACACCCGTGACAGGGCAATCGCCAGCGCTGGAATACAGCCCAGCATCACCCAGGTCAGGCGCATCCGCGGCGGCTGCCCGCGCCCGGCCAGCACCGCCATCACCAGAAAGAACGCAAACGACGCCGAACTGTGCCCGCTGGGCATGCTGTAGCTGGTCAGCGGGTCACTCAGCACTTCCGGGCGGGCCCGGGCGAACAGCCACTTCAGCGTGCCGTTGGCAAGCGCCGTACCCATCAGCGCGCCCGCAGCGAACATGGCATGCCGCCACTGCCGGGCAAGCAGCAGCAGGCCCGTCAGCAGGCCGCCGAGGAACAACTGGGTGCGGAAATCGCCCAGCCGGGTCACCAGCACCACGGCGCCATCGATGGCCTGGCTGCGGTGTTCCTGCACCAGTGTCATCACGCCCTGGTCGAATTCGTGCAGGTAGGGCCAGCCGAGGAAGACCCCGGCCAAGGCCAGGAAACTCATGCCGGCGATCAGCCGGGTGCCGTGGCGTTGATCGCGAATGCTGGTGTTCAGGCTCAGCCCGATGATGACAGCCAGGGTCCCGGCGATGATCCCGGCATCCAGCCAGAAGCCTTCCGGCAAGGGCAGGCGCATGGCCGCGCCGGTAGCCCAGCCGGGCAGCAGGTAGGCCACCGCCCAGCCGGCACCGGCCACCAGGCTGACGGCGATGAAGCGCGGCAGTGGCATGTCGAACATGCCGGCGACCATCGGCAGCATCGGCCGCAGCGGCCCGATGAAGCGGCCTACCAGCAGGCTGGCGATGCCGTAGCGCTGGAAGTAGGCCTCGGCACTGCCGATCCATTCCGGATGGTGGCGCAGCAGGGGCAGGCGGCGGATATTCTGGTGGAAGTACTTGCCCACCGTGTACGACAAGGCATCGCCCACCAGGCCGCCGAGAAAGCCCAGCAGCAGCGTTTCGCCCAGGCTGAAGGCGCCGCTGCCGGCCAGTACCGCGACCGCGAACAGCAGCACGGTGCCTGGCACGATGATGCCGGCAATGGCCAGGCACTCGATGCAGGCCACCAGGAAAATTGCCAGGCCAAGCCACTGCGGGTTGGCGCTGAGCCAGCCGGTCAGGCTGTCGAGCCATTGGCCCATGGTTCAGCTTCCTTGTTCGAGAATGAAGAAGTCGCGGCCTTCGACTTGGCCACGACGTAACGGGTTCCGCGTACAGAAACGGGCGTATTCGGCATCGACGAAACGGTAGGGCAGGTGCTCGTCGCGGCCATGCGGGATGCCCAGGCGGGTGGCCTGGATCACCCGTGGCACGACGTTGCCGCAATCTTCCACGTACAGGCGCTCGGCGTCGAAACGCTGGGCGTCCCAGTGCGGCACCTTCAGGCCCAGGGCCCGGCACAGCAAGGTCTGGCCGGCGCACAGGCGCTCGGCCGGGCGGAGGTTGCCGCTGGCATCGGGGTTGTTCAGTTGCATCTGTGCCAGGCTGTTCGGCCCCGAGCGGGCGTCCTGCCAAGGATAGGCCGACTTGATCAGCACCGCGTTGCCCGGCCCGTGGGCGCTGAAGTTCAGCGAGTCGCCGCCGCGCGCGTAGTACATATAGATGTGCCCGCCATCGAGGAACAACGCCTTGCGTTTCTCGGTGTGGCCGAGCGAGGCGTGGCTGCCTTTGTCGGTGAGGTAGTAGGCCTCGGTCTCGATGATGCGCGCGGCCAGCCACAGGTCGCCGTGGCGATGGCGGATGACCTTGCCCAGCAGGGCCTTGGCCAGGGTCTGGGCGTCGCGGTCGAAAAAGCTGTCGGGCAAGGCTGGCATGCGGGCGGTTCGCGGTTGGGAGGCGGGGATGATAGCAATGAATGGCTTAATCGAGGCTGAATCGAGTGGGATGTTGGCAGTGCCGGCCCTTTCGCGGGCTCGCCCGCTCCCACAGGTACCTCGGAGGTCCCAGGCCTTGTGCAATCCCTGTGGGAGCGGGCGTGCCCGCGAAAAGGCCGCAACAGATGGTGGGTTTTTCGATAACCCCGGTTACATCTTTCCTACACAATGCCCCCAGCCATTTTCTACCATCCGCCACCCGCCGCTGGGCGTACACCTGCGCGGCAGTTATAATCAGCCGATTTCCCCTTCGCCAAGACACCGAACCCATGACTGAGTCCGTTCTTGACTATATGACCCGCCTGGGTCGCGCTGCCCGTGAGGCTTCCCGGGTGATCGGCCGTGCCAGCACCGCGCAGAAGAACCGCGCCCTGCAGGCTGCCGCCGATGCACTGGACGCCGCTCGTGCCGAGCTTACCGCTGCCAACGAGCTGGACCTGGCCGCCGGCCGTGCCAACGGCCTGGAGCCGGCGCTGCTCGACCGCCTGGCGCTGACCCCGGCGCGTATCGACGGCATGATCACCGGCCTGCGCCAGGTGGCCAGCCTGCCGGACCCGGTCGGTGCCATCCGCGACATGAGCTACCGCCCATCCGGTATCCAGGTTGGCAAGATGCGCACGCCGCTGGGGGTGATCGGGATCATCTACGAGTCGCGCCCGAACGTGACCATCGATGCCGCCAGCCTGTGCCTGAAGTCGGGGAACGCGACCATCCTGCGTGGTGGCTCCGAGGCCATCCACTCCAACCGCGCCATCGCCACCTGCATCCAGCGTGGCCTGGCCGCCGCCGGCCTGCCGGCAGCCGTGGTGCAGGTGGTCGAGACTACCGACCGCGAAGCCGTGGGCGCGCTGATCAGCATGCCGGAATTCGTCGACGTCATCGTGCCGCGCGGTGGCCGTGGCCTGATCGAACGCATCAGCCGCGATGCCCGCGTGCCGGTGATCAAGCACCTGGACGGTATCTGCCACGTCTACGTCAGCCAGCACGCCGACCTGGACAAGGCCTGGCGTGTGGCGTTCAACGCCAAGACCTACCGCTACGGCATCTGTGGCGCCATGGAAACGCTGCTGGTCGACCAGCAGGTGGCCGAGCGCTTCCTGCCTGAAATGGCCCGCCGCTTCCAGGAGAAGGGCGTCGAACTGCGTGGCTGCGAGCGCACCCGGGCGATCATCGACGCCAAGCCGGCCACCGAGGCCGACTGGCACACCGAGTACCTCGATGCGATCCTGTCGATCCGTGTGGTCGACGGCCTGGACCAGGCCATCGAGCACATCAACCACTATGGCTCGCACCACACCGATTCGATCATCAGCGAACACCAGGGTGAAGCCCGCCAGTTCATGGCCGAGGTCGACTCGGCGTCGGTCATGCTCAATACCCCGACCTGCTTCGCCGACGGCTTCGAGTACGGCCTGGGTGCGGAAATCGGCATTTCCACCGACAAGCTGCATGCCCGTGGCCCGGTCGGCCTGGAAGGCCTGACTTGCGAGAAGTACGTAGTGATCGGCGACGGCCAGCTGCGCGGCCAGGAGTCCTGCTGAGTTGAGCAAGGCCCAGGCAGTCCGGCGCATCGGCATTCTTGGCGGCACCTTCGACCCCGTGCACATCGGCCACCTGCGCAGCGCGCTGGAAGTGGCCGAGTTCATGGGGCTGGATGAGCTGCGCCTGCTGCCCAACGCCCGGCCGCCACACCGCGACACCCCGCAGGTGGCCGCGCAGGACCGCCTGGCCATGGTGCAGGGCGCCGTGCAGGGCGTGCCCTGCCTGAGCGTGGATGCCCGCGAACTGGCGCGCGACAAGCCGTCGTACACCATCGACACGCTGGAATCGATCCGCGCCGAACTGGGCGCCAACGACCAGCTGTTCCTGGTGCTGGGCTGGGATGCCTTCTGTGGCTTGCCCGGCTGGCACCGCTGGGAAGAATTGCTGCAACACTGTCACATCCTGGTGCTGCAACGCCCGGATGCCGACGTAGAACCCCCTGACGAGCTGCGCAACCTGCTGGCTGCGCGCTCGGAGAGCGATCCCACCGCCATGTCCGGCCCGGCGGGAAACATTTCGTTCGTCTGGCAGACGCCGCTTGCGGTGTCGGCTACACAGATCCGACAGCTGCTGGCCAGCGGCAAATCGGTGAGGTTCCTGGTGCCGGACGCCGTACTGGCCTACATCGAGGCGCACGAACTGTATCGTGCACCTAACTGACGGTGCCTCTGGCGCCTCATCCAACGAGTTGAACGAGTTTTATATGACCAAGCAGAAAATCCACGGCGAAGAACTGGTCGCCCTGACCAAGGCAGCGCTGGAAGACGTCAAGGCCCAGGACATCCAGGTCATCGACGTGCGCGAAAAGCACAGCCTGACCGACTACATGATCATTGCCACCGGTACCTCCAACCGCCAGATCAACGCGATGCTGGAAAAGGTCCGCGAAGCGGTCAAGGCCAAGGGTGCCCAGCCACTGGGTGAAGAAGGCAAGGGCGACAGCGACTGGGTGCTGCTGGACCTGAACGACGTCATCGTGCACATGATGACCGCCGCTGCCCGCCAGTTCTACGACCTGGAGCGCCTGTGGCAGGGTGCCGAGCAAAGCCGTGCCGCCGATGGCAAGCACCACAGCCCGGACCATGCCCACGAGTACTCCGACAAGCTCAAGGACCGGGAATAAGGAAGCGCTGTGCGTCTGCGCCTGATCGCGGTCGGCTCGCGCATGCCGAAGTGGGTCGAGGAAGGCTGGCATGAATATGCCAAGCGCCTGCCCGCCGAGCTGTCGCTGGAGCTGGTGGAAATCCCGCTGAACACCCGTGGCAAGAATGCCGACGTCGCCCGCCTGATCCGTCAGGAGGGCGAGGCCATGCTGAGCAAGGTTCAGCCAGGGGAACGCATCGTCACCCTCGAGGTCCATGGCAAACCCTGGAGTACCGAGCAACTGGCGACCGAGCTGGACCGCTGGCGCCTGGATGCGCGCACGGTGAATTTGATGGTGGGCGGCCCGGAAGGCCTGGCGCCCGAGGTCTGTGCGCGCGCCGAGCAACGCTGGTCGCTGTCGCCGCTGACCTTGCCGCACCCATTGGTAAGGATACTCATCGGCGAGCAGATCTACCGCGCCTGGACCGTGTTGTCCGGGCATCCTTACCATAAATGAGCCTGTAAGCAGTCCGATGTCGCAGCCGATCCGTCTCAAGGACCACGAGAAAGACGCCCGCCTGGTGCGCAACCGCGTCGTGGTCGGCGCAGTGGCGATCATGCTGCTCATTTGCGTGCTGATCGCGCGGCTGTACTACCTGCAGGTCATCCAGCACGACTATCACTCGACGCTGTCCGAGAACAACCGGGTGCATGTGCAGCCGATCCCGCCGACCCGCGGGCTGATCTTCGACCGCAACGGGGTGATCGTCGCCGACAACCGGCCCAGCTTCAGCCTGTCGATGACCCGCGAACGTGCGGGTAACTGGCAGGAAGTGCTGGATACCATCGTCGAAGTGCTGGAACTGACGCCCGACGACCGCGCCCTGTTCGAGAAGCGCATGCGCCAGGGCCGCAGGCCGTTCGAGCCGGTGCCGATCCTGTTCGAACTCAACGAAGAGCAGATCGCCCGCGTGGCGGTGAACCAGTTCCGCCTGCCGGGCGTGGAAGTGGTGGCCCAGTTGGTGCGCCATTACCCGCAGGGCGCGCACTTCGCCCATTCGGTGGGGTATGTGGGGCGGATCAACGAGAAAGAGCTGAAAACCCTCGACCCGGTGAACTACAGCGGCACCCACCACATCGGCAAGACCGGCATCGAACGCTTCTACGAAGCCGACCTGCATGGCCAGGTGGGCTACGAGGAAGTCGAGACCAACGCCCGCGGCCGTGTGCTGCGGGTGCTCAAGCGTACCGATCCGAAACCGGGCAAGGACATCGTGCTGAGCCTGGACATCAAGCTGCAGGAGGCCGCCGAGGCCGCCCTGGGTGGCCGGCGTGGCGCGGTGGTGGCGCTCGACCCGCGTACCGGCGAGGTGCTGGCGATGGTCAGTCAGCCCAGCTTCGACCCCAACCTGTTCGTCACCGGCATCGGCTTCAAGGCCTATGCCGAACTGCGCGACTCGATCGACCGACCGCTGTTCAACCGCGTGCTGCGCGGCCTGTACCCGCCAGGTTCGACCATCAAGCCGGCGGTGGCCATCGCCGGCCTGGACAGCGGCGTGGTCAATGCCGGCAGCCGGGTGTTCGACCCGGGCTACTACCAACTGCCCAACTACGACCACAAATACCGTAACTGGAACCGCTCGGGCGATGGCTGGGTCGACCTGGACACCGCGATCATGCGCTCCAACGACACCTACTTCTACGACCTTGCCCACAAGATGGGCATCGATCGGCTGTCCAGCTACATGAACAAGTTCGGCATCGGCCAGCGGGTTTCCCTCGACATGTTCGAGGAGTCTGCCGGGTTGATGCCGTCGCGCGAATGGAAGCGCGCCACCCGCCGCCAGGCCTGGTTCCCCGGCGAAACCCTGATCCTCGGCATCGGCCAGGGCTACATGCAGACCACGCCGCTGCAACTGGCCCAGGCCACTGCGCTGATCGCCAACAAGGGCGTGTGGAACCGCCCGCACCTGGCCAAGACCATCGAAGGCCAGCCGCCGGTGGACGACAACCCCATGGAAAACATCGTGCTGCGTGACAAATCCGACTGGGCCAAGGTTACCCATGGCATGGAGCAGGTGATGCACAACGCCCGCGGTACCGCACGCAAGGCGGCCATCGGCTCGCAGTACCGCATTGCCGGCAAGAGCGGTACCGCCCAGGTGGTGGCGATCAAGCAGGGCGAGAAGTACGACCGCAACAAGCTCCAGGAGCGCCACCGCGACCACGCCCTGTTCGTCGCCTTCGCCCCGGCCGAGGACCCGAAGATCGTGGTTTCGGTGATGGTCGAGAACGGTGAGTCCGGCTCGGGCGTCGCCGCCCCGGTGGTGCGCCAGGTGATGGACGCCTGGCTGCTTGACGAAAACGGCCGGCTCAAGCCCGAGTTCGCGCCTGCCACCGTTACCCAGGAATCAGCCCTGTGATGAACAATTTCGATCGCATGCTCTCCAGCGAGGATGTGATGCGTCGGCGCGCCAGCTTTCTGCAGCGCATCCACGTCGACGGCCCTTTGCTGATCATTCTGCTGACCCTCGCGGCCGGCAGCCTGTTTGTCCTGTACTCGGCCAGTGGCAAGAACTGGGACCTGCTGCTCAAGCAGGCCACCTCGTTCGGCATCGGCCTGGTGTCGATGTTCATCATCGCCCAGCTGGAGCCGCGCTTCATGGCCCGTTGGGTGCCGCTGGCCTACCTGGCCGGGGTGCTGTTGCTGGTGGTGGTGGACGTGATGGGCCACAACGCCATGGGCGCCACGCGCTGGATCAACATCCCCGGGGTGATCCGCTTCCAGCCCTCGGAGTTCATGAAGATCATCATGCCGGCGACCATCGCCTGGTACCTGTCCAAGCGCACGCTGCCGCCGCATCTGAAGCATGTGGCGATCAGCCTGGTGCTGATCGGCGTGCCGTTCATCCTGATCGTGCGCCAGCCCGACCTGGGCACGGCGCTGCTGATCCTCGCCTCCGGGGCTTTCGTGCTGTTCATGGGCGGGCTGCGCTGGCGCTGGATCCTCAGCGTGCTGGCAGCTGCGGTGCCAGTGGCGGTGGCGATGTGGTTCTTCGTCATGCACGACTACCAGAAGCAGCGGGTACTGACCTTCCTCGACCCGGAAAGCGACCCGTTGGGCACTGGCTGGAACATCATCCAGTCGAAGGCGGCGATCGGCTCGGGCGGTGTGTTCGGCAAGGGCTGGCTGCTCGGCACCCAGTCGCACCTGGACTTCCTGCCGGAAAGCCACACCGACTTCATCATTGCCGTGCTCGGCGAGGAATTCGGCCTGGTCGGCATCTGCCTGCTGCTGATCGTCTACCTGCTGCTGATCGGCCGTGGCCTGATGATCACCGCCCAGGCGCAGACCCTGTTCGGCAAGCTGCTGGCTGGCAGCCTGACCATGACCTTCTTTGTATACGTGTTCGTCAATATCGGTATGGTCAGCGGCCTTCTGCCCGTGGTGGGCGTGCCGCTGCCCTTCATCAGCTATGGCGGAACTTCGTTGGTGACGCTGCTGTCAGCGTTTGGCGTTCTGATGTCGATCCACACGCACCGCAAATGGATCGCTCAGGTTTGAATAAGGTGAAGAATTTCATGCAAGCAGTGCGTAACTGGGCTGCCCGTTGTGCGCCGTGGATCGGCGCGGTGGGCCTGTTCGGCGCTGTACAGCTGGCCCATGCCGGCGATTACCAAGGCTCGCCCCAGGTGGCCCAGTTCGTTGGCGAAATGAGCCGCGACCATGGCTTTGCCCCTGAGCAGCTGATGGGTGTGTTCAGTGAGGTGCAGCGCAAACAGTCGATCCTCGACGCCATTTCGCGCCCGGCCGAACGGGTAAAGCCTTGGAAGGACTACCGGCCGATGTTCATCACCGACGCGCGCATCGCCCGCGGTGTGGACTTCTGGCGCCAGCACGAAGCGGTGCTGGCCCGTGCCGAGCAGGAATACGGCGTGCCGGCGCAGTACATCGTCGCCATCATCGGCGTGGAAACCTTCTTTGGCCGCAACACCGGCAACTACCGGGTGATCGATGCCTTGTCGACCCTGGGCTTCGACTACCCGCCACGGGCCGAATTCTTCCGCAAGGAGCTGCGCGAGTTCCTGCTGCTGGCCCGTGAGGAGCAGCTCGACCCGCTGACGCTCAAGGGCTCCTACGCCGGCGCCATGGGCCTGCCGCAGTTCATGCCGAGCAGCTTCCGCAACTTTGCGGTGGACTTCGACGGCGACGGCCACATCAATATCTGGAACAACCCGGACGATGCCATTGGCAGCGTGGCCAGCTACTTCAAGCGCCACGGCTGGGTGGCCGGCGAAGGTGTGGTCAGCCGCGCCTGGGTGGACGGTGGGCGCGCCGACGAAGGCCTGACTACCGGCATCGAGCCGGTAAAAACCGTTGGGGAGTTGCGCACGCTTGGCTGGTCGGTCCATGATTCGCTGCGCGATGATCTGCCGGTTACCGCCTTCCGTCTCGAGGGCGACAATGGCCCCGAGTACTGGATGGGCCTGAAGAACTTCTACGCGATCACTCGCTACAACCGCAGCGTGATGTATGCCATGGCGGTGCATCAGCTATCGGAACAGCTGGTTCAAGCACGGGGCGTCAAGTAATGCGCGCAATCTTCTCTGGCAACTCTTTCAAGCTGCTCACCTGCCTCGCCGTCGGCGTGGTGCTGGCCAGCTGTTCGTCCAACCGCCCGTCCCAGCAAAGCAGTGGCAACGTGGTGCGCACCCAGCCGGGCCTGGACATCAACCGCGCGCACAAAGACGGCGCGCCGTGGTGGGACGTGGATGTGAACAAGATCCCCGACGCCACGCCAACCGTGCATACCGGCAACTACAAGGCCAACCCGTACACGGTGCTGGGCAAGACCTACTACCCGATGCAGGACTCGCGCAACTATCGTGCGGAGGGCACCGCGTCGTGGTACGGCACCAAGTTCCACGGTCAGAACACCGCCAACGGCGAGCTGTACGACCTGTACGGCATGAGCGCGGCGCACAAGACCCTGCCGCTGCCGGCCTACGTGCGGGTGACCAACCTGGCCAACGGCCGCAGCGTGATCCTGCGGGTGAACGACCGTGGGCCGTTCTATTCGGACCGCATCATCGACCTGTCCTATGCCGCGGCGAAAAAGCTCGGTTATGCCGAGATCGGTACCGCGCACGTGCGCGTCGAAGGCATCGACCCGCAGCAATGGTGGGCCCAGCGTGGCCAGACTCCACCGATGGTGCTGAAAGAGCCGCAGGTGGCCCAGACCCAGGCAATCCCGGCCAGTACCGGGCGCGTCGAGCAATGGACCCCGCCGCCCCAGCAGCATGCGGCACCGGTGGTGCCGGTGCAGGTGGCTGGCAACAACGTGCCGGCCGGCAGTGGCGGCAGCTTCCTGCAGGTGGGCGCCTTCGCCAACCCGGACGCCGCCGAACTGCTGCGCTCCAAGCTCAGCAGCATGGTCAGCGCGCCAGTGTTCATCAGCTCGATCGTGCGCAACCAGCAGACCCTGCACCGCGTGCGCCTTGGGCCGATCAACAGCCAGGGCGAGATCCAGCAAGCGCAGGACAGCATCCGCCTGGCGAACCTTGGGCAGGCCAAGCTGGTCACAGCTGACTGACCGCGTTGCCTTCTTCGCGGGCACGCCCGCTCCCACAGGGGCATGCGAAAGCCTGTGGGAGCGGGCGCGCCCGCGAAGAAGGCAACACCAAACTGTCGGTTTTGTCATGAATTGCCGGGCGTGGGCATGTACAATGTCGGCTTTTGCCCGCAGCGACATAAAGCCGCACTTTGCGAGCCTGGCCTACGGCCACAAAAACTAGACTGACTGGCGCTGGGCACATGATCTTGCCCAGGGAACATCAGACCATTAGCGATTTTCGAGAGACGGATGAACATCACCAACCTTGCCAAACGACTTTGCCTGCCCGTACTGCTGATGATCACTCCTGCCGCCTTCGCGGCTGAGCAGATGACGCCGGCGCCACCGCAACTGGCAGCCAAGTCCTACGTACTCATGGATGCGTCCAGCGGCAACGTGCTGGTCGAGAACAACGGTGACGAGCGCCTGCCGCCTGCCAGCCTGACCAAGCTGATGACGGCCTACATCGCCACCCTGGACATCCGTCGCGGCCAGATCGGTGAAAACGACCCGGTTACCGTCAGCGAAAACGCCTGGCGTACCGGCGGTTCGCGCATGTTCATCAAGGTGGGCAGCCAGGTGACCGTCAGCGACCTGCTGCACGGCATCATCATCCAGTCCGGCAACGACGCCTCGGTCGCCCTGGCCGAGCACATCGCCGGCAGCGAAGACGCCTTCGCCGACATGATGAACAAGACCGCTGCCGACCTGGGCATGGCCAACAGCCACTTCATGAACCCGACCGGCCTGCCGCATCCGGAGCACTACTCGTCGGCCCACGACATGGCCACCCTGGCCCGTGCGATCATCAACGTCGACCCGGCCCACTACGCCATCTACTCGCAGAAAGAGTTCTTCTGGAACAACATCAAGCAGCCAAACCGCAACCTGCTGCTGTGGCGTGACAAGACCGTCGACGGCCTGAAGACCGGCCACACCGACGAAGCCGGCTACTGCATGGTGGCTTCGGCCGTTCGCGATGGCCAGCGCCTGATCGCCGTGGTGTTCGGCACCAACAGCGAGCAGTCGCGTGCTGCCGAGACCCAGAAGCTGCTGACCTACGGCTTCCGCTTCTTCGAAACCCAGACCTTCTACCAGAAGGGTACCGAGCTGACCAAGTCGCCGGTCTGGAAGGGCGCGACTGGCGAAGTGAAAGCCGGCCTGGCCAACGACCTGACCCTGACTATGCCTAAAGGCCAATTGAAGCGCCTCCAGGCTTCGATGACCATGAACCCGCAGCTCACCGCGCCAATCGCCAAAGGTGACGTGATCGGCAAAGTGGAAGTCAAACTGGACGAGAAAGTGGTTCACAGCGCCGACCTGATCGCCCTCGATGGCGTCGAGGAAGGTGGTTTCTTCCGCCGTATGTGGGATAGCATCCGTCTATTCTTCTACGGGTTGTTCAACTGATACGTGACCTGCATGCCCCCGCGTATCCTGCGGGGGCGTTGTTGTTGCCACGGCTTACGAGGCCGTTTCCGCCATGAGCGAACCAGACGTCAAGTCGCACAAGATCGAATTCCCCTGCGACGATTACCCGATCAAGGTCATCGGTGACACCGTTGTCGGCTTCAAGGACACGGTGATCGAGATCCTGAGCAAGCACGCCAAGGTCGACCTTTCCACCCTGGCCGAGCGCCAGAGCAAGGAAGGCAAGTACACCACCGTGCAATTGCACATCGTTGCCGAAAGCGAGAACCAGCTTCACGATATCAACAGCGCCCTGCGCGCTACCGGCATCGTGAAAATGGTGCTCTGATGTCCGCCTGCCTCGGTTTTCGCGAGCTTGGCCTGCAGCCCTACGAACCGGTGCTGGAGGCCATGCGTCGCTTCACCGAGCAGCGCAGCCCGGACAGCCAGGATGAAGTGTGGCTGGTCGAGCACCCCGCGGTCTTCACCCAGGGCCAGGCCGGCAAGGCCGAGCACCTGCTGGTGCCGGGCGACATCCCGGTGGTGCAGACCGATCGCGGTGGCCAGGTGACCTACCATGGCCCCGGGCAGCTGGTTGCCTACCTGCTGCTGGATGTGCGCCGGCTGGGCTTTGGCGTGCGTGAGCTGGTCAGCCGTATCGAGCAGACCCTCATCGACCTGCTCGCCAGTTACGATGTCCAGGCCGCGGCCAAGCCCGATGCCCCGGGCGTCTATGTCGACGGAGCGAAAATCGCCTCCCTCGGCCTGCGAATCCGCAACGGCCGTTCGTTCCACGGCCTTGCCCTGAACGTGGACATGGACCTCGCGCCATTCCGCCGAATCAACCCCTGCGGCTATGCGGGGCTGGCGATGACCCAGCTGCGCGACCTGGCAGGTCCGATCGAACTCGACGAGGTCAGGACAAGGCTGCGCGGACAGCTGGTCAAGCACCTCGACTACGCTGAGCAGACGACCCTCACGGGCGGAATCGACTGAATATGACAACTGTGCAAGAAGCCGTGCCGAACCTGATACCTACCCAGGATGCCACCCCGCGCCCAGCGCCGAAGAAGGTGGAAGCCGGGGTCAAGCTGCGTGGTGCCGAAAAGGTGGCGCGCATTCCGGTGAAGATCATCCCCACCGAAGAGCTGCCGAAGAAGCCCGACTGGATCCGCGTGCGTATCCCGGTGTCGCCCGAGGTAGACCGCATCAAGCAGCTGCTGCGCAAGCACAAGCTGCACAGCGTATGCGAAGAGGCATCCTGCCCGAACCTGGGCGAGTGCTTCTCCGGTGGCACCGCCACCTTCATGATCATGGGTGACATCTGCACCCGTCGTTGCCCGTTCTGCGACGTTGGCCACGGCCGGCCGAAACCGCTGGACCTGGACGAGCCGAAGAACCTGGCCATCGCCATCGCCGACCTGCGCCTGAAGTACGTGGTGATCACCTCGGTGGACCGCGACGACCTCCGTGACGGTGGTGCCCAGCACTTTGCCGACTGCATCCGCGAAATCCGTGCGCTGTCGCCGGGCGTACAGCTGGAAACCCTGGTGCCGGACTACCGTGGGCGCATGGATATTGCCCTGGAGATCACCGCGCAAGAGCCGCCGGATGTGTTCAACCACAACCTCGAGACCGTACCGCGCCTGTACAAGGCCGCACGCCCGGGTTCGGACTACGACTGGTCGCTGGACCTGCTGCAGAAGTTCAAGCAGCTGGTGCCGCACGTACCGACCAAGTCGGGCCTGATGCTCGGCCTGGGCGAGACCGACGAGGAAGTGATCGAAGTGATGCACCGCATGCGCGAGCATGACATCGACATGCTCACCCTCGGCCAGTACCTTCAGCCGTCGCGCAGCCACCTGCCGGTGCAGCGTTTCGTCCACCCGGACACCTTCGCCTGGTTCGCCGAGGAAGGTTACAAGATGGGCTTCAAGAACGTCGCTTCCGGCCCGCTGGTGCGTTCTTCGTACCACGCTGACCAGCAGGCTCACGAAGCCAAGATCAAGCTCTGAGCCAAGCACAGAGCTACGCATGCCGATGCGCGCCGAAGGGCGGCATCGGCATTTTTGTTTGTGCCACACGCGCTGCAAGGAGCCGCGATGAACTGCGCCGAAACCTTCCAACCCAGCCTGCCCGCCGCGCTGCCGCGTGATGCCTGTTTTGCCATTGTCGCCCCGGCGGGCGCGGCGCGGCTGGATACGCACAAGGTCAACCAGTGGTTCGTTGATCGAGGCTACAGTTGCCGCATCTACCCGGGCGCCCTTCAGGCTCAGGGCTACCTGGCGGGGCCGGACCGGCAGCGGTTGCAGGACCTGCATGATGCCTTTGCCGACCCGGCCATCGACGCCATTCTGTGCATGCGTGGGGGGTACGGCAGCATGCGCCTGCTCGACCAGCTCGATTTCGAACTGATCCGGCGCAACCCCAAGCCGCTGATCGGCTACAGCGACATCACCGCGCTGCACACGGCGATCTACCGGCATGCCGGGCTGCTCACCTTCCATGGCGGGATGCTCAATGCCGACCTGCTGGGAGCCAAGTTGCCGCCAACCGAGACTTCGTTGCTGGCGCAGCTGGGTGGGCATGTGCGGGCAGGGGAACAGATCGTGCACCCAGCTGACTTCGCCTTGAGCAGCGTGCTGCATGGGGTGGCCAGCGGGCCGCTGCTGGGCGGCAACCTGTCGATGCTGGGCGCGACCCTGGGGACGATTGCCGAGCTGGATACGCAGGGTTGCATCCTGTTCATCGAGGACGTCAACGAGCCGCTGTACCGGGTGGATCGCTTGCTGACCCAGCTGCGCCTGGCGGGCAAGCTGGAGGGGGTGAAGGGTGTGCTGGTGGGGGACTTTGCCGGGATTACCACTGCGGCGTTGACGCCCCTGCTGGAGGATATCTTCGCACCGCTGGGTGTGCCGGTGCTGGCAGGGTGGCGCAGTGGGCATTGTGACCCGAATGTGTGCTTGCCTTTGGGGGCTCGCGTAAGGCTGGACAGTGATCGGCAGAGCTTGCTGCTGGAGCAGGATCTTTTCCAGGCTTGAGATTGCCGGGGCTGCTTTGCAGCCCATCGCGACACAAGGCCGCTCCTACAGGAGACCGCGTTACCCCGATGGTTCGCGATCGCTTGTAGGAGCGGCCTTGTGTCGCGATGGGCCGCGCAGCGGCCCCAAAATGCTCACTGCTGACGCAGGCTCTCGAGCAGCTTGTGCGTCGGATACCCATCCGCCGGCCACCCCAACCCCTGCTGGGCATTGCGGATCGCCTTGCGGGTATTGGCGCCAATGATGCCATCGGCATTGCCGGCTTCGTGCCCATTGCTGTTCAGCAGGTTCTGCAGCTCCATGCGCTCGCTGCGGCTGAGCGGCAGGTCTTCTTTCGGCCAGCTGCCGGCAATGAAGCCCCAGCCCGTGAAGCGATCACCCAGCAGGCTTACCGCCAGCGCGTAGGATGACGAGTTGTTGTACTTGAGGATGGCGCGGAAGTTGTCCAGCACCAGGAACGCCGGGCCACGCGCGCCCGCTGGCAGCAGCAGGGCGGCAGACAGCTGGTTGCTGCCCACTGGCAGCTGGGTACCGGCAGGCAGTTTCACGCCCATCGCCAGCCACTCGCTCACCGGCTTGCGCAGGGCGCCATCGGCCTGCCAGTAATCGAAGCCAGGCGGCACCTGTACCTCGAAGCCCCACGGCTGGCCACGTTTCCAGCCCGAGCTCTGCAGATAGTGCGCGGTCGAGGCCAGGGCGTCTGGCGTGCTGTTCCAGATGTCACGGCGGCCATCGCCGTCGAAGTCCACGGCATGGGTGTTGTAGGTGGTCGGGATGAACTGGGTCTGGCCCATGGCGCCGGCCCACGAGCCACGCATGGCCTCAGGCTGGATGTCGCCATGCTGGATGATCTGCAGCGCAGCGATCAGCTGGTCCTGGGCGAACTGCGGGCGGCGGCCCTCATAGGCCAGGGTAGCCAGCGAGCGGATCACCGACTTGTTGCCCTGGAACTGGCCGAAGTTGCTTTCCATGCCCCATACCGCGACCAGCACCTGGCGATCGACGCCATAGCGTTGCTCGATGCGGGTCAGCAGTTCGGCGTTCTGCTCCAGCAGCTTCTTGCCGTTGCGCACACGCAGGGGCGACAGGGCGCCTTCGAGGTATTCCCATACCGGGCGGGTGAACTCCGGCTGGCTGCGATCGGCCTTGATCACGTCCATGTCGGGGGTGACGCCGAGGAAGGCGCGGTCGAAGGTGTCCTGCGAAATGCCGGCTTGCAGGGCTTGCTGGCGAAAGCCTGCTTGCCATTGTGCGAAGGTTTGCAGAGGCTGGATTTCAGTGCTGGTGTCGGGCGTCGTGCCGGGCAGGGTCACCACCGGGGCGGGCTGGGCGGGGGCCAGCGGCAGGGCATCGGCAGCGGTGGGCTTTTCTGCGCAGGCCACGAGCAGGATGAAACTGGAGGCCGCGATCAGCTGACGGGTTTTCCAGCGGGGGAGAAGACTGAGGAGCATTCACAGATCCAGAATTGCAGGTCAGGTGACGACCATACCATGCCTGCGCTTTCGATGCTTTCATGCAGCCAAAAAGTAGGAAGCCTCCCAATCTCTCGATTGGAAGGCTTCGCGGCGGTAGCTGCCTTTGCCCTTGTTCGGCTGTTCCTGGCGGCAGCGGAACAGCGGTTGGGCGATGATCGACTTGGCCTTGTTGGGGCCGTGCTTTTTCGGCTTTTTGCTCATGGCGGGGTTCCCGGGTTGGGTGGGTTTCGCGGCGCACTGTAGGGCTTGGGGCAGGGTGGGGCCAATTGATTGTGTATATGGTTCGAGCGCCCGATCGCCGGCAAGCCAGCTCCCACAGGTACAGCACAGCCTCCAGGGCCTGTTATATCCCTGTAGGAGCTGGCTTGCCGGCGATTGGGCCTTTGAATGTTACTCGGGAGGCAGTGTCAGGCGCTGGCCGGCCATCAGCAGCGACAAGCGCGCCAGGCCAGTCCACGGCGAGCCCTCGGCCTGGCCCTTGATCTGTGCATCGATACGCTGGGCATCTTGCAGCAACTGCGGCCAGCGCTGCGCCGACAGGCGCTGCAGGGCCTTGCTGACCAGTGGCCGGCGTTTGTCCCAGATCGGCGGGCGGGCCTGGCTGAAGGCCTTGTCCAGCGGTACACCCTGGCTGAACTGCTGGGCCAGCCCGGCCAGCTGGCGCAGCTCACGTGCCAGGGCCCAGAGAATCACTGGTGGCTCCACGCCTTCACCGCGCAAGCCTTCGAGCATGCGCAAGGCATGCGCGGCTTCGCCGTTGAGAATGGCATCGACCAGGCCGAAGACATCGAAGCGGGCGCTGTCGGCGACGGCGGCCTGCACGGTCTCCACGGTGATCTGGTTACCTTCGGCAAGCAGCTTGAGCTTTTCGATTTCCTGCGCTGCAGCCAGCAGGTTGCCTTCCACGCGTGCGGCAATCAGGTCGACGGCGTCACGCTGTGCCGACAGGCCGGCCTGCTGCAGGCGCTGGTTGATCCACTGCGGCAGCTGGTGCACATCCACCGGCCAGATCTGGATGAACTGGCAGTGGGCGCCTTCGATCAGCGCCTTGCCCCACTTGGTCTTCTGTGCGCTGCCGTCGAGCTTGGGCAGGCTGACCAGCAGCAGGGTGTCTTCGGCGGGGTTGGCGCAGTATTCCATCAGCGCAGCAGCGCCCTTGTCACCGGGCTTGCCCGAGGGCAGGCGCAATTCCAGCAGGCGGCGCTGGGCGAACAGGGACAGGCTGGCGCCAGCCTGGAGCAGGGTGCCCCAGTCGAAATTGGCGTCGGCACTGAATACCTGGCGTTCGTCGAAGCCCTGCTGGCGCGCGGCGTTGCGGATGGCGTCGGCGGCTTCCTGGCACAGCAGCGGGTCGTCGCCGCTGACCACGTAGACCGGTGCCAGGGCGCCTTGCAGGTGCTTGTTGAGTTGGGCGGGGGCGAGCTTCATGGGAAACAGGCGGGGCACCCGAAGGTACCCCGCTCGGGCTTAGTTGCCCGGTACTTCCAGTGGCGACTGCTGAGGCGTTTCGGCCTGCTGGCGGCGAGCGGCCTCCAGCGCAGCGGCTTCGGCCTTGGCACGTTCGTCGGCTTGACGCTGCAGCTCGTCCAGCTGGGACGGGGTCAGCATCTGCAGGCGAACGACCATGGCGTTGACCAGGTCGCGACGCATTTCTTCGCGGGCGCGGTTGGCTTCCTGCTCGGAGCCGGTGATGTTCGAGCCGTCACGCAAGTAGATCTTGCGCACTTCCAGCTTGTCGCTCATCAGCTCCAGGTTGTTCAGGCCCTGGATGCTGTAGTTCAGCACGGTGGTCAGCTCGTATTCGGCGGTACGGTTGCCGCTGTTGTAGGTCGCCGAGCGCTCGCGCTCCTGCTCGTTGGTCAGCACCAGGCGGTACGGTGCGCCAGCGTGCACGTTGACACCGCTACGCTGCAGTACTTCACGCAGCTGGACCACGGTGGGGCCGTAGGCGTTGCGCGCACTTACGTCCATTTCCTTCACGCTCAGTTCGGTAGAGCCGGTGCCACGCAGCTGGAAACCGCAGGCGCTGAGCATGACCGCCAGGCCAATTACCAGCAAATTGCGTTTGATCATGTTGTTGCTCCCTTGTGGGCCTGTTCGCCCGCCCGCAGTGGCTGCGGGCGGGCGTTGCCATCAGTTGGCGACGATGTTGACCAGCTTGCCCGGTACCACGATGACCTTGCGGATGGTCAGGCCATCGATGAAGCGCAGGACGTTCTCGTTGCTGCGCGCGGCGGCTTCGATTTCTTCGCGGCTGGCGGCGGCCGGCATTTCGACCTGGCCACGCAGCTTGCCGTTGACCTGCACCACCAGGGTAACGGTGTCCTGTACCAGGGCTGCCTCGTCGACGGCTGGCCAGCTGGCGTCGATGACGGCCTGCTGGTGGCCCAGCTGTTGCCACAGCTCGTGGGAGATGTGCGGGGTGATCGGTGCCAGCAGCAGGGTGACGGCCTCCAGGCCTTCCTGCAGCAGGGCACGGTCCTGTTCAGTGACTTGCGGGGCCTTTTCCAGCACGTTCATCACGGTCATCACCTGGGCGATGGCGGTGTTGAACTTGTGGAACTGACCCACGTCGGTGCTGGCCTGCTTGATGGCGGCGTGGATGGCGCGGCGGATGACCTTCTGCGCGTCGTCCAGGGCGGCGACATCCAGCTTGCCCGGCAGGCCTTGGGCCACGTGGGCCTGGGCCAGGCGCCAGACGCGGCGCAGGAAGCGGCTGGCGCCTTCGACGCCGGAGTCGGACCATTCCAGGCTCATGTCGGGCGGCGAGGCGAACATCATGAACAGGCGGCAGGTGTCGGCGCCGTACTGGTCGATCATCGATTGCGGGTCGACGCCGTTGTTCTTCGATTTCGACATCTTCTCGGTGCCACCGATTTCCACCGGCAGGCCGTCGGTCTTCAGGCGGGCGCCAATGATCTTGGCCTTGGCATCGCGCTCGACTTCGACATCGGCCGGGTTGAACCAGTCCTTGCCGCCGTTGCTGGCCACACGGTAGTAGGTTTCGGCGACCACCATGCCCTGGGTCAGCAGGTTCTTGAACGGCTCGTTCGAGGTGACCAGGCCTTCGTCACGCATCAGCTTGTGGAAGAAGCGCGCGTACAGCAGGTGCAGGATGGCGTGCTCGATACCGCCGATGTACTGGTCGACCGGCAGCCAGTGGTTGGCCGCTTTCGGGTCGACCATGCCACCTTCGTAGTTCGGCGAGGCGTAGCGGGCGAAGTACCAGGACGACTCGACGAAGGTGTCCATGGTGTCGGTTTCGCGCTTGGCCGCGGTGCCGCATTTCGGGCAGCTGCACTCGTAGAATTCAGGCATGCGCGCCAGCGGCGAACCGGCACCGTCCGGCACCACGTTCTCTGGCAGGGTGACCGGCAGCTGGTCTTCCGGCACCGGTACGTCGCCGCAGGACGGGCAGTGGATGATCGGGATCGGGCAGCCCCAGTAGCGCTGGCGGCTGATACCCCAGTCGCGCAGGCGGAACTGGGTACGCGATTTGCCCAGCTCCTTGCGGATCAGGGCGGCTTCGATGGCGTCGAAGGCACCGGCGAAGTCCAGGCCGTCGAACTCGCCGGAGTTGATCAGCTGGCCGTGCTCGCCATAGGCGGCCAGCCACTCGTTGCCGACTTCGTCGCCAGCGCTGGTGCGCACCACGGCCTTGACCGGCAGGTTGTACTTGTGGGCGAACTCGAAGTCGCGCTCATCGTGTGCCGGCACGGCCATGACGGCGCCATCGCCGTAGTGCATCAGCACGTAGTTGGCGACCCATACCGGCAACTTCTCGCCGGTCAGCGGGTGCTCGACCAGCAGGGAAGTGGCCATGCCCTTCTTCTCCTGGGTGGCCATGTCGGCTTCGGCAACGCTGCCGCTCTTGCACTCGTCGATGAACGCCTGCAGCGCCGGGTTGCCCTGGGCGGCCTGGGTGGCCAGCGGGTGTTCGGCGGCGACGGCGACGTAGGTGGCGCCCATCAGCGTGTCGGGACGGGTGGTGAAGACCTTGAGGGTGCCTTCGTGGCCGATGCTGGCCAGGTCGAACGGGAACTGCACTTCCATGCCGCGCGACTTGCCGATCCAGTTGCGCTGCATGGTCTTGACCTGCTCAGGCCAGCCCGGCAGCTCGTCGAGGCTTTCCAGCAGCTCGTCGGCGTAGTCGGTGATGCGGAAGTAGTACATCGGGATTTCGCGCTTCTCGATCAGCGCGCCCGAACGCCAGCCACGGCCGTCGATGACCTGCTCGTTGGCCAGTACGGTCTGGTCCGCCGGGTCCCAGTTCACGGTACCGTTCTTGCGGTAGATGATGCCTTTCTCGAACAGGCGGGTGAACAGCCACTGCTCCCAGCGGTAGTAGTCGGGCTTGCAGGTGGTGACTTCACGTGCCCAGTCGATGGCCAGGCCCAGGCTCTTGAGCTGGGTCTTCATGTAGTCGATGTTTTCGTACGTCCACTTGGCCGGGGCGACGTTGTTCTTCATCGCCGCGTTTTCCGCGGGCATGCCGAAAGCGTCCCAGCCCATCGGCTGCAGGACGTTCTTGCCCAGCATGCGCTGGTAGCGGGCAATCACGTCACCGATGGTGTAGTTGCGCACGTGGCCCATGTGTAGCTTGCCGCTCGGGTACGGGAACATCGACAGGCAGTAGTAGGTGTCCTTGCCTGGCTGTTCGGTAACAGCGAACGATTGTTGCTCGTCCCAGAACTTCTGGGCGGCGGCTTCGATATCACGGGGCGTGTATTGTTCGTGCATGGCTACTTTTTGCTGAGAGGGAAGAGACCTTGTTCCAGGCAGCGGAACCTCGCTGCGTCCGGCACTCCGGTGTCGTTTAGAGTGAACGCCGTAGCATACAGCAGCGCCGCGCATCGTGGGAAACCTTCGTTGCGAATGCCCGCTGGTCGCGGCACACGGCTGCTTTTTGCAACGACGCTAAGCTCAGGTGTGGGGGGAGATATTCTTATCTTCAATGAGGTGAACGGATGGGAGAGACGCAGCTACCCGCAATCAGACCGGAGCTATACGAACGCCTGATCGACCGGCTTGGCCTGGCGCTGGAAGTGGCCAGGACCTCGGTGCGATTGCGCGACGAAATGCCAGCCGAGCTGGAGTTGCGTGGCCTGAGCCACGCAGAGTTCGAACTGATCAAGGCCTACCTGGATTCCCTCCCGGAGCGCCACAATGCCTGTGTCGGCAGTTACCCACAAGCGGAGCCGACATCGGCCAAGATCATCTGGCTCAAGGACAAGAAACGCCCCGCCAGCACGGCGAGATCCAGGACGCTGCCACATCGCTAGCCGTTCAGGACGCCAGGCGCAGGCTATCGCGCGCCGGTTCTTCAAAATTTGCACAGCTCACGATCGGCGCCGGCCTCACCCTTGTTGACCGGCGTCGATCCTTCTAGGCTGCACGCCTGCCAAGGAGGTGTGGCCAATGCCGATCCGATTCTTCGTAAAACAATGGCTGATGCCGCCAGGCGTCCTGTTCCTGCTGCTGCTTGTGGCGTGGTGGCTGCGCCGTCGCCGGCCCAGGCTGGCAGCGCTGTGTTTTGCCGTGGGCCTTGGTGGCCTGTGGCTGATGAGCCTGCCGCTGGTGGTGCAGGAAACCGCTCGTGTGCTGGAGACGGAAGCGCCGCTGGCGGTCAGTGATTGGGCCGGCCTGGCAAGCCGGGCGGATGCCATCGTGGTGCTGGGCGCGGGGCGTGAGCGGGGTGACCCGGCCTGGGATGGTAGCGACCAGCCCACGGCCACGGCGCTGGAGCGCATGCGCTTCGCCGCGCGGCTGGCCAAGGCTTCGGGCTTGCCGGTGCTGACCAGTGGCGGGTTGCACTATGGCACGCCGCCGAGCGAGGCGCGGTTGATGGCTGATCGCCTGCGTGAAGATTTCGGTGTCGAGGTGAAATGGCGGGAGGAGGGCAGCCGCACGACCTGGGAAAATGCCCGGCTGACGGCCAAGGTGCTGCAGCCGTTGGGGATTCGCCGGGTGGTCGTGGTGACCCAGGCGTGGCACATGCAGCGCTCGCGCTGGAGCTTCGAGCAGGCGGGGTTCGAGGTGGTGCCGGCGCCGGTCGGGTTCCTCGGGCGCGATCATGCGCGGCCGTTCGGTGGGTTGCTGCCGGAGAGCCGGGCGATGTGGCAGAGCGGGCAGTTGCTCAATGAAGTGGCGGGGCTGGTGGGGTATCGGCTGTTCTACTGACCCTTGTGTTGCCTGTGCCGGCCTCTTCGCGGGTGAACCCGCTCCCACAGGTACACCGCAGGCCATGGGCTTGTGCGGTCCCTGTGGGAGCGGGTTTACCCGCGAAGAGGCCGGTACAGGAAAACTCAAACGGTCTTGGCAATGCGCCCGGCCAGCAACGCCCAACCCAGCAGCAATGCGCAGACTATCGCCAGCGGCCACGACCGCCATTGCAGGTACGGCGTCAGTTTCTGCATCGGCACCACCTCGCCGTACAGCACCGCCTGCTGGAACTGCGGTACCTGCGTGGTAATGCGGCCAAACGGGTCGATCAGTGCGGTCACGCCGTTGTTGGTGGCGCGGATCATCCAGCGGCCGGCTTCCAGCGCGCGCATCTGCGCCATCTGCAGGTGCTGCAACGGGCCGATCGAGGTGCCGAACCAGGTGTCGTTGCTGATGGTCAGCAGCAGGTCGCTGCGGGCCGCCAGGCCAGCGGCGAATTCGGGGTAGACCACTTCGTAGCAGATGTAAGGCGCAATCTGGTAGCCCTTGGCCTGCAGCAGCGGCTGGTCTTCCGGCCCGCGGGCGAAGTCCGACATGGGCAGGTTGAAGAACTCGATCAGGCCGCGCAGCATGTCCTGCAGCGGCACATACTCGCCAAATGGCACCAGCTTCTGCTTGAGGTAGGTGCCATCGCCTTCACCGGTGACGGTGATGCCGTTGTAGTAGCGGCGCTGGTGGTGCACCACTTCACGCACCGGCACGCCGGTAATCAGCGCCGAATGCCGCTCGGCGGCGAAGCGGCCCATCACGTCGATATAGCCCTGGGCCTGGTCCTTGAGCACCGGGACCGCGGTTTCTGGCCACACCAGCAGGTCCACTGGCCTGGAGCTGAAGCTCAGGTCACGGTACAGCGCCAGTTGCGCGTCGATGTGTGCCGGGTCCCATTTCAGGTCCTGCTCGACATTGCCCTGGATGGCCGCCACTTTCAGCGGGTCGCCCGCCGGCTTGGTCCAGGCATGGCCCTTGAGCGCCAGGCCCAGCACCCACGGGGCCAGCAACAGCAGGCAACCCGCCGCCAGGAACGAGGGGCGGGCGCGCAGGCGGTGCAGGTTGCACAGCAGGGCAGCGGTCAGGGCCAGGGTGAAGGAAATCAGCCACACGCCGCCCAGCGGTGCCAGGCCGGCCAGCGGGCCGTCCAGCTGGCTGTAGCCGGCGTAGAGCCAGGGGAAACCGGTCAGGAACCAGCCGCGGAAGGCCTCTTGCAGCAGCCAAAGGGCGGCGAAGCACAAGGCGTCGGCCAGTGGTGCCTCGGTGCGCCGCAACCAGCGTGCCCAAAGCCAGGTGGGCAGGGCGAAGAACCAGGCCAGGGCGGCGAAGAACGCCAGCAGCAGCAGGATCGCCAGCAGCGGCGAGGCGCCGCCGTAGGTGTTCATGCTTACGTAGATCCACCAGGTGCCGGCACCGTACAGGCCGAAGCCGAACCACCAGCCACGCCACATGGCCTGGCGCGGGCTGAGCTCGCGCAGGCCAAGGTAGAGCAGGGCGATGGACAACACGGCCAGGGGCCAGATGTCGAACGGCGCCAGGGCCAGGAGGGTGGAGGCACCGGCCGCCAGGGCCAGCAGGTTACCGGGCCAGCCGGGGCGGGTGATCCAACGCATGTTTGTCCTTAACGGGTGATCGGTGTCAGGCGCAGCAAGTGTATCCGCCGGCTGTCGGCATTGAGAATACGGAACTTGTAAGGGCCGATCTCGGTGGTTTCGTTGCGCTTGGGCAGGTGACCGAAGGCGCTCATCACCAGGCCGCCGACCGTGTCGAACTCGTCATCGGAGAATTCGCTGTCGAAGAACTCGTTGAAGTTCTCGATCGGGGTAAGCGCCTTGACCAGGAAGTCACCGCTGGGCAGCGGCTTGATGTAGCTGTCTTCCTCGACATCGTGCTCGTCCTCGATGTCGCCGACGATCTGCTCCAGCACGTCCTCGATGGTGACCAGGCCGGCCACGCCGCCGTACTCGTCGATGACGATGGCCATGTGGTTATGGTTGGCGCGGAACTCGCGCAGCAGCACGTTCAGGCGCTTGGACTCGGGCACGAAAGTGGCCGGGCGCAGCAGGTCCTTGATGTTGAAGCTGTCACCGTTCTCCTTGAGGATCAGCGGCAGCAGGTCCTTGGCGAGCAGGATCCCGAGCACATCGTCGTGGCTTTCGCCGATCACCGGGTAGCGCGAGTGTGCGGCGTCGATCACTGCCGGCAGGAACTCGCGGGGCGACTGGCTGGCCTTGATACTGATCATCTGCGAACGCGGCACCATGATGTCGCGAACCTGCAGGTCGGCCACCTGGATGGCGCCTTCGACGATGGTCAGCGCTTCGCTGTCCAGCAGTTTGTTCTGATGGGCTTCGCGCAGCAGTTCAAGGAGCTGCTGGCGGTTTTTCGGCTCATGGGCAAAAGCCTGGGTCAGTTTACCCAGCCAGGACTTCTGCCCGTTGCTCGATCGATCTTCGCTCATGGCGGTTCTCGTGATCCTTCGTGTATCAGTGTGTGATGGTGTCGGTTTCATCGTCGGCGTACGGGTCGGGATGACCCAGTTCTGCCAGCAATTCCCGTTCCAGGCCTTCCATTTCCTCGGCTTCCTCATCTTCGATGTGGTCGTAACCGAGCAGGTGCAGGCAACCGTGGATGACCAGGTGTGCCCAGTGCGCTTCCAGCGACTTGCCCTGTTCGGCGGCTTCGCGCTCGACCACCGGCACGCAGATCACCAGGTCGCCCAGCAGTGGGATATCGAGCAGGTCGTCGGGGACGTCGGCCGGGAACGACAGCACATTGGTCGCGTAGTCCTTGTGCCGGTAGGTGTGGTTCAGCTCGCGGCCTTCGGCTTCGTCGACCAGGCGAATGGTCATTTCCGAATCGGCGCTGCGCTGGCGCAGTGCCAGTTCGCACCAGCGGCGAAAGGCGGTGTCATCCGGGGCGGCAGCATCCGTGGCCCGTTGAATATCGAGTTCAAGCATCTTTGCCGGGCGCCTCGGGCTTGGCCTGGCGGGCATCGAAGCGGTCGTAGGCCTCGACAATGCGCTGCACCAGTGGGTGACGAACCACATCTTTGGGTTGGAAGTGGGTGAAACTGATCCCCGGAACGTCCCTCAGCACCTCGATGACGTGCGCCAGGCCCGACTTGGTGCCACGGGGCAGGTCGACCTGGGTGATGTCACCGGTGATGACCGCGGTAGAGCCGAAGCCGATACGGGTGAGGAACATCTTCATCTGTTCCAGCGTGGTGTTCTGGCTCTCGTCGAGGATGATGAAACTGTTGTTCAGGGTGCGGCCACGCATGTAGGCCAGCGGGGCGATCTCGATCACCTGGCGCTCGATCAGCTTGGCCACATGTTCGAAGCCGAGCATTTCGTACAGGGCGTCGTACAGCGGGCGCAGGTACGGGTCGATCTTCTGGGCAAGGTCGCCGGGCAGGAAGCCGAGCTTTTCGCCCGCCTCGACCGCCGGGCGCACCAGCAGGATACGGCGCACCTGTTCGCGTTCCAGCGCGTCCACGGCGCAGGCCACGGCCAGGTAGGTCTTGCCGGTACCGGCCGGGCCGATCCCGAAGTTGATGTCGTTGGCCAGGATTTCCTTGACGTAGCGTTGCTGGTTGACCCCGCGCGGGCGGATGTTGCCCTTGCGCGTGCGCAGCGACACGCTGACCTCGTTGACGGCCGGGTTGTCGATGTTCTCGACGGTCGATTCCTGCAGGTACAGGTGCACGGTTTCCGGCGACAGGTCGCTGGCCTTGGTCTCGCGGTAGAGACGGCGCAGCAGTTGTTCGGCAGCGGAGGTGGTCTTGGGTTCGCCGATCAGCTCGAACTGATTGCCGCGGTTGCGGATCTCGATGGCCAGACGCTGTTCGATCAGGCGCAGGTGCTCGTCGAACTGGCCGCACAAGTTGGCGAAACGGTGGGCCTCGAAAGGTTCGAGGATGAAACGATGGGGTTGTATGGGTGCGTTCAAGGTCGTTTTTAGCCGCTCGACGGCAATGGATGTGAACTCAAGAATAACCCTTGAATGGCAGTGGCGAAAGCACTGAAACGTTCAACGGTATGTATGGCCTGTTCCGGCCCTATCGCCGGCAAGCCGGGCTCCCACAGATACTGCACAGGCCTGAAGCTTGCGCAGTACCTGTGGGAGCTGGCTTGCCGGCGATGAGGCCGGGACAGGCAACACAGATCAGCAAACCTGTCTGCTATGATGCCCGCCTTTTCTTACGCATGTGTTATCCCGACGAACATGAGCAAACGCGAACCTGCCATCTATAAAGTGATCTTCCTCAACCAGGGGCAGGTCTTCGAGATGTATGCCAAGCAGATCTACCAGAGCGACCTGTGGGGGTTCCTGGAAATCGAGGAGTTCGTGTTCGGCGAGCGTTCGCAGCTGGTGGTGGACCCGAGCGAGGAGAAGCTCAAGAGCCAGTTCGATGGGGTGATCCGCAGCTTCGTGCCGATGCACTCGATCGTGCGCATCGACGAGGTGGAGCGCCTGGGCACGGCGAAGATCAGCGAAGCCAAGGGCGGCGGCAACGTGATGCCGTTCCCCATGCCGATGCCGGAAAAGTAACCCTCAGGGGAGTGGCGAGAACGGCGTGCGCCCTTCGGCGTTCTGCAGTTCCAGCAGGTACTTGCGGAAGATCTGGCCGAGCACCTGGGTGGCATGCTCCAGTTCGTCGCGGGGCATTTGCTCGGTCACTTCGTCGGCCATGTCCAGCGCATCCTCGGCGCCGTTGACCGCTGCCATCTTCAGGAGGATGTAGGCCTGCACATTGTTGGCCTTGACCCCTTCGCCACGGAAGAACATGGCGCCCAGGCGGTACTGGGCCTCTGCATGGCCTTGCAGCGAGGCCTTTTCGAACCAGTTCAGGGCTTTGCCCAGGTTTTTCGGCGTTTGCGTGTAGTAGTACTCGCCCAGTTCGAATTGCGCCTGGGCATCCCCCGCCGTTGCCGTCTGCTCACAAGCCTTGAGGGCGTTTGCCAGGTCTTCAGGCTGGACATTCAAGGTGCAGCGGCCCGTCGCCGGAATGAGCAACGAGTTACCGCCCTCCGCCAGGGCCAGCAGGGGCTGAAGAAGCAACAGGCAGCCCAGGGTCAGGGCGCGGCCGGTGCGGTTCATGGGGATCGACTTACCTCTGCAAAGCTGCGGCCAATGTCTCTGGTGGCACATTATGGGATAAGCAGCGCCAACCTTACAAAGTTTTACTCGAATTTCTGCTTGGTTGGGGGAGTCAGCTGATTGTGCAGGGTCTTTTGTTGCCTGTCCCGGCCTCTTCGCGGGCACGCCCGCTCCCACAGGGATCGCACCATTTTCAAGGTTGGTGCAGAACCTGTGGGAGCGGGCGTGCCCGCGAAAGGGCCGGTACAGGCTGACAATTACTTCAGGGCTGCAAAAGCCTTTTCAGCCGCATCCAGGGTGATCTGCAGCTCCTTGTCGCCATGGGCGATGGAGGTGAAGCCGGCCTCGAACGCGCTCGGCGCCAGGTACACGCCACCATCGAGCATCAGGTGGAAGAAGCGCTTGAAGCGCTCGGCATCGCTGGCCATCACGTCTTCGAAGGTGACGATGTCGTCGGCACCGCTGAAGTACAGGCCGAACATGGCACCGGCCTGGGTGGTGACGAACGGCACGCCAGCGGCATCGGCGCGCTGTTGCAGGCCGTCGAGCATGCGGCTGGTGTAGTCGGTCAGCTCGGCGTGGAAGCCCGGGCGGCTGATCAGCTTCAGGGTGGTCAGGCCGGCGGCCATGGCCAGCGGGTTGCCCGACAGGGTACCGGCCTGGTAGACCGGGCCGAGCGGGGCGATGCAGCCCATGATTTCACGCGTGCCGCCGAAGCAGCCGACCGGCATGCCGCCACCGACGATCTTGCCGAAGGTCGACAGGTCCGGCTTGATGCCGTAGTGGCCCTGGGCGCCGCCGAGCGAAACGCGGAAACCGGTCATTACTTCGTCGAAGATCAACACCACGCCGTGCTTGTCGCACTGCTCGCGCAGGCCTTCGAGGAAGCCTGGCGCCGGCGGTACGCAGTTCATGTTGCCGGCTACCGGCTCGACGATGATGCAGGCTACGGTCTGGCCGACTTCGGCCAGGGTTTTCTCGACGGCGGCGATGTCGTTGAACGGCAGGGTCAGGGTGTGCTTGGCGAAGTCCGCCGGCACGCCCGCCGAGCTCGGCACGCCCTGGGTCAGCAGGCCGGAGCCGGCTTTTACCAGCAGGCTGTCGGAGTGGCCGTGGTAGCAGCCTTCGAACTTGATGATGGCGTCACGGCCGGTGTAGCCACGGGCCAGGCGGATGGCGCTCATGGTGGCTTCGGTGCCCGAGCTGACCATGCGCACCATCTCCATGGACGGCACCAGCGAGCAGACCAGGTCGGCCATCTCGGTTTCCATGGCGGTCGGGGCACCATAGGACAGGCCGTGCTCCAGCTGCCTGCGTACCGAGTCCAGTACCTCCGGGTGGCCGTGGCCGAGGATCATCGGGCCCCAGGAGCCGACGTAGTCGACGTAGCGCTTGTCATCCTCGTCAACGACGTAGGCGCCTTCGGCATGCTTGAAGAACAGCGGCGTGCCGCCAACGCTCTTGAAAGCGCGGACCGGCGAGTTGACGCCACCGGGGATGTGCTTCTGGGCTTGGGCGAACAGGGCTTCGGAACGGGACATGGGAGGATCTCTCGAATCAGGATGCGAACAAGGCGTTGAAGGCGCGGGCGCGGCGGGTGACTTCCTGCGCGCTGTCGGCACCGAACAGGCCGTGGATCACCGCCAGCAGGTCGGCGCCATGGGCGACCAGCGGGGCGGCGTTGTCGAGGGTAATGCCGCCGATCACCGCGATCGGCAGTTTCACCTGGGCGCGGGCCTGCTCCAGCAGTTCGATGTTGGCAGCGGGTGCACCCGGCTTGGTGACGGAATTGAAGAAGCGGCCAAAGGCCACGTAGCTGGCGCCTTCGCTGGCAGCCTGGGCGGCCAGTTCGAGGCTGGCGTGGCAGGTGGAACCGATGATCGCCTGGCGGCCGAGCAATGCGCGGGCTGGGGTCAGCGGGCCGTCGGTCTGGCCCAGGTGCACGCCGACGCCCAGGCGCGCGGCCAGTTCGGCGTCGTCGTTGATGAGCAGCTGGGTGCCGTAGCGCTCGCAGAGCTTCAGCAGCCCTTCGGCTTCATGCAGGCGGCGCGCCGCGTCGTCACTTTTGTCGCGGTACTGCAGCAGGCACACGCCGCCTTCCAGTGCCGCCTCGACATGGGACAGGAAACGGCCAGCGAGCAGCTGGCTGTCGGTGATGGCGTACAGACCGCGTAGCTTCATTGGAGGCCTCGTGTCAGGAGCAGAAATCCAGCGGCAGGCGGCGCGGCACGAACTGGCCCTTGCCCAGCTGTTCGGCGTCACGCAGTGTGCGCCAGGTGTAGTCCAGGGCGCTGCGGACGGCGCTTTCCAGCTGCTCGCCGAGGGCCAGACGGCCGGCCAGGGCACTGGCCAGGGTGCAGCCCGAGCCGTGGTAGCTGCCCGGCAGGCGCTGGCAGGTCCAGGTGTGGCGCTGGCCGTCGCGGCTGTACAGGCGGTTGTGAATTTCGTCTTCGTCGCCGTGACCGCCGGTAATCAGCAGGTGTCTACAGAACGGCAACAGTTTCTCGGCACACTCGTCGGCGGTGCCTTCGGGCAGTTCGGCAAGGATGCGGGCTTCGGGCAGGTTCGGCGTGGCGATGGTCGCCAGCGGCAGCAGGCGTTCGCGCAGGGCGTAGCCCACTTCGTCCTTGCCCAGGCGGCCACCACCACCGGCACGCAGCACCGGGTCGCAGACCAGCGGCAGGTGCGGGTGGGCGGCCAGCAGTTCGGCGACGGTGTCGACCATTTCGATCGAACCGAGCATGCCGAGCTTGACGGCGGCCACCGTGGAGTCGGCCAGCACGGCGTTGGCCTGGGCCAGCACCCACTCGCGGTCGAGCACGCGGAAGTCGGAAACGTTGACGGTATCCTGCACGGTCAGGGCGGTCACTGCGGGTGCGGCGTGACAGCCTTGGGCGATCAGGGCTTCGATATCTGCCTGCAGGCCGGCGCCGCCACTGGGGTCGTGGCCGGAGAGACAGAGGACAACGGGGCGGGAGCTGTAGGTATTCATGGTCGGCGAGCTTACCACCAATCCTGTTTGGGCGGATCGTCCTACAAACGAGTTTTGTTGATCATAAGGTCAGTTTTTTGCCGGTTTAATTTCTGAAAGCATTGATTTAGAGCCTTTTCTTTGTGATTGGATATGGTCGATTGCCAGGTTGCGAAGCTATGCTAGAGTGCTCGGATAACTCTACAAACGGGTTCTGCCGGATCGTGTCGTCTCAAACGGATGGGAGGCAACCGCGACTCGACCGGACAGGCCATGCTGGGGCTGTATGCGCTATTTGCTGATTGTGCTTCTGGGCTTGCTGCCCGTGCTGGCCGGGGCAGTCGATTTCGACGACGCTACGCGGCATCTTCCGCTGGGCAAGGCCATGCAGGTTTATGAAGACCTCGATGGCAGCGCCAGCATCGCCCAGGTCAGTGCCCCTGGGTTCGCCAAGCATTTTCGCCCCCACCACGAAGACGTGCTGAACGCCGGTTATTCCACCTCGGTGTTCTGGCTCAAGGTCGAACTGCGCCCTGTCGCCGCACCCGGCGCCGCCCCACGGCAATGGCTGCTGGAACTGGCCTATCCGCCGCTGGACCACCTCGAGCTGTACCTGCCCGACAGCAGTGGCAGTTACCGCCTGGCCCGGCGCACCGGCGACGCCTTGCCCTACCACAGCCGCCAGATCCTGCAGAACAACTACCTGTTCGAACTGCAGCTGCCGCCTGGCCAGGTGACCACCGCCTACCTGCGCCTGCACAGCCAGGGCTCGGTGCAGGCGCCGCTGGCGCTGTGGTCCGCCCAGGCCTACATGGAGGAGCAGCCCACGCGCCTGTATGTGCTGGGGATGATTTACGGCGTGCTGCTGGTGATGCTGGTGTACAACCTGTTCATCTACCTCAGCGTGCGCGACGTCAGCTACCTCTATTACATCCTCTATATCGCCTCGTTCGGCTTTTACCAGGTGTCGGTGAATGGTGCTGGTGTGGCCTACTTCTGGCCGGACAGCCCGTGGTGGGCGAATGCTTCGACGCCGTTGTTCATCGGTGCCGCTGGCCTGTTCGGCTGCCAGTTCGCCCGGCATTTCCTGCAACTGGGCAGCATCAGCCGTGGTTTCGACAGGCTGCTGCAGCTGCTGATGCTGGGTGGCGCGCTGGTCATGGTGCTGGCGGTGAGCATGCCCTACGGCGTCGCCCTGCGCATGGCCACGATGCTGGCGTTGCTGTTTACCGTGAGCATCTTCGCTGCCGGGCTGTACGCCTGGTGGCGAGGCTTGCGCGTGGCACGCTGGTTCATCATCGCCTGGACGGCGTTCCTGCTCGGAGGCCTGGTCAACACCCTGATGGTGCTGGGCTACCTGCCGAACGTGTTCATCACCATGTATGCCAGCCAGCTGGGGTCGGCGCTGGAGGTGGCCTTGCTGTCGCTGGCGCTGGCCGACCGCATCAACAGCCTGCGCGAGCAGCAGGCGCAGACCTTGCGAGACACCGGGCGCACGCTGGAACAACTGAACCTGCAACTGGCCAGGAGCAACCGGCTGAAAGATGAGTTCCTGGCCAGCGTGACCCATGAGCTGCGCACACCGATGAATGGTGTGATCGGCTCGCTGGAGCTGATGCATACCCTGCCGATGGAGGCCGAGATGGCCCAGTACCACCGCACGGCGGTGGGCTCGGCCCAGGGCATGATGGATATGGTCGATGCCATTCTTACCCTGTCCGAGCTGCAGGCCGGCCGCCTGCGCGCGCAGCCGGCGCCGTTCAGCCTGCGTGACCTGCTGCAGGGCGTGCGTGCCGGTTATGCCGGGCAGGCTTTGGGCAAAGGCTTGTACCTGAGCCTGGACATCCCGGCCGATGTGCCGGACGGGTTGCTGGGCGATGCTCAGAAGCTGGCCCGCTGCCTGGGGTGCCTGGTGGACAACGGTTTGAAGTTCACCCACCAGGGCGGGGTGATGATCCAGGTGCGCGGGCGCCGCGTGGGGCCTGACGACCTGGCGCTGACCTTCATGGTCAGCGACAGCGGTATCGGCTTCGATGACCTCGATCAGGCGACCCTGTACCAGCGCTTTTTCCAGGTCGATGGCTCGATGACCCGGCGTTATGGCGGGCTGGGGATTGGTTTGTCGATCTGCCGGCAGATGGGGGAATTGCTGGGGGCACGGTTGTCGCATGAGTCGACGCGGGGGTTGGGGAGCCGGTTCGAGTTGAGTTTGAACATTGCTATTGCGCAGATGCAGATGGCATCGAATGTTCTGCAGACGCGACGGTCGCTTTAGAGATTTTCGCAGGCTTTGTTGGGGCTGCTTTGCAGCCCTTCGCGGGCACGCCCGCTCCCACAGGTTTGGCGCTGAGTTCGGGCAATGCGCGATCCCTGTGGGAGCGGGCATGCCCGCGAAGGGCCGCAAGCGGCCCCCAGGACATGCCCTGACCGCATCTGCACTCCTACAACAACGCCAGACTCTTCCTACGCTTCAGCACTGGCAACTCCATCCCCTGCGAAATACCCTACAACCTCTGTCGACACGCGTCTGATTGTTCCTGCAAATCCCGCGCTCTAGGCTTTTCCAGTCGCTGACGGTTCAGCGATCGGGTGTGGAAACCTGGCAAGACCTATGGTGCGTGTCGTTACGACAGCTGTACGCGGGAGGCCTTTGGGCCTACCGGGTTCGCACCATGCCTGGTTTTCCACCCCGTGTGCAGCTGTCACCCCTATGTGTGGAAACGGACGGGTGGCACATATCTCCATGGTGCCGAACTCATGACCGACGAAACCAAAACCACCCCTGGCGTTACCTACTTCTACCAAGGCGAAGGCCAAACCCATCCACTGTTCCGCATTGCCGAGGGCATCCCCTGTCGCAGCGCCCGTGAGCAGGCCTCGGAACTGATGGGCTATGCGCGGGACTTGTCGCTTACCGGTTTGATGGATGGCGACCAGCAAATGATGTGGGCTTCACACTACTTCGCAGCAATGGCCAAGGCGCTGCTGGATGATGCCGAGCTGGGTTTGATGCGCTGAGTTTTGTTTGGCTGCACCGGCCCTTTCGCGGGTGAACCCGCTCCCACAGGGATTGCGTATGCCTCAGGCTATGCACATCTCCTGTGGGAGTGTTTACCCGCGAACATCGGCGCAGCCGATGACGTCCTGCTGCCAGCGGGACTCGCCTTCGATGAGGGTGCTTTCTTGGCCACAGCGCGGGCAGGGGGTGGTCTTGTCGCCCTTTAGCAGCCAGTCTTTACCGTGTACACGGCCCCTGGCCTGGCCGGCAATGCAACTGTCGTGTCGAAAACCTGTCAGCCCCGTTGCATCCCCAAGACATGCCCCCCACCACATGTTTAGTCATTAATGTCACTTTGACTGACTCACAGGGAGTGCTTCACTGGGTCTCTCAAGCCTACCCGGATCCAGGAGCCCACGATGAACCTGCACCAGTACGCTGAAACCCACGAAGTCACCAACCAGCCACCGCCCCTCGACGGTGCCAACCTTTACCGCCTCGACCTGCCGCTACAGGAATGGTCGCGGCGTTTCGGTGCGGGTTGGGCCGAATCGCGGATCGATGCCTACGGTGCCCTGGCCGGCGGCCCGCTGATGCAGGCGGGCTTCCTGGCCAATGCGCACAAGCCGGAGTTCAGCAGCCACGACCGCTACGGCCATCGCATCGACTTGGTCGAGTTCCACCCCGCCTACCACGAACTGATGCGCACCGCCGTCGAGCACGGCCTGCCGTCGCTGCCATGGGTCGAACCCCGCCCAGGCGCCCATGTGGCGCGGGCTTCGATGACCTACCTTCACAGCCAGGCCGAGGCCGGTACCGGCTGCCCGCTGACCATGACCTTCGCCGCCGTGCCAGCGCTGCGGCTGCAACCCGAACTGGCCGAATACTGGCTGCCGAAAATCCTCGCCTGCGAGTACGACCCGCGTAACGTCGGCGACCGTCACAAGGCCGGTGTCACACTGGGCATGGCCATGACCGAGAAGCAGGGCGGCACCGATGTACGGGCCAACACCACCCGGGCTTATCCGGTCGGCGCCGCGGGCCCGGGGCAGCCCTACGAACTGGTCGGGCACAAGTGGTTCTGCTCGGCGCCGATGTGCGATGCCTTCCTGACCCTGGCCCAGACCGAAAAAGGCCTGAGCTGCTTCCTGCTGCCGCGTCACCGCCCGGATGACAGCCGTAACCAGTTCTATATCCAGCGCCTGAAGAACAAGCTGGGCAACAGTTCCAACGCCTCCAGCGAGGTGGAATTCCGCGGTGCCCTGGCGTGGATGGTCGGGGAAGAAGGGCGGGGCGTGCCGACCATCATCGAAATGGTGGCCATGACCCGCTTCGACTGCATGGTCGGCTCCAGCGCCCTGATGCGCCAGGCGCTGACCCAGGCGACCCACCATTGCGCGCACCGCAAGGTCGGCGGGCGGCTGCTGAGCGAGCAGCCGTTGATGCAGAACGTGCTGGCCGACCTGGCGTTGGAAAGCGAGGCCGCGCTGGCCCTGAGCCTGCGCATGGGGCAGGCGCTGGAGCAGCTGGAAGACCCGCAGCAGGCGCATTTCGCCCGGCTGGTCACGGCGGTGGGCAAGTACTGGATCTGCAAACGCGCGCCGGCCATGATCAACGAGGCCGCCGAGTGCCTGGGCGGGGCAGGTTATGTGGAAGACAGCATCCTGCCACGGCTGTACCGCGAAGCGCCGGTCAACTCGACCTGGGAAGGCTCGGGCAATGTGCAGTGCCTGGATGTGCTGCGGGCCTTGTCCAAGGAGCCGGGCGTGCTCGATGCGCTGTTCGCCGAGCTGGGCGATGGGCACGGGGACCCGCGCCTGGCGGCGCACATCGGCAACCTCAAGGGGGCGTTTGCCGACACTGGCGACATGCAGTACCGCGCGCGGCAGCTGACCGAGGATATTGCCCTGGCGCTGCAGGCCAAGCTGCTGCTGGAGGCGGGCAATGCGGTGGTCAGTGATGCGTTTATCGACAGCCGCTTGACGGGGGGCGGGCGCGTGTACGGGGCGTTGCCGCGGGGTGTGGATGTGGCGGCATTGGTGGCCAGGGCGACGCCAGCCTGGGCGAACTGAGCTGGCTTCTTCGCGGGCACGCCCGCTCCCACAGGTACTGCGTCGTGCTTGAGGGCAGTGAAGATCCTGTGGGAGCGGGCGTGCCCGCGAATGGATGCAACACCGATCAATGGGGGTGTATTTAGCCAAGAAGGCAGGCAAGATGGTTCACATGCATGTCCAGACAGGAAGCACAGTGTGAGCCAAGCTTTTGTAGTCGTTGATACCCCCGAACAGGCCGTCGACCGTCTGGCGGCCCTGCATGACCAGGCCACCGGGGCCCTTAGCCAGGCCCTCAAGCGTTACCTGAAGGACCGTACCGAGCCAGGCGTCGAAGAGCGCGACCTGTTCCGCTACCCGGCGCTGCGCCTGACCTACTACAGCCACGGTGAAGTCGCCGCCACCACGCGGGCTTACGCCAAGGTTCAGGTGGCCGGTACCTACAGCGTCACCATCACCCAGCCGGCTGCTTTCCGTGGCTATCTGTTGGAGCAACTGCGCCCGCTGATGCACGACTACACCGTCACGGTAGAGGTCGGCGTCAGCGAACAGAACATCCCTTACCCTTACGTGGTCGACCAGGGCGACGAACTGGCCGGCAGCGGCATCACCGCCGCGCAGCTGGCGCGGGTGTTCCCCAGTACCGACCTGTCGGCTGCCACCGACAACATCGCCGACGGCCTGTATGACTGGGGCAGTGCCGAAACCCTGCCGCTGGCGCTGTTCGATGCCGCGCGGGTCGACTTCTCGCTGCGCCGTCTGGTGCACTACACCGGCAGCGACTGGCGCCATGTGCAGCCATGGATCCTGCTGACCAACTATCACCGCTATGTCGACCAGTTCATCAGCCACGGCCTCGACCAGTTGCGTGACGACCCGCGCTTCGTGCGCATGGTGCTGCCGGGCAACGTGGTGATCGAAAAGGGCATGGACCACGGTGAAACCCAGGCCCTGGTGGCCAGCGTGGTCTGGCACCGCTACCAGATGCCGGCGTATCACCTGATCGCCGCCGATGGCGACGGCGTCACGCTGGTCAACATCGGCGTCGGCCCGTCCAATGCCAAGAACATCACCGACCACCTGGCCGTGCTGCGCCCGCACTGCTGGCTGAT
Organism: Pseudomonas sp. B14(2017); assembly: GCF_002113255.1. Lineage (NCBI taxonomy): Bacteria > Pseudomonadati > Pseudomonadota > Gammaproteobacteria > Pseudomonadales > Pseudomonadaceae > Pseudomonas > Pseudomonas sp. B14(2017). The sequence continues at coordinate 49,358 of NZ_NEJY01000017.1, forward strand.
GATCGGCCACTGCGGCGGCCTGCGGCAGTCGCAGACCATCGGCGATTATGTGCTGGCACACGCCTACATGCGCCGTGACGGCATTCTCGACCGGGTGGTGCCGCCGAACATCCCGATTCCGGCCCTGGCCGAAGTGCAGCTGGCCTTGCAGGAAGCCGCCGCGCAGGTCACCGGCGAGCGTGGCGAACAGCTGAAAAAGCGCCTGCGCACCGGCACCGTGCTGACCTACGACGACCGCAACTGGGAGCTGCGCTGGGCCCAGGAGCGGCCGCTGATCAACCTGTCGCGTGCCGTGGCGGTGGACATGGAAAGCGGTACCATTGCCGCCCAGGGTTACCGCTTGCGCGTGCCGTACGGCACCTTGCTGTGTGTGTCCGACAAACCGCTGCACAGCGAGATCAAGCTGCCGGGTTCGGCCAACGCCTTCTATAACCGGGCGGTCAGCCAGCATCTGAAGATCGGCATTGCCGCCCTCGACTTGCTGCGCACCGAGCTCAACTCGCTGCACTCGCGTAAACTGCGCAGTTTCGATGAGCCGCCGTTCCGCTGAGGATCCATGTCACTGCCACCCCGTTCCAAGCCGCGCCGCCCCCAGGCGCGGCCTGCCACCGGCCCGCGTCGCCAGCCCAAGGCGCCACCGGCCGAGCCGCGCCTGATCCTGTTCAACAAACCGTTCGACGTGCTGACCCAGTTCAGCGACGGCGACGGGCGCGCGACGCTCAAGGACTACATCGACATCCCCGGCGTGTACCCGGCCGGGCGGCTGGACCGCGACAGTGAAGGCCTGTTGCTGCTGACCAACGATGGCGGCCTGCAGGCGCGCATTGCCGACCCGAAGCACAAACTGGCCAAGACTTACTGGGTTCAGGTGGAGGGGGAGCCGAGCGAGGAGCAGTTGCAGCGCTTGCGCGATGGTGTGGAACTGAACGATGGGCCGACCTTGCCGGCCGAGGCGCGGCGCCTGGACGAGCCCGAGCTGTGGCCGCGCAACCCGCCGGTGCGTTTTCGCAAGAGCGTGCCGACCAGCTGGCTGGAGCTGGTTATTCGCGAAGGGCGTAACCGCCAGGTGCGGCGGATGACGGCGGCGGTGGGGTTGCCGACCTTGCGCCTGGTGCGGGTGCGGATTGGCGACTGGGCGCTGGATGGGTTGGAGCAGGGGTGCTGGCGCGAAGTGGCCGCCAAGCTTTAGTCCAGTTCAAGGGCCTATTCGCGGGCACGCCCGCTCCCACAGGTATGGTGCAGCCCTCAAGTGCAGCGCCAGACCTGTGGGAGCGGGCGTGCCCGCGAATGGCCCTGAATTTTCTACACCCCTTCGAGAAACCCCACCACCACGCTCTTGATGATAAAGGCCAACACCCCCAGCCCCAGCACGAAGAACAGGATCAGCGTCCCGAACCGCCCGGCCTTGGACTTTTTCGCCAGGTCCCAGACGATGAAACCCATGAAACCGATCAACACGGTGACCAGGATGATCATCATCCACTCTTCGAATACGGCGGGATCCATCGGTGTTCTCCAGGCGGGTTGAGCGTCCGATTATACGCCTGCTGGCGCAGGCAATTAACGCAGGTGGGTCAAGGGCAGCTCGGTGCTGGCCAGCACCTGGTTCAGCACAAAGCTCGAACGCACGCTGGTGACGCCTTCGATACGGGTCAGGCTGCCTAACAGCAGTTTCTGGTAGTGGTCCATGTCGGGCACCACCACTTTCAGCTGGTAGTCGGCATCCATGCCGGTGACCAGGCTGCATTCGAGCACCTGCGGCAGGTTACGGATGGCCGCCTCGAAGGTTTCGAAGCGTTCCGGGGTGTGGCGGTCCATGCCGATCAGCACATAGGCGGTCAGGCTCAGGCCCAGCTTCTTGCGGTCGAGCAGGGCCACCTGGCGCGAGATGTAGCCATCGTCCTCCAGTTGCTTGACCCGACGCGAGCATGGCGAAGGCGACAGGCCGATGCGCTCGGCCAGTTCCTGGTTGGAAATGCGCGCATCGCGCTGCAATTCGGCGAGGATGCTCAGGTCGTAGCGGTCAAGTTTGCTCATGGTTTATGCCTTTTCTGTTCGGATTGCGGTGAATTATCAATCCAGGGTGAAAAATTGCGCAAGTGCTATTTATCCGAGCAATCTTCGCAATCATCTGCCGCAACCTGTCCGGTATCTTTATCCACAGAATCACTGCCCGGACATCAGTCCACGGCGACGCGCCCTAGGCGGGCGGTCGCGGCCAGCCATCCAACAGGATCTGCAGGCCCCCGGGCTACACACCTTCCAGAAGACGGTGTGAGGTGAGCCGGCGCCACAAGTGCCGAGCACGGACGACAATTCCTGAAGGGAGGCCCAGCGGCCTCCCTTTTTTCATGTCCGGAAATTTAATTGGCCTGCGTGACAGGCGCGGTAGACTGGCTGTGGTTGCCGTATTTTCTACCGAGAGGAACAGCATGAAGTCGCGCATCTGGCAGTTGGCAGGTGTTGGTGTGTTGGGGTTGAGCATCAGCCTCGGGGCCATGGCCGAAGGGTCGGGCGAGGGGGCGCCGGGCCGCCCGCTCAATTCGCGTGACGAAGTGCAGCAGACCCAGCCGCCACGCCAGGGCTATTACCAGGACATTCCCCGCCGCCATGGCGATAACCGCCATTGGGAAGCCGGTGGCCCGGGGCAACGGCTTGGCGGTGACTGGCAGGGGCGCCCGGATGGGCATGGCAATGGCTGGGGGCCGGGGCCGCAGTATCGCCCCGGGCATACCATCGATCATTTCCCGGACCGCTACTGGAAAGTGCCCTACCGTGGCGATGACTACTTCTACTCTGGTGGTTACTGGTATCGCCCCCATGGTGGCCGTTATGTCGTGGTGACCCCGCCCCATGGCGTGCGGGTCGACTACCTGCCGCCCTATGCGCGGGAAGTCTGGCTGGGCGGGGCGCTGTTCTTCCTGGTGGCAGATACCTATTACCAGTACCTGGCCGACAGCCGCGAGTACGTGGTGGTCAACCCGCCGGTTGCCGCGCCGGCACCTGTAGGCGGTGGGTATGACGTGGTGGCCTACCCGATGTATGGACAAGGGCAGGAGCAGCAGGACCAAGACCGTTACCAATGCCACCGTTGGGCGGTGAGCCAGTCAGGGTTCGACCCGGCGACAGCGACTTATGCACCTTCGGCCGATGTGGCGGACAACTACCGGCGGGCGCTGGGCGCTTGTTTCAGCGGCCGAGGCTACAGCATCAACTGAGCTAGATGTGCTGCCTGTCCCGGCCCTATCGCCGGCAAGCCAGCTCCCACAGGGACCGCACCGGCCTGAAGCCATGAGTAGTGCCTGTGGGAACTGCCTGTCCCGGCCCTATCGCCGGCAAGCCAGCTCCCACAGGAACCGCACCGGCCTGAAGCCATGAGTAGTGCCTGTGGGAACTGCCTGTCCCGGCCCTATCGCCGGCAAGCCAGCTCCCACAGGGACCGCACCGGCCTGAAGCCATGAGTAGTGCCTGTGGGAACTGCCTGTCCCGGCCCTATCGCCGGCAAGCCAGCTCCCACAGGGACCGCACCGGCCTGAAGCCATGAGTAGTGCCTGTGGGAACTGCCTGTCCCGGCCCTATCGCCGGCAAGCCAGCTCCCACAGGGACCGCACCGGCCTGAAGCCATGAGTAGTGCCTGTGGGAACTGCCTGTCCCGGCCCTATCGCCGGCAAGCCAGCTCCCACAGGAACTGCACCGGCCTGAAGGCATGTGTAGTGCCTGTGGGAACTGCCTGTCCCGGCCCTATCGCCGGCAAGCCAGCTCCCACAGAAACCGCACCGGCCTGAAGCCATGTGTAGTGCCTGTGGGAACTGCCTGTCCCGGCCCTTCGCTGGCAAGCCAGCTCCCACTGGTATTGCGCATGCCTTCAGGACGGTGCGGTTCCTGTGGGAGCTGGCTTGCCGGCGATAGGGCCCTTGCAGGTTCACACCGGATCCGCATGCACCATCACATCCGCCTGTGGATAACGCTGGCGGATCACCCTCGAGGCCTCCACGCACAAGGCGTGCGCTTCATGCAGCGGCAATTGCCCCGGCATCTCCAGATGCAACTGCACGAACCACTGGTTGCCCGACACCCGCGTACGCAGGTCGTGCACGCCTTTGACCCCGGGAATGGCCAGCACCAGCGCAGCCATGTCCTCGCCAACATCGCCGGGCAGTTCCTGGTCCATCAGGATGGCCGTACTCTCCCGGGCAATCTGCAGCGCGCTCCAGAGGATATAGACAGCGATGCCCAGGCCGAACAGCGCATCCAGCTGCGGCCAGCCAAAGCGTGCCAGCAGCAGGGCCAGCAGGATGCTGCCGTTGAGCAGCAGGTCCGAGCGGTAGTGCAGGGAGTCGGCCCGTACCGCCGTGGAGCCGGTCAGGCGGATGACCTTGTGTTGCAGTGCCAGCAGGGCAAGGGTCAGCACCAGCGACAGCAGCATTACCCCGATACCGACGGCGGTATCGCCCAAGGGTTGCGGGGTGTGCAGGCGTTCAACCGCCTGCACCCCGATCAGCACCGCGCTGACCCCGATGAACAGCGCCTGCGCCATACCGGCCAGGGCCTCGGCCTTGCCATGGCCGAAACGGTGGTCGTTGTCGGCCGGGCGCAGGGCGTAGTGCACGGCGAGCAGGTTGAGGAACGAGGCAACGGCATCCAGTGCCGAGTCGGTCAGCCCGGCCAGCAGGCTGACCGAGCCGCTCAGCCACCAGGCTAACGCCTTGCTCAGGACCAGGATGCTGGCCACCGCCAGCGAGGCGCGAGTGGCCAGGCGTAGCAGGCGCTGGTGTTCAGCCGGGGTGGTCATCATCCGTGGGTAGTGTCCTTGTACTTCAGGCTGCAGGTACCAGGCCCAGGCTGGCCAACTGCTCGATGCTGCCGCGATGCTGGATCAGCCGAGGGTCGTTCAGCGGCAGGCGCTGGCCCAGTTCGCTTTCCAGAATGGCCTGCAACTTCAGGTTGTCGACCTTGCCATCGGGGCTCACGGCCTCGCGCAGTTTGACCGGGTCGACCTGAGCGGATCGCCCGCCTGAGTAATAAATGGCGCCCGTGGCGAAGTCGATACCGAAGGCGATCAGCCCCGGGATCACGTAGAACAGGATGCCGATGGCATCCATTGCGGCAACCACTGGGTCGATCTTGCCGCCGATCTGGCCGCGCCGTTCCGGGTAGAGAATGGTGCCGCAGGCGGTCAGTTGGGTCAGCAAGGTGACGATGAGGGCGCCACCGATGACGCGGGTTGGGATGCGCATGTAAATCTCCGAAAAGGTATCCAGCAGGGCAAGCGAAGCGCCTGCACCTGAAGCTAAGACCATGATAGAGCAGGCTGGGTTCGCCGTTATACTCGCGGGACTGTTCGAGGACCACCATGATTTCATTACCGATCGATGCTGTCTTGCCCGCTCTGCGCCAAGCCCTGGAAAACCGTGACGAAGCGGTGCTCGAGGCGCCGCCTGGTGCCGGCAAGACCACGCGCGTGCCGCTGGCGCTGCTCAACGAGCCGTGGTTGGCCGGGCAGAGCATTCTCATGCTCGAGCCCCGGCGCCTGGCAGCGCGGGCTGCGGCCGAGCGCCTGGCCAGCGAGCTGGGCGAAAAGGTCGGCGAAACCGTGGGCTATCGCATCCGCCTGGACAGCAAGGTCGGGCCGAACACCCGCATCGAGGTAGTGACCGAAGGCATCCTCACCCGCCGCCTGCAGGCCGACCCGGCGCTGGAGGGTGTGGGGCTGGTGATCTTCGACGAATTTCACGAGCGCAGCCTTGATGCCGACCTGGCCCTGGCATTGAGCCTGAATGGCCGGGAATTGCTGCGGGACGACCCGCCACTGAAGGTTTTGCTGATGTCCGCGACCCTGGAGGGCGAGCGCCTTTCGCGGCTGCTGGATGATGCCCCGGTGGTCAGCAGCGAAGGCCGCATGCACCCCGTCGACATCCGTTGGGGGCGGCCTTTCCAGCCGGGTGAGTTCATCGAGCCACGGGTAGTGGACAGCGTGTTGCAGGCACTGGCCGACCAGACCGGCAGTGTGCTGGTATTCCTGCCAGGTCAAGCCGAGATCCGCCGGGTGCACCAGAGCCTGCAGGAAGCGCTGGGCGAGCGCCCCGAGGTCCTGCTTTGCCCGCTGCATGGCGAGCTCGATCTCGACGCCCAGCGTGCGGCCATCGACCCGGCGCCCAAGGGCCTGCGCAAGGTGGTGCTGGCCACTAACATCGCCGAGACCAGCCTGACCATCGACGGCGTGCGCGTGGTGATCGACGCAGGCCTGGCCCGGGTACCGCGTTTCGACCCCGGCAGCGGCATGACTCGTCTGGACACCCAACGCATCTCCCGTGCCAGTGCCACTCAGCGCGCTGGCCGTGCCGGCCGCCTGGAGCCCGGCGTGTGCTATCGCCTGTGGTCCGAGGCCCAGCATGACCAGCTGGCCGCCCACGGCAGCGCCGAGATCATGCAGGCCGACCTGGCCGGCCTGGCCCTGCAACTGGCGCGCTGGGGTGTTACACCCGAGCAGTTGCGTTGGCTCGACCAGCCTCCCACGGCCGCCTTCGCCCAGGCCCAGGACCTGCTGGCGCGGCTCAACGCCTTCAAGCCCGGCAGCCGTGACAAACTTAGCGAGCACGGCCAGGCCATGGCCGAGTTGCCGGCGCATCCGCGTATTGCGCATCTGCTGTTGCGCGGCCAGGACCTGGGCCTGGCACAGATGGCCTGTGATGTGGCTGCGCTGCTGGGCGAGCGGGATATCCAGCGCGGCGGTGGTGCCGATTTGCACAGCCGGCTGGCGCTGGTCAGTGGCGAAAGCAAAGCTGCCCGTGGCAGCCACGGCGGTGTGCAGCGTGCGCGCCAACTGGCTCGCCAGTACCGTGGCCTGCTGCGTGGCAAACCAGACGCGCCGGTTGCGGACCCCGATCACCCGCGCTGGCTGGGCGCGCTGCTGGCGCTGGCCTACCCCGACCGCGTCGCCCAGCAGCGCCGCGAGGGCGGTGCGGAATACCGGCTGGCCAACGGCCGTGCGGCGCTGTTTGCCGAAGTCGATGCACTGATGAAGTGCCCGTGGCTGGTGATCGCCGACCTGGGCAGCCGCCAAGGTCAGCGCGAAGAACGCATCTATCTGGCTGCCGAATTCGATCCGGCGCTGCTCGAAAGCGTGCTGGCCGAACAGGTCGAGCGGGTCGATATCCTCGATTGGGACGAGCGTGAGCAGGTGCTGCGTGCCGAACGCCAGACCAAGGTCGGCGAGCTGGTGCTGGGTCGTGAACCGTTACCCAACCTGGATGACGATGCCCGCGCCAAAGCGTTGCTTGGCCTGGTGCGGCGCAAGGGCCTGAACCTGTTGACCTGGACCCCGGAACTTCGCCAATGGCAAGCGCGGGTGGCGCTGTTACGTCAGCTTGATCTGGACAAAGAGGGGCAAAGCGAATGGCCTGACCTGGGGGACGAAGCGCTGCTGGCGACCCTGGAAGACTGGCTGCAGCCATACTTGGGCAAGGTCTCGCGGCTGAGCCATTTCGCCGCCCTGGATGTGTCTTCGATCTTGCGCAATCTGCTGCCATGGCCATTGCCACAGCGCCTGGACGAATGGGCACCGGCGCATCTGGCGGTGCCCTCCGGCTCGAACATTCGCCTGGACTACAGTGAAAACCCACCGATTCTCGCCGTGCGTCTGCAGGAACTCTTCGGCCTCGCCGATACACCGCGTATTGCCCAAGGCCGTCAGCAGGTGAAGTTGCATTTGTTGTCACCGGCACGGCGGCCGGTACAAGTGACCCAGGATCTGGCCAACTTCTGGCGCACGACGTATGCCGAGGTGAAGAAGGATTTGAAAGGGCGTTATCCCAAGCACTATTGGCCGGATGACCCCTTGGTGGCCGATGCGACCGCGCGGGCGAAGCCGCGCGGCACCTGAATGTGACGCAGAGCGGTTGCCAGATCGGTTGCCTTGTTCAGAGGGTTAGAGATCTGGCTATCCTCATGAATCATGTGATTCGGCCAAAGAAAATTTGTGAAGGCTAAGAAGCCCCAATAGATGTGCGCTTCATCGAAGTGCTCCCTATGAATTAATATTTCGTCAGGTCGAAGGTGACGATCTGACCTTTCTTGACATTCAGCGGGGCTAACGTTTCTTGGTACTCGTCTCGTTTGTAGTCAATGGCGCCCACGCTCTGCCCGCTTTGGTCTCGCAGATGACAGATGAGAGATCCATTGAGCAGGTGCAGTGGCTCGATCATCCAGTAATCGGTGACTTCGGCATACTTGTAGAAGCCGAGGTAGCCATTGCGGCTGACACCCAACTTCTTGTCTGGTTGTCCCCAAAGGTGGATGTGATAATGCAGGCGATCTTCGGTTTTGGAGATATAACGGAACTCCAACAGTGGCGGCAGCGTGCGTCCGCCCAATATTAACCAGTCATCCCCAGGGGAGAAATCAAAGAAACTATCATCGGTTTTGTCGCCACTACGACTAAGCCGAGTATTGGCGTAACCACCGTCGAGGCGCATTAAAAGCCGGCCTCGAAACGATTCGGCATATTGAGTGCTGATTGTTTGCTCCATGACGTTTTCCTCTAATGGCATTGAAGGTGTGTTTACACTAATGCCACCGTCGGGCGTGCGAGCAGAATGAAGATTTTCCCAGATGCCTCAAGCCCCGGCTTCACCTTCCAGCAGCATGAACAGGCGATACAGCACCACGGTACTGAACAGCTGCAGGAAGCCGCTCAGGCTGTCCATGGCCAGTTGGGCACCCGCTGCGGGTTCGGGAAAAGCCATCAGCAATAGCCCGTCGATCAGCCAGATCGGTGCCAGCACCCCCAGCACGCAGATCATGATGCGCATGAAGTGTCCGGTGGTCATGCGTGCGCTCTCGCGCATCGACTGCACCACCGGCAGGCCGCGCAGCACCAGCAGGTACTCGGCGAACACCAGGTTGATCATGATCCACACGCCCGGGAAGATGAACAGCGCCAGGCCGGCCATGATCAGCAGCGAGCTGATCAGGATCAGCAGGGCCAGCTGCGGCCACAATTGCAGGGCTCGGGCGAACAGGTCGCGCTTTGCGATTTCCTGGCCATTGCTGCGGGTGTCGAGGTACAGGATCAGCGCGGCGCTGTACAGCGGGTAGAACAGCAGGCTGATCAGCATGCCGTAGGCCGGCGATGCCTGATCGCCCATCTGCCGGTACAGCAGCTGGGTGAGCAAGGCTTCCAGCACCACCAGCGGCAGGCACAGCTGGAGGATGTTCGGCAGGTGGCGGCGGAAGAAGTACAGGGAGTCGCGCAGGACGCTCAGCGGGTTCATCGGTCTACATCGCATGGCAGTAAAAACAGGGGCATAACTTTAGCCCAAAGCAGGCCTGGGGCTGTCACTTGCTGAAAAAAGTTTCACGCCGCCGGTGATTGAATCCCACGCCTGTACGCCCCATCTTTGACGCTGTCCGTTGTCCGCTCCCCCACGAGGTCGCCCCATGAATACTGAAGAACAAACCCTGATCGACGGCCTGTTCGGCCGCCTCAAGCAAGCCGAGGACCCGAGCCAGCCACGTGATGCGCAGGCCCAGGCATGCATCGAGGAACATGTGCGTCAGCAGCCGGCGGCGCCTTATTACATGGCCCAGGCGATCCTGGTGCAGGAGGCAGCGATCAAGCGCCTCGACGAGCAGAACAAGCAACTGGAAGCCGAACTGAAGCAGGCCCGTGCCCAGGCCGAGGCCGCCCGTGCCGGCAGCGCGCCGAGCAATGGCGGTGGTGGTTTCCTGTCCAGCATCTTTGGTTCGTCTGGGCGCAATGCGGCCCCGGCCGTGCAACAGCAGCGTCCAGCTGCAGCCCCCGTGGCATCTGGCGGTGGCTGGCGTGAGCCGTCGGCGCCGGGCTTTTCCCAGCCACAAACGCAGCAGCCTGGCTTTGGCGCTGCACCGGCACGCAGTGGTGCCAGCAGCTTCCTCGGCGGCGCAATGCAGACTGCAGCCGGTGTGGCGGGTGGTGTGTTGCTGGCGCAGGGCATCAGCAGCCTGTTCAACCACAACTCGCAGCCGGAGGAGGTGGTAGAGGTGATCAAGGAGGAGCCGGCGCCGGCCAGCGACAGCGGTGGCTGGAGCGACTCGGGGGCGCAGCAGCAGGTGGCTGACAACAGTGGTTGGGGCAGCGACCAGGGTGGTTATGCCGACAGCGATTATGGCAGCGATGATGGCGGGTTCTTCTCGGACGACGATTCGTACGTCTGACAGGTCTGGCATACTGCTGGCCAAACCCAGAGGTACATGACAACGCATGGCCGTGTACCTCGGGTTTTCCAGGGGCAACCTGTCAGGGGGCAGGTGCAGCCTGGCAGCTATCGGCGCGTGATAAGAAATGTCGCAATGTCGCCATCGTTCGTATTCAAATAGACATTCCTGTCCGGAGGCATGTGATACAGCGTTTTCACGGTACGGCCCGTATGGTCGCGCAGGCGGCAGCGCAGTGTGTCAGGGCCCCATTCCAGCGGTTCGAGTTTTATCAGGTCGACCGGTGAGTTGGTTCGGTACAAACCAAGATAGCCGTTGCGGCTGATCTCGACCTTTCTGTCGCTGTCGGTGCCCGTGCCGTTGATGTAGACATGGATTCGATCCGTTGTCTCGGAGTGGTATTCGATGTTGAACGTGGTGGGTGCTGCTTGGCGTCCGGTGATCAGCCAGCCTTCCTCCTGGCCGAGCCCGGAAGCGTCGCTCAGCCAGACTGGTTGATCTATCCCCGGTGAGTCGAAAGTCATTATGTCTTTGTACCTGTCTTGTGTGCCGTCCCAGTATTTCCAGACCGACTGACAATGTATGTGCGCCTTGAAAGATTTTGCTTCTGCGATCCAGTTGGTAATGCTGTTACTCATGACTGTTCTCCAATGAGGGAGTTGAACTCCCTATGCGTGGGTACAGTAGTAAGGCGCGGGACCGGGCCGAAGCTTGAAGTACTTCCTTGTTCATTGGCATTGCATGGGCGAGCAAGGCTGGGAGGCGACTACGTGGAATGCCGTCAGCGGTTATGCCAGCGATGATGGAGGGTTCTTCTCGGACGACGATTCTTGCGTTTGACAGGTCTGGCATACTGCTCGCAATTTTGGGGGCGCTTTGCGCCCCTTTCGCGACGCAAGGCCGCTCCTGCAAGGGTACGCGAACCCCTGTAGGAGCGGCCTTGTGTCGCGAAAGGGCTGCAAGGCAGCCCCCTGCATTCCAGGCCGACCAAGGGGTTCCAAGGTGAAAAAGATCGCGCTGTTCGCCGATGTGCAGAACCTCTACTACACCGTGCGCCAGGCCCACGGCTGCCACTTCAACTACACCGCCCTGTGGGCCGATGTCAGCCGCGAAGGCCAGATCGTCGAGGCCGTGGCCTATGCCATCGACCGTGGCGACAGCAAGCAACAGCAGTTCCAGCAGATCCTGCGCAATCTCGGTTTCGATGTGCGCCTCAAGCCCTTCATCCAGCGCAGCGATGGCTCGGCCAAAGGTGACTGGGATGTGGGTATTACCCTGGATGTGATCGACGCCGCCAGCCGCGTCGACCAAGTGGTACTGGCCTCCGGCGATGGTGATTTCGACCTGCTGCTGGAGCGGGTGATACAGCGCCATGGCACCGAGGCGGTGGTGTATGGTGTGCCCGGGCTTACCGCACTGTCGCTGATCCGTGCCGCCACCCGTTATGTGCCCATCGAGGGTGCGCTGTTGCTAAAACACTGAGATTTTTCATGGAACGTATCGCTGTCATCGACTTTGAAACCACCGGCATCAGCCCCGGCGCCGGCTGCCGCGCTACTGAGGTGGCGGTGGTGATGCTGGAGGGCGGGCGCATCGTCGAGCGCTACCAGAGCCTGATGAACGCGGGTGTGCCGGTACCGGCCTTCGTCGCCGGGCTCACTGGCATCACCACCGCCATGCTGCGCAGTGCGCCGCCGGTGGACAAGGTGATGAACGAAGTGGCCGAATTCGTCGGCGGCACCCCGTTGCTGGCACACAATGCCGCCTTCGACCAGAAGTTCTGGGACTACGAACTGGGCCGCATCGGCCGTAGCCGCAGCCAGGCCTTCGCCTGTTCCCTGCTGCTGTCACGGCGCCTGTTGCCGGCGGCACCGAACCACAAGCTGGGCACCCTGACCCGCTGGGCCGGGCTGCCGGATACCGGTACCGCGCACCGGGCCATGGCCGATGCCGAAATGGCCGCCAACCTGCTGCAACACCTGGCTGGCGTGCTGCGCCAGGGCCATGGTGTACAGCAGCTTTCGCACGACCTGCTCTGCCGCCTGCAGAAAACCCCGGCCGCGAAGGTTCGTGAAACCCTAGCCAGGTACTGTTAGGGCTTCTTCTCCAGTTGCGCCAGCGGCACCCGCCGCTCCACAGCGCTTGAGAGAATGATCGAGGTCTTGCTGAAGCCGAACTGCGCGACCCGGTTGATCAGTTCTTCCAGCTCCGGCATCGAACCCACCGCTGCCTGCATGATGACGCAGGGGTCGCCGGTTACCCGGTGGCATTCGGTCAATTGGGGGATCTGGGTCAACGCTTCGTAGGCCTGCTGGTTGCCGTGGCTGGCCAGGCGCAGTTCGATCACGCACTGGATCGGCAGGCCGATCTTGCTCATGTCGACCTTGGCCTGGTAGCCGGTGATAACCCCGCTGGCCTCGAGCTTGGCCACCCGCTCGGCCACCGCCGGCGCCGACAGGTTCACCTGGCGCGCCAGTTGCGCGAAGGTGGCGCGGCCATTGTCGAGCAGGGCGGCGAGCAGCATGCGGTCATACTTGTCCATGGGTTATTCCTGCCTGGTTTCGATTCGATTGAAAAGCATCCGAATAACCATGCAATGCAAAGTGTTCGGGTGATTTAAAGCTGTTTTGTAACTTAAGTTTACACGGTGGCCTTTCTAAACTAAGCCACCCGTAAACGGATTTCGAGTGTTTCCCATGCCTGCCTCCCGTCGCTTCCCGTTATTGCTCATTGGCGCTTTCCTGGCCTTGTACCTGGTCTGGGGCTCCACCTACCTGTTCATTCGCATAGGCGTCGAGAGCTGGCCACCGATGCTCATGGCCGGGGTGCGCTTCCTGATTGCCGGGGGCCTGCTGTATGGCTTCTTGCGCTGGCGCGGTGTGCCGGCACCGACCTGGCCGCAGTGGCGGGCTGCGGGGGCGATCGGTTTCCTGCTGCTCAGCTGTGGCAACGGTGGCGTGACCGTGGCCGAGCATGCCGGTGTGGCCTCGGGCGTGGCGGCACTGGCGGTGGCGACGGTGCCGCTGTTCACCTTGCTGTTCGGCCTGCTGTTCGGGCACCGCAATTCGAAGCTGGAGTGGGCGGGGATCGCCCTCGGGCTGGTGGGTATCGGCCTGCTGAACCTGGGCTCCAACCTGCAGGCAAGCCCGATTGGCGCGGCGCTGATCATTTTTGCGGCGGCGTCGTGGGCATTCGGCTCGGTGTGGAGCAAGACCTTGCCGCTGCCCCAGGGGCCCATGGCCAGCGCCGCGGAAATGCTGGTCGGTGGCGCTGTGCTGCTGCTCGGCAGCGTGCTGTCTGGCGAGCGCATGACGCAGATGCCGACCGCTGCCGGCTGGGGTGCACTGGCCTACCTGGTGTTCTTCGGTTCGATCCTGGCGTTCAGTGCCTACATGTACCTGCTCAAGCACGTACGCCCGGCAGCCGCCACCAGCTATGCCTACGTCAACCCGGCGGTGGCCGTGCTGCTGGGCATCGTCTTTGCCGGTGAGCAGATTGGTGCCGAAGAATGTGTGGCCATGGCGGTGATCATCGGCGCGGTGGTGCTGATCGGCCTGCCGCAGTGGCGCAAGGCACCTGAGCCGGCGCAGCCGTTGAAAGGCGAAATCTGCAAGTAGGCAGGGGTGATGCGGTAAACTTGCCGCCTTCGCTGAACCCCCTGACGGTATTGCCATGAATTTCGCCAAACTCGGCCTGATCGAACCGCTGCTGCGCACCCTGCAGCAACTGGACTACACCACCCCGACCCCGGTGCAGGCCAAGGCCATCCCCGCCGTGCTGGCCGGCCGCGACCTGATGGCCGCGGCCCAGACCGGCACCGGCAAGACCGCGGGCTTTGCCCTGCCTGTGCTGCAGCGCCTGGCGCTGGAAGGCGAGAAGGTGGCCAGCAACTCGATCCGCGCGCTGGTGCTGGTGCCCACCCGTGAGCTGGCCGAGCAGGTGCACAACAACGTGCGCGAGTACGCCGAGAACCTGCCGCTGAGCACCTACGCGGTGTATGGCGGGGTCAGCATCAACCCGCAGATGATGCGCCTGCGCCGTGGTGTCGACCTGCTGGTGGCCACCCCGGGGCGCTTGCTCGACCTGTTCCGGCAGAACGCCGTGAAGTTCAACCAGGTGCAGACCCTGGTGCTGGACGAAGCCGACCGCATGCTCGACCTGGGCTTTGCCGAAGAGCTGCAGTCGGTGTACGCCGCGCTGCCACGCAAGCGCCAGACGTTGCTGTTCTCCGCCACTTTCTCCGACCAGATCCGCATGCTGGCGGGGCTGGCCCTGAACGACCCGCTGAGCATCGAAGTCAGCCCGCGCAATGCCACGGCCACCAGCGTCAAGCAGTGGCTGGTGCCTGTGGATAAAAAGCGCAAGGTCGACCTGTTCTGCCACTTGCTGCGCAAGCAGCGCTGGAAGCAGGTGCTGGTGTTCGCCAAGACCCGCAATGGCGTCGATCAACTGGTGGAGCGCTTGCTGGCCGAGGGTGTGAATGCCGACGGTATCCACGGTGACCGCCCGCAAGCCACCCGCCAGCGCGCGCTGGACAGCTTCAAGGCCCGCGAAATCCAGGTGCTGGTGGCGACCGATGTGGCGGCCCGCGGCCTGGATATCGATGACTTGCCGCTGGTGGTCAACCTTGACCTGCCGATCGTTGCCGAGGATTACGTGCACCGCATCGGGCGTACCGGGCGGGCGGGCAACAAGGGCGAGGCGATCTCGCTGGTGTGTGCGGATGAAGTGCAACTGCTGGCGGCAATCGAAGTGCTGACCCGGCAGACCCTGCCGCGTCATGAAGAGCCGGACTTCATCCCTGACCACCGGGTGCCGATGACCGACGCCAGTGGCCAGGTGATCAAGAAGCTGAAGAAGCCCAAGAAGCCGAAGGAAAACAGCGCCAAGCGCGGGTTGGGGCGCTGGATGGACAGCGCTGAATCAGGCAGTGCGGAGCCGGCGGTGAAGGCGGTGCGCAAGGTGCCGAGCTTCAATGGTGGGGCGCGCAAGCGTAAGCCTTGATTGCCTGACCTGGCCTCATCGCCGGCAAGCCGGCTCCCACAGGTACTGCGCTGCTCTCAAGGCCACTGCTGTACTTGTGGGAGCTGGCTTGCCGGCGATGGGTTGCAAAGCAGCCCCGACAATCTGTCAGGAAACCCGCATAACCCAATCCGCCGCCGCCCGCCCGGCGCGCAAGCCGCTGGCAAAGCACGCTGTCAGCAGATACCCCCCGGTCGGTGCCTCCCAGTCCAGCATCTCGCCGGCACAGAACACCCCCGGCATGCCCTTGACCATCAAGCCCTCATCCAGCCCCTCGAAACGCACCCCGCCCGCGCTGCTGATCGCCTCATCCAGCGGCCGCGTGCGCACCAGCGTGATCGGCAATGCCTTGATCGCCTTCGCCAAGGCACCAGGGTCGGCAAAGGTCGCCTGATCGGTCAGCTCGCGCAACAGCGCAGCCTTGACCCCGTCGATACCCAGTTGGCTGTGCAGGTGCTTGGCCATGGAGCGCGAACCCCGTGGCTTGGCCAGCGCCTGGGCAATCTTGTCCACAGGCTTGTCCGGCAACAGGTCTAGCAGCAACACCCCGTGGCCCTCACGGTTGATGGCCTCGCGCACCGGCGCTGACCATGCATACACCAGGCTGCCTTCCACACCCTGCGCGGTGAGGATGAACTCGCCCTTGCGCGGCGCGCTGCCGGGAACGCTGAGGGCAATGTTCTTCAACGGCGCACCGGCGAACTTGTCCTTGAGCAGCGCGCTCCAGCCTGCCACTTCAAAACCGCAGTTGCTGGGCTGCAAGGGTGAGATATCCACAGCCCGTGCGGCCAGCAGCGGCTGCCAGCTACCGTCCGAGCCCAGTCGCGCCCAGCTGCCGCCACCCAGCGCCAGCACCACCACGGCGGCCTTCACCGCCCGCTCGCCTTGTGGATAAGCAATCCGCAATGCACCCTCGGCATTCCAGCCCAACCAGCGGTGACGGGTGTGGATAACTACCCCGCTGTCGCGCAGGCGCTTCAGCCAGGCGCGCAGCAGTGGCGCGGCTTTCATGTCGGTGGGGAACACTCGGCCCGAGGTGCCGACGAAGGTTTCGATGCCCAGGCCGTGAATCCACTGGCGCAAGGCGTCGGCATCGAAGTCGTGCAGCAGCGCGGCGATTTCGCCCTGGCGCTCGGCATACCGGCTGACGAACGCCGGGTAGGGCTCGGAATGGGTGATGTTCATGCCACCGACACCCGCCAGCAGGAACTTGCGACCCACCGAAGGCATGGCATCGAACACCTCGACCGCCAGGCCCGCCTGGGCCAGTGCTTCGGCGGCCATCAGGCCGGCTGGGCCGCCGCCGATGACGACAGCGAGGGGAGGGGAGGCGGGGCTCAGATCAGGCATGGTGGGCAGCAGGCTGTGGAAAGAGGCGCATTCTAGCGCAGCGTAGCCTGTGGAAGCACTGCTCAAAAAATGATCAGAGCTTTGCAGGCCTTGCCTGTAAAGGGCTGCAGCGCCTTTCCCGCAGGTTATCCACAAGCGGTTCCACAGTCATTGTGAACAACCGATGACGCGTGCCGCGCTGTGATGAAGGATGCCATGGCGCCTGGCCAGGGCTGCGCGGTCCTTGCTGTAGCCACCGCCGATCACGCCCACCACCGGGATGTCGCGGCCCAGGCAGTGGCGCAGCACCGCTTCGTCACGAGCGGCAACGCCTGCATCGGTCAGTTGCAGGTAGCCCAGGGCGTCGTCCTTGTGCACATCGACCCCGGCGTCGTACAGCACCAGGTCGGGTCGATAGAGTGGCAGCAGGTAGTTGAGGGCGTCGTCCACCACCTTCAGGTAGGCCATGTCACCCATGCCGCGGGGCAGGGGGATGTCCCAATCGCTTTGTGCCTTGCGCGCCGGGAAGTTCTGTTCGCAGTGCAGCGACACGGTGATGGCGTCTGGTGTGTCGTGCAGGATGCGCGCGGTGCCGTCACCCTGATGCACATCGCAGTCGAAGATCAGCACCCGGTGTACCCGGCCAGCCTCCAGCAGGTAGCGGCTGATCACGGCCAGGTCGTTGAAGATGCAGAAGCCGGCAGGGTGGTCGTAATGGGCGTGGTGGGTGCCGCCGGCAAGGTGGCAGGCGATGCCGTGCTGCAGCGCCATCTCGGCGCTCAGCAGCGAGCCGCCTACGGCGCGCACGGTACGCCGGGCCAGGGCCTCGCTCCAGGGCAGGCCGAGGCGGCGTTGGTCCTCGCGTGACAGGTCACCGTTCATGTAGCGCTCGATGTAGCTGCGGTCGTGGGCCAGGGCGAGGATGTCGTTGGGGCAGATGTCCGGGCGCAGCAGGGCTTGGTCAGTGGTCAGCCCGCTGTCGATCAAGTGGTCGTGCAGCAGGCGAAACTTGTCCATGGGGAAGCGGTGTTCGGCAGGGAACTCCGGGCTGTAGTCTTCGTGGTAGATCAGCGGCAACGGCATGGGTGGGGTCGCAATCGGGGCCAGTGCTGATCTTGCCATGGCTGGGGCAGCTTTGCTGCCCAATCGCCGGCAAGCCAGCTCCCACAGGTACTGCACAAGGCTAAAAGGCTATGGGATACCTGTGGGAGCTGGCTTGCCGGCGATGAGGCCAGAAAAGGTAGTGCAAGGCAGTTGCCCTGGTAGGCAGGAGCGGTGTCAGTGCTGTTTCGTGGTACTGGCCAGCACCCGTTGCCAGTCCGGTTCGTTCAGGCGGCCGAGGATGCGCGTCTTGCCATTGCCATCCACCGAAACGAACAGCGCACTGGCATAGCCGCTCTCACGCTCGCCCCCCGCAACTTTCTGCTGGCGGGCAAAATGGTCGATGCAGCCGTTGTGGGTCACCAGCACCAGGTTATGCCCCGGTCGTTTGTGTGCCAGCGCTTCGCTGGCGAACTGGCTGTCACAGCTTTCCAGCCAGTCCTCACTGGCCACCGCCTGGCCAAGGATGAAATGCGCGGTTTGCCGTGTGCGCAGTTTCGGGCTGCTGAGCATATCGGCGTTGCTCAGGCCCAGCTGGTGCAGCCCTTGGCCAACACGTCCGGCAGCCTGGCTGCCGGCCACGGTGATGCCGGTGGGGTCGTCCAGGCACGGGCCGGGGGCGCTGTCGCAGCGCTCGGCGTGGCGGATCATCACGATCACCGCACCGTCGGCCCAGTCCTGCAGCAGGCCGCTGTCACTCAATTGTCGTTCGTTGCCAAGGTCCACGATGTGCGTCCTCGTCGCCAGCCAGGTGCTCAACGCCGCCACGACCATGCACAGGCCAAGGGCGGCACCGAGGGCTTTGCGGGTCAGGCGTCGCTTGCGCCGGGCGTGGATGGCTGGGTGCCCCAGGGTGTTGCTCGATAGCATGCGTTGCTCCGTTGGCATGGTCGCGGCTGGCGCGGCGGTATTGGCTGGCATCCTGCCAACAGGCCTGTCGGGGGGCGGTGAAGGGCGTGTGAAAATTGCATTCGGCTGCGCCGGCTGGGTGAAACCTGCACCCGCGCCTACGCTGTAAACTGCAAGACGGTAAAACCGGAGCACGCCCGATGACCCCTATCCTGCAACTGGAAAGCGCGCGGCTGGTGCTGCGCCAATGGCATGACGACGACTTGCGCGAGTTCGCCGCCCTGTGTGCCGACCCGCAGGTGATGCGCTACTTCCCGGCGCCGCTGACGCGCGTGGAGGCAGCCGCGCTGATCGGCCGCGTGCGCGGGCATTTCAATGAGTACGGCTTTGGCCTGTGGGCCCTGGAGCGCAAGGACAGCGGTGCCTTCATCGGCATGACCGGGTTGCTGCACGTGGGCTTCGATGCCGATTTCGCGCCGGCGGTGGAGATCGGCTGGCGCCTGGCACGCCGCCACTGGGGCCTGGGTTTCGCCAGCGAGGCGGCGTGGACCTGCCTGCGCTGTGCTTTCGCCCAATTGCGCCTGGAGGAGGTGGTGTCGTTCACTAGCGAGAGCAACCTGCCCTCGCAGAAGGTCATGCAGGCCATCGGTATGCAGCAGGACCTGAATGGTAGTTTCGAACACCCCCGCCTGCCCGTGGGCCATCCGCTGCGCCCGCATGTGCTGTACCGCATCGACCGCGCACACTGGGAGCGTACCCTGCGCGCCTGAATGCATGGCCATGCCCGGCGCGAATGACAAACCCTGTATCATTTGCCTTCATAAGAGTGCTGTAGAGACCTGTTTGCCTTGCTAGGAGAACCCCCGATGAGTCATGTGTTGGACGACCTGGTCGACCTGTTGAGCCTCGAGTCCATCGAGGAGAACCTGTTCCGTGGCCGCAGCCAGGACCTGGGCTTCCGCCAGCTGTACGGTGGGCAGGTACTGGGCCAATCGTTGTCGGCGGCCAGCCAGACGGTCGAGGATGCACGCCATGTGCATTCGTTGCACGGCTACTTCCTGCGCCCTGGCGATGCCAGCCTGCCGGTGGTGTATTCGGTGGACCGCGTGCGCGATGGCGGCAGCTTCAGCACCCGGCGGGTGACTGCGATTCAGAAGGGCCAGCCGATCTTCACCTGCAGCGCCTCGTTCCAGTACGACGAGGACGGTTTCGAGCACCAGGCGCAGATGCCCGAGGTGGTCGGCCCGGAGAACCTGCCCACTGAAGTCGAGCTGGCCCGGGCCATGGCCGACCAGTTGCCCGAACGCATTCGCGACAAGGTGCTGTGCGCCAAGCCGATCGAGATCCGCCCGGTCACCGAGCGCGACCCGTTCAACCCCAAGCCTGGCGACCCGGTGAAGTACGCCTGGTTCCGCGCCGACGGCAACCTGCCCGATATCCCCGCCCTGCACAAATACATGCTGGCCTACGCCTCGGACTTCGGCCTGCTGACCACTGCGTTGCTGCCCCATGGCAAATCGGTGTGGCAGCGTGACATGCAGATCGCCAGCCTCGACCATTCGCTGTGGTTCCATGGCAACCTGCGTGCCGACGAGTGGCTGCTGTACGCCACCGACAGCCCTTGGGCGGGCAATGCCCGTGGCTTCTGCCGCGGCAGCATCTTCAACCAGGCCGGGCAACTGGTGGCGTCGTCGTGCCAGGAAGGCCTGATTCGCCATCGCAAGGACTGGGCATGAGCCTGGGCGAGGTGCGCAACTGGGTGTTCGACATGGACGGCACCCTGACCGTGGCCGTGCACGATTTTGCCGCCATCCGCGTAGCGCTGGATATCCCGGCCGAGCACGACATCCTCACCCACCTGGCAGCCTTGCCGGCGGACGAGGCGGCGGCCAAGCATGCCTGGCTGCTGGAGCACGAGCGTGACCTGGCGATTGCCTCCACGGCGGCCACCGGGGCGGTGGAACTGGTGCGCGAACTGGCCCAGCGTGGTTGCCGGCTGGGCATTCTGACCCGCAATGCCCGCGAGTTGGCGCATGTGACGCTGGAGGCCATCGGCCTGGCGGACTGCTTCCCGGTGGAGCACATTCTGGGGCGTGACGAAGCGGCGCCCAAGCCAAGCCCGGATGGGCTGCTGAAGATTGCCAATGCCTGGGGTGTGGCACCGGGTGAGCTGGTGATGGTGGGGGATTACCGGTTTGACCTGGACTGTGGGCGGGCCGCAGGGGCGCGCACGGTGCTGGTGAACCTGCCGGACAATCCGTGGCCGGAGCTGGTGGATTGGCATGCGGCCGATTGCCGGGCATTGAAGGTGATGCTGGGCTGAATCTTGTGTTGGCAATGTGGGCCCTATCGCCGGCAAGCCAGCTCCCACAGGGACACCACTAGAGCTGAGACTTGTGCAATACCTGTGGGAGCTGGCTTGCCGGCGATAGGGCCGGACCTGTCTATGCTGAACCCCAATCTATTCCCTGAACGGAGACCTATCCATGACCAGCAAGGCCATCTACGTAAAACCCGGCGGCGGCTACGACAAGGTCGAAGTTGGCAGCTGCGAGGCCCCTGCACCCGGGGCCGGTGAAATCACCGTGCGCCTGCACGCCAGCTCTCTCAACTACCACGATTTCGCCGTTGTCAGCGGCATGTGGGGCCCGAGCGAGCGGCGCATCCCCATGGCCGATGGCGCTGGCGAAGTGGTCGCGGTGGGTAGCGGCGTCACCGAGTTCCAGGTCGGCGACAATGTGGTCAGTACCTTTTTCCCCGACTGGCTCGACGGCCAGGCCAATGTGGAAGGCTTCGCCAGGGTGCCCGGCGACGGTATCGATGGTTACGCCCGAGAACAGGTCACCGCTCGCGCCACCGCCTTCACCCTGGCGCCCAAAGGCTTCAGCCATGCTGAAGCTGCCACGCTGACCACGGCTGGTCTCACGGCCTGGCGTGCGTTGATGAACGACGACCACCTCAAACCCGGCGATACGGTGCTGGTGCAGGGCACCGGCGGTGTGTCGATCTTCGCCCTGCAGTTTGCCAAGCTGGCTGGCGCGACGGTGATCGCCACCTCGTCCAGCGACGCCAAGCTTGAGCGCCTGAAAGCCCTGGGTGCCGACCACCTGATCAACTACAAGAGCACCCCGGCGTGGGGTGAGAAAGTGCGCGAGCTGACCGGCAACCGCGGCGTCGACCATGTGATCGAAGTGGGTGGCCCGGCGACGCTGGAGCAATCGATGATTGCCGCGCGCATTGGTGGGCATGTGTCGTTGATCGGCATCCTCACCGGCGTGGCCGGGCAGTTGCCACTGGTGCAGGCGCTGGTGCGGCAGATTCGCCTGCAAGGTGTGCTGGTGGGCAGCCGCGCCCAGCAGCAGGCGATGGTACGGGCGATCGATGCCAACGGCCTGCGGCCGGTGGTGGACAAGCATTTCGAGCTGGAACAGATCGTCGAGGCGTTCCGTTATCAGGAGAGCAATCGGCATTTCGGCAAGATCTGCCTGACCTGGTAATGGCCGGGGGCTGCTTTGCAGCCCATTCGCCGGCAAGCCAGCTCCCACCTCGACCGTATCGGCCTCGAGCCTTGCGCTACCCCTGTGGGAGCTGGCTTGCCGGCGATCGGGCCGCGTAGCGGCCCCTAGTCCGGCAACAACCGGTCGCGGCTATTGGACAGGTGCAGGCATACCGCTGCCCGCGCCGCGTCCGGGTCCTGCCGACGGATGGCATTGAGGATCGCCTCATGCTCGAGGTTGGCCAGGTACGCCTGCCGCGCCAGCTTCGCCCCGCTGCGTTCGGCCAGGGCCATGCGGTTGCGCGGGATTAGGCCGTTGCCCAGCTGCAACAGCATTTCAGTGAAGTACAGGTTGCCAGTGGCCTCGGCAATCAACAGGTGAAAGCGCCGGTCGGCCTCGATGCAGCTGTCGCCGGCGGCGGCCAGGTCCTGGTAGTCATCCAGCGCCTGGCGCATGCGCCTCAGGTGCCCCTCGTCACGGCGTAGCGCGGCCAGGGCGGCGGCCTGGCCTTCAAGGCCGATGCGCAGCTCCAGCAGGTCGCGCACATTCGCCGCGCTTTCCGCAGCGATGCGCAGGCCGGCCTGGGCCTGGCGCTCCATCACGAACGTACCGATACCGTGGCGTGGCTCCACCAGCCCCGAGGCCTGCAATTTCGACAGGGCCTCGCGGACCACGGTGCGGCTGACCCCATGCTCGCGCACCAGGCTGTTTTCCGAGGGCAACTTGTCGCCTGGCTTGAAGGTACCCAGCAAGATCTGTTGGGTCAGGCTGGAGACCAGGTCATGGGCACGGCTGTGGCCGCGTTTGTGGGCTTGTTCGGTGGCCATGGTGTGATCCGATTGTTGTTGTGCTTGTACGACAAGTTAATCGATAAAAATATTTTTTGCCGATTTTTCCTGCGGTCAAGCCGGTGAGTAGTTTGTCTATTTTTGCAAGTTCGATGCATATAGGCTTTGCGGTGGCTTGTATTTTGTGATTTTTCCGATGTTGCTGATCTTGTCGTACAACTGCGCTGCGCATATGCTCCTCCCCACTGCCATGTCAGACAACCTCGACCCGCACAAAAACAATTAGTGGGAGATCCGCAAGTGAACGATACCCTCGCTCCGTCTGCCCGGAATGAAGGCGACGCCCTGGCCAGCGCCGTGGCCAAGGTCAAGCGCCACGTCCTGCCGCTGTTCGTCATCATGTTCATCGTCAACTACCTGGACCGCGTCAACATCGGCTTCGTCCGCCCCCATCTGGAAAGCGACCTTGGCATCAGCGCCGCGGCCTATGGCTTTGGCGCCGGCCTGTTCTTCATTGGCTACGCGTTGTTCGAAGTGCCCTCGAACATGCTGCTGCAGAAGGTCGGCGCACGGCTGTGGCTGACCCGCATCATGTTCACCTGGGGGCTGGTGGCCACGGCCATGGCCTTCGTGCAGAACGAAACCCAGTTCTACGTGCTGCGCTTTCTGCTGGGCGTTGCCGAAGCGGGCTTCTTCCCCGGGGTGATCTACTACTTCACCCGCTGGCTGCCGGCCGCCGAGCGTGGCAAGGCGATTGCCATCTTCCTCAGCGGCTCGGCATTGGCGTCGCTGATTTCCGGGCCGCTGGCCGGCGCGCTGATGCAGATCCAGGGCCTGGGCATGCATGGCTGGCAGTGGATGCTGTTCATCGAAGGCATGGCCTCGGTGACGCTGTGCTTCTTCGTGTTCTTCTGGCTCGACTCCAGGCCGCAGGACGCCAAGTGGCTGAGCCAGGCCGAGCAGGAAGCACTGGTGGCCACCATCGATCGCGAGCAGCTTGAGCGCGAAGCGGTCGGCGCGGTCAGGCCATCGGCCTGGAGCCTGCTCAAGGACCGCCAGATCCTGCTGTTCTGCCTGATCTACTTCTGCATCCAGCTGACCATCTACGCCGCCACCTTCTGGCTGCCGAGCATCATCAAGCGCATGGGTGACCTCAGCGACCTGCAGGTTGGCTTCTTCAACTCGATCCCGTGGCTGATCTCGATCCTGGCCATGTATGCCTTCGCCGCCGGCTCGGCGCGCTGGAAGTTCCAGCAGGCCTGGGTCGCAGGTGCGCTGGTGATCGCTGCCATCGGCATGTTCATGTCCACCACGGGTGGGCCGGTGTTCGCCTTTGTCGCGGTGTGCTTCGCGGCCATCGGTTTCAAGTCGGCGTCGTCACTGTTCTGGCCGATCCCGCAGGGCTACCTGGATGCCCGCATCGCCGCTGCGGTGATCGCCTTGATCAACTCGGTTGGCAACCTCGGCGGCTTCGTCGCCCCCACCACCTTCGGCCTGCTGGAGCAGCAGACCGGTTCGATCCAGGGCGGCCTGTACGGCCTGGCGGTGACCTCGGTGCTGGCGGCCATTGCCATCTTCTTCGTACGCACTCGCCCAAAGGGCGTCCCTTCCGATGACCTCAAGGCCCCTTCGGCCCTGGGTCAGAGCCATTGATGACTGCGAGACAACAACCATGAACATGCAGACCCTTCACACCAGCACCCCCGTGGTCACTGATCTGCGCGTGATCCCCGTCGCCGGGCACGACAGCATGCTGCTCAACCTCAGTGGTGCCCATGGCCCGTTCTTCACCCGCAACGTGGTGGTGCTGCGTGACAGCGCCGGCAATACCGGGGTGGGCGAGGTGCCGGGCGGCGAGAAGATCCGCCAGACACTGGAGGACGCCCGCAGCCTGGTGGTCGGCCAGCCGATCGGGCATTACCAGCGCGTGCTCAATGCCATGCGCCAGACCTTCGCCAACCGTGACTCGGCTGGTCGCGGCCTGCAGACCTTCGACCTGCGCATCACCGTGCATGCGGTGACGGCCATCGAGTCGGCGCTGCTCGACCTGCTCGGCCAGCACCTGAACGTGCCGATGGCGGCACTGCTGGGTGAGGGGCAGCAGCGCGAGGCGGTGAAGATGCTCGGTTACCTGTTCTACATCGGCGACCGCCAGCAGACCGACCTGGCCTACCGCAACGAAGCCGATGCCGAGGACGACTGGTTCCGCCTGCGCCACGAAAAGGCCCTGACCCCGGACGCGGTGGTGCGCCTGGCCGAGGCCGCCAAGGCGCGCTATGGCTTCAGCGACTTCAAGCTCAAGGGCGGGGTGTTGCGCGGCGAGGAGGAGATGGAAGCGGTAACGGCGCTGGCCGAGCGCTTCCCCGAAGCCCGCATCACCCTCGACCCGAATGGTGCCTGGTCATTGAAGGAGGCCATTGCCCTGTGCCGCGACAAGCACGATGTGCTGGCCTACGCCGAAGACCCGTGCGGTGCCGAGAACGGCTACTCGGGCCGTGAGGTGATGGCCGAGTTCCGCCGCGCCACCGGCCTGCCCACCGCCACCAACATGATCGCTACCGACTGGCGGCAGATGGGCCATGCGATCCAGTTGCAGTCGGTGGACATTCCGCTGGCCGACCCGCACTTCTGGACCTTGCAGGGTTCGGTACGGGTGGCGCAGATGTGCAACGACTGGGGGCTGACCTGGGGTTCGCATTCCAACAACCACTTCGATATCTCGCTGGCAATGTTCACCCAGGTGGCGGCTGCGGCGCCGGGTGAAATCACTGCGATCGACACCCACTGGATCTGGCAGGACGGCCAGCGCCTGACCCGCGAACCACTGCGCATCGTCGACGGGCATGTGCACGTGCCGGCGCGGCCGGGGCTTGGGGTGGAGCTGGATGAAGACCAGCTGGCCAAGGCGCATGAGTGCTACCGCAACATGGGGTTGGGCGCGCGGGATGACAGCGTGGCAATGCAGTTCCTGATTCCGGGGTGGAGCTTCGATAACAAGCGGCCTTGCCTGGTGCGTTGAGGCTGCTGGCCTCTTCGCGGGTGAACCCGCTCCCACAGGTACTGCATATCGCTCAATGTTTATGCAAACCCAGTGGGAGCGGGTTTACCCGCGAAAGGGCCGGAACAGGTTAACCCTTCTCGAAGAAGGCCCGCGCCATCGCCACGAATGCCCCCAGCACCGGGTTGGGGTTATCCCGGCAGAACGCCAGGAAAATCTCCGCCTGCTGCTCCATCCCCACCAATGGCCTGAACACCACCTGCTCCAGGCGCAATGCCTGCGCCGAGGCCGGCACCACCGCGCAGCCCAGCCCCACATTGACCAGCCCCAGTATCGAGTGAGTCTGCCCCAGTTGGTGCAGGTACCGCGGCTGCACCTCATGCCGGGCAAACAGGTTGGCGATGCGGTCATGGAAGTAGCGCCCTTCGTTGGCGCTGTACATCACGAACGGTTGTTCATCGAAATCGCTCGGCCTGAGCCGCTCACGTGCCGCCAGCGCATGCCCGGCGGGCAGGGCGGCGATGAAGGGTTCGCGGTGGATCGGCAGGTACTCCACACGCGCGCTGGGCAGCACCTGGCGCACCAGGCCAACATCGATCAGCCCTGCCTCCAGGTCATGCACCTGGGTGCTGGAGACGCGTTCGCTGAGCACCAGTTCGATGTCCGGCAGCGCCTGCCCGGCATGCACCAGCAAGCGCGGGATCATGCTGTAGGCACCCACTGCGGTGAAACCCAGGGTCAACCGGCCCGCTTCGCCATGAGCGATGCGCCGCGCCGACTGGCTGGCCGACTCGGCGATCTGCAGGATGCGACGGGCGTCTTCGAGAAAGCTCTGGCCCGCCAGGGTCAGCCGCGCCTGGCGGTTGTTACGCTCGAGCAGCAACACGCCGAGGGCATGTTCCAGCAACTGGATCTGCCGGCTCAAGGGCGGTTGGGTCATGTGCAGGCGGGTGGCGGCGCGGCCGAAATGCAGCTCTTCGGCCACGGCCACGAAGCAGCGCAGCTGATGCAGCTCCATGATTCAATTCCTGAATTATTCGATCCAGCATCTATATTAGACCTGTATCAAATGCCGGCCTAGCATCGAGTCATGTCTTCGAACTGCCGGATGCCCACCATGAACGAAAACCCCATCGAAGTGCTGTTGACCCAGCCAGTACCAGAGGCCATCGATGCCCGGCTGGTCAGCGCCTATCGGGTACATCGCCTGTATCAGCATTCCAACCCGCAACAGTTGCTCGACGAAGCAGGCCCGCGCATTCGTGGTGTGGTTACAGGCGGTGCCAAGGGCCTGTCCAATGAGCTGATGGAGCAACTGCCCGCGCTCGAGATCATCGCCATCAGCGGCATCGGCACCGATGCCGTGGACCTGCGCCATGCGGCCAGCCGCGGCATCCATGTCACCACTACGCCGGGCGTGCTCACCGCCGATGTGGCCGACCTGGCCATGGGCTTGATCATTGGCACCTTGCGCCGCCTGGGCGAGGGTGAGCGGCTGGTACGTGATGGCTTGTGGGGCAAGGTCGACCTGCCATTGGCGCGCAAGGTCAGCGGTATCGAACTGGGCATCGTCGGGCTTGGCGAGGTGGGCAAGGCAATCGCTCGGCGTGCCGCTGCATTCGACATGCGCATTGCCTACAACGGGCGGCGCGAGCAACCAGAAACCGG
Source organism: Pseudomonas sp. B14(2017) (assembly GCF_002113255.1). Classification (NCBI taxonomy): domain Bacteria; kingdom Pseudomonadati; phylum Pseudomonadota; class Gammaproteobacteria; order Pseudomonadales; family Pseudomonadaceae; genus Pseudomonas; species Pseudomonas sp. B14(2017). The sequence goes on from NZ_NEJY01000017.1 coordinate 76,804, forward strand.
CTACCGCTATGAGGCCGATCTGGTCGAGCTGGCGCGCTCGGTGGATGTGCTGGTGGTTGCAGCTGCCGCCGATGGCGGCCAGGTGCTGGTGACGGCCGAGGTGCTCGATGCACTGGGGCCGGAGGGGTACCTGGTCAATGTGGCGCGCGGCAAGTTGGTGGATGAGAACGCGCTGGTCGAGGCGTTGCGTGAGCAGCGCATTGCCGGGGCTGGGCTGGATGTGTTCGTCGATGAGCCGCATGTGCCGCCGGCGCTGCGTGACCTGAACCAGGTCGTTCTGCAGCCGCATCGAGGCAGCGCCACGCTGCAAACCCGGCTGGAAATGGGGCAGATGGTTTTATCGAATCTCGCTGCTTGCTTCCGCGGCGAGGTTCCCCCGAATTGCGCGTAGGCCCCATCGCCGTCAAGCCGGCTCCCACAGGGACAGCGCATGCCTTGAACACTGCATTGACCCTGTGGGAGCGGCTTTAGCCGCGAAGAGGCCGGTACAGGCAACACAAGGCCCCAAGGGCCACACCTTCTCCGCACAAGAACAATCGCTTCCACCGAGAAGCAAGAGGGTCCACATGAACAGCAAATCCGCCGTCGCCGCACCGCAGGCCGTGGCCGGGATCGGTCGCCATCGCTTCCTGGTCCTGGCACTGATCTTCGTCATCACCGTCATCAACTACGCCGACCGCGCCACCCTGTCGATTACCGGCACCGAGGTGCTCAAGGACCTCGGCCTGGACCCGGTCATGCTGGGCATGATCTTCTCTGCTTTCGCCTGGGCCTACGCCCTGGGCCAGGTACCTGGCGGCTGGTTGCTCGACCGCTTCGGCGCTCGCCGGGTCTACGGCATCAGCCTGATCCTCTGGTCGCTGTTCACCCTGCTGCAAGGGACCGTGGGCTGGATGGGCCTGGCTGGTGTGTCCGCCGCCGTGGCGCTGTTCTCCATGCGGTTCATGCTGGGCCTGGTGGAGTCGCCGGCCTTCCCGGCCAACTCGCGCATCGTCAGTTGCTGGTTCCCCACCCGCGAGCGCGGCACCGCCTCGGCACTGTTCAACTCGGCGCAGTACATGGCCGTGGTGGTGTTCGCACCGTTGATGGCGTGGATGACCCATGCGCTGAGCTGGGAACAGGTGTTCATCTGGATGGGCGTGCTGGGGCTGGCGCTGAGCGTGGTGTGGTTCCGCTTGTACCACGAGCCGCACAGTGCGCCAGGGCTGAGCCCCGAAGAGCTGGACTACATGCGTGAAGGCGGCGCCCTGGTCGACCTGGAAAAGGAACGCAAGACCGCCAAGAGCAAACCGACCCGGGCCGAGCTTGCGCAACTGTTCACCAGCCGTAACCTGTGGGCGGTGTACCTGGGCCAGTACTGCATCACCGCGCTCACCTACTTCTTCATCACCTGGTTCCCGATCTACCTGATCAAGGGCCGTGGCATGACCATCATGGAGGCCGGCTGGGTGGCCGCGTTGCCGGCAATCTGCGGTTTTACCGGTGGCATTCTCGGTGGCTTCGTGTCCGACTGGCTGATCCGCCGTGGCGTGCACCCGTCCAGGGCGCGCAAGACCCCGTTCATCATCGGCATGGGGCTGTCCACCAGCCTGGTGCTGGCCAACTATGTGGACGGCAATGCCGCAGTGATCGCCCTGATGACCCTGGCCTTCTTCGGCAAAGGCCTGGCGGCGGTGGGCTGGGCGGTGTTGTCGGATGTGGCGCCGAAGAAGATGGTTGGCCTGTGCGGTGGCGTGTTCAACGGCATCGGCAACATCGCCGGTATCGTCACCCCGTTGGTGATCGGTTATGTGGTGGCCAGCACCGGCTCGTTCCACAACGCACTCTGGTTCGTGGCCGCCCATGGCGTGCTGGGGATCCTCGCTTACCTGTTGCTGGCCCGACGCTTCGAGCGTACCGGGCAGGCGTAGGCAGACGCCTGGCAACAGAGGCCCCGGGAGACCGGGGCTTTTTTGTGGCTGGCAGAAAGTGGTGATGCCTGCACCGGCCCTTTCGCGGGCTTGCCCGCTCCCACAGGTACACCACAGGTTTGAGGGGCGTGGAAGTAACCTGTGGGAGCGGGCGAGCCCGCGAAAGGGCCAGTACAGCCACAAACACACCCAAATGAAAAACAAAAGCTCCAGACGGCCTGGTGGCGCGATCGGGCATGCCATTCACGACATCTGGCGTTCATGGAAATGCCCTGTCGTGATCGAACAGTTCCGGGGCGTTCTCGTGTAATTTCCCACAGCCCTGCGGGGCTTAAATGAAGCCCGACCTGCACTGACACGTTGCTCTGTGACGCGTGCCAAATATCAACAACAGAGCGCGAGTAACGTGTCGACTTATTGATTTCAAAGGAGATATTTTCGCCTACACCTGCCCGTCCATCCTTGTGTCAGCAAAAAGAGAACAACATCAATGAACACCGTGGGATCTGATGGCAACCTTGCACAAGGTTTCAAGCCACGTCATGTAACGATGCTGTCCATCGCCGGCATCATCGGCGCCGGACTTTTCGTCGGCTCTGGCCACGCCATCGCGGCAGCCGGGCCAGCTACCATAATTTCCTATTTCGTGGCCGGGACCCTGGTGGTACTGGTCATGCGCATGCTCGGCGAAATGGCCGTGGCACACCCGGACACCGGATCGTTTTCCACCTACGCCGAGCAGGCCATCGGCCGCTGGGCCGGCTACACCATCGGCTGGCTGTACTGGTGGTTCTGGGTACTGGTAATCCCGATCGAAGCACTGGCCGCCGGGCATGTGCTGAACGCCTGGTTCCCGCAGGTGGACAGCTGGATATTCGCCCTGGCTTCGGTGCTGCTGCTGGCCGGTACCAACCTGTTCAGCGTGGCCAAGTACGGGGAGTTCGAGTTCTGGTTCGCCATTCTCAAGGTCACGGCCATTCTCGGTTTCATCGGCTTGGGTTTCGCCGCACTGATGGGCTGGCTGCCCAACCGCGAGGTCAGCGGCCTGAGCGGCTTGATGGCCGAGCACGGTGGCTTCGCGCCGAAGGGCTGGTCGGCCGTGGTTGGTGCGTTCATCACCGTGATGTTCAGCTTCATCGGCACCGAAGCGGTGACCATCGCCGCGTCCGAATCCAGCGACCCGTCGCGCAACATCGCCAAGGCCACTCGCTCGGTGATTTGGCGCATCAGCACCTTCTACATCCTGTCGATCTTCGTGATCATTTCGGTGGTGCCGTGGAACGACCCGCAGCTGGCGGTGGTGGGTTCCTACCAGCGTGCGCTGGAGATCATGAACATCCCCAACGCGGCCTTCATGGTCGACCTGGTGGTGCTGGTGGCAGTGACCAGCTGCATGAACTCTTCGATCTACATTGCCTCGCGGATGATGTACTCGCTGGCCAAGCGCGGTGACGCCCCGGCCATGCTCAACAAGACCTCCAAGGTCGGTGTGCCACGCGCTGCGGTATTCGGCAGCACGCTGATCGGCGCGGCCATTGCCATCCTCAACTACTTCGCGCCGAAGGGCGTGTTCGAGTTCCTGCTGGCCAGCTCCGGCGCCATTGCCTTGCTGGTGTACATGGTCATCGCCATTTCGCAGCTGCGCATGCGCCGCCGCCTGGAGCGGGAAAACACCGAGCTGAAGTTCCGCATGTGGCTGTTCCCGTACCTGACCTGGGCGGTGATCCTGTTCATTGGCGGAGCACTGGCGGTCATGATGTTCACGCCTGAACACCGGGCGGAAGTGAGCTCGACATTGGGCCTGGCGATCGTGATTTCCTTCCTGGGGATCGTGACCACGCGGGGCAATGCGCAACCTGTGGGGGTGCGTTCGATGGGGTGATTGAGTTCACCTGGCGGTAGGGCAAAGGGCACCAGTGGATGGGTGCCCTTTGTTTTTTCAGCCCTTCATCATCTTGATGTATCTGATTGCCGCCGGCGCTTTCTCGAAGCGCCGGTGGATCAGGCTAAGCCACGAGCTGGCCTGGCAGTCGACAATACGCCGGTAGTTCACCTGCGGCAGGCTGATGCGTTGCACCACCGACTCTGGCACCACTGCGATGCCTTGGCCGAGTGACACCAGGGTGATCACCGCCACCAGGCTGCCCGGCTGGGGGCCGAGCCTCGGGACGAAACCACCTTGTGCGGCCACCTCCAGCGTGCCGGAGATTTGTTCGGGCAGGATGAAGGTTTCATTGGCCAGGCGCGAGGCCGGGATCTGCGGCACTTCATTTATCCGCGAACTGGCGGGCAGGGCGAGGACGAAACCTTCCTGGTGCAAGGCGATGGCTTCAAGCTCCTCGGGCAGCTCCATCGGTGAGCGCACATAGGCAAGGTCGAGCAGGCCGTCGCGGACCATGCCGGGCAGTTCGGCCATGGGCAGTTCGCGAATGCTCAGGCGCACGCCGGGGCAGGTTTCGCTGTAGCGGCTGACTTGCTGCTGGAGCATGCCCGAGTACGCGGCCGAGGCCACATAGCCCAGTTCTATGCGCCCGCTTTCGCCTCGGGCTGCCCGTTGCGCACCCAGTTGCGCAGCATCGAACTGGCGCACGGCATGTTCGGCCTCGACCAACAGGGCCTGGCCCGCTGCAGTGAGGTTGACCTCGCGCTGGTTGCGTTCGAACAGGCGCACGCCCAGCTCGCGCTCCATGTCCTGGATCTGCCGGCTGAGGGTGGGCGGGGCGATGCCCAGCTGTTCGGCGGCACGGGTGAAGTGACCGTGGCGGGCGACGCAGAGGAAGTAGCGGAAATGGCGGATTTCCATGGGTGTTACCTGCAGGGTAATGACGCGGGCCGCCGGGGCTAACAAGCCTGGGGGCTGGCGGCGTTATGGTGAGGCCAACACTACAAGGCTGGTGGCTTGGCAGCAAAGGCTGCCTGGGAATTGCAGGGGACCGCTTTGCGGTCCATCGCAGGCAAGCCAGCTCCTACAGGTATTGCGCAATCCTTGAAGGCGGAGCGGTCCCTGTAGGAGCTGGCTTGCCTGCGATGGGCTGCAAGGCAGCCCCGGCGATTTGAGCAACCAGCCCTGCATCCGGAGCCTCACCATGCCCTCTGCGCGTTTTACCCTGCTCACCGCCTCCCTGGTCTGCGCCCTGATCATCCTCGACACCAACATCGTCGCGGTCAGCCTGCCCAGCATCGCCCGCGACCTGTCCGGCTCGTTCGCCGATATCGAATGGGTGGTCAGCGCCTACCTGCTGGCCTTTGCCGCCTGCCTGCTGCCCGCTGGCAGCCTGGCCGACCGCTTTGGCCGCCGCCGCATGCTGCTGCTCGGCCTGGCCCTGTTCGGCATCGCCTCGCTGGCCTGCGGCGCGGCGCCCAACCTGCTGTTCCTCGACCTGGCCAGGGCAGCCAAGGGCGTTGGTGCGGCGCTGCTGCTGACCTCGGCCCTGGCCGCGATCGGCAACCGCTTCCACCAACCCCAGGAGCGCATGCGCGCCTGGGCCTTCTGGGGCGCCTGCATGGGCGCCACCATCATCTTTGCGCCGCTGCTGGGCGGGGTGATCGCCAGCACCCTTGGCTGGCGCTGGATCTTCTACATCAACCTGCCGTTGGTGGCAGTGCTCGCAGTGATGGTGCTGCGCAGTGTCGAAGAGTCCCGTGACAGCACTGCGGCCCGGCTCGACCCATGGGGCAGCCTGACTTTCGCCGGCAGCCTGGGTTACCTGATCTGGGCAATGATCGATGCCAACCAGGTGGGCTGGGGCAGTGCGCAAACCCTGGGACGGCTGGTGATCAGCGCCTTCCTGTTCGGCCTGTTCGTCATGGTCGAACGCAGCCAGGATCGGCCGATGATCGACCTGCGGCTGATGCGTAGCGGGCGTTTCGTTGGTGCCTTGCTGGGCATGTTCGCCTACGCGGCCTGCGCCCAGGTGATGATGACCCTGCTGCCGCTTTACTTGCAGAACGGCCTGCAGCTGTCGGCCCTGGCCGCAGGGGCGGGCATGCTGCCGTTTGCCGTGGCCATGCTGCTGACGCCACGCCTGGGTATGCGCCTGGCTGCACACTTGAGCCCGGCGCAGGTGTTCGCACTCGGCCTGGTATTGGTCGGGGCGGGTAACCTGCTGTGTGCCTGGGCCACGCAGCAGGGCGGTTACGGTGCATTCGCCCTGGCCAGCCTGGTGCTGGGTGCTGGTGCCGGGCTGCTGAATGGCGATACGCAGAAGAACATCATGGCTTGCGTGCCGCGTGAGCGCACCGGCATGGCGTCGGGGTTGAGTACAACCACGCGGTTCGGGGCGATCGTGCTGGCCATCGGTGGGCTGGGTGGTGTGCTGGCTGCACGTAGTGGGCAGTTGCTGTATGAGGCCATGGCTGCCGTGGCGCCTGGGCAATCGGGCCAGGTTGCCGCGATGGCTACCCGGGTTGCCGCGGGGGATTTGCAGGCGGCGTTGGCGTTGCTTGAGCCCGGGTTGCGGGAAACGGTGGCACCCTTGGCCCGCCAGGCGTTCATCGGGGGCTTCGAAGCCGTGTTGCAGGTCGCCGGTGTGGCGGCGCTGCTGTTCGCGATGCTGGTCGGCGTGTTGCTGAGCCGGCCGCTGCCGGCCATACCGGAGGTGTTGCTGGCCGAGGGACAATCATGAAGCGTGCGGCGGGGCACCACGACACAGCGACTGGGGGCATCAAGCCCCTCGTCGCGGCATTCGACAATCAATCATTCAACAGCCATGGCTTCAGTTCCTTGAGGTTGCTCACCACCAATTGCTGCGCCTCGGGAAGTACTGCCAGGTTGCGGTGGTCGATCTGGTAACGCTGCAACACGTACTTCACCAGCGCCCTGCGGCTGGGCACCACCAGTTGCCCCTGCGTCATGCCGAAGTCGGTTTCGATGATTGCCTTCTGCGCCGCGTTCAATCGCCCGTCAGGTTCGAAGATGACCGGCACCTCGACATTCCAGTCTTCATCCTGCTCGCGGGTGTTCGGCGATTGGTCGAGCAAGTCTGGCTGCCCACGCAGGCGGCTGAGGACGAAGTCGCGATACTGGCCGTTCTTTTCGCAGTAAGCCCTCACGTGCCAGCGCATGCCGGTGTAGACCAGCGTGTGCGGGGCAATGAGGCGCACCTCCACGTTGGGGGTGTTGAAGGACACGTATTCGGTTTCCAGGCGCAAACCTTCACGGCAGGCCTTGAGCAAGGGGCGCAGCACTTCCGGGCGAATAGGCCGGTCCGGCACTTCCAGCACCCGGGTATGCGCATAGGCCAGTGCCAGCCCGTCGATGTGCGGGGCCCGCTCATTGTTCTGATAAAGCAGGTGCAGGTAGGCGCTGGCGCTGTCGTCGATGAACAGCGGCTTGAACTGCTTGCTTGGTACATAGCCCTTGAGCTGCTTGTCATATGTCAAGTTTTTGGGCGCATGTTCGGTGATGTAGGTATTGATGTCCTTCGACGCCTGCTGGCGGCTGATGCCAAAGCTCTGCATCAGGTGGCCCGTGGTCAGCCGGCCTTCCCACCAGGCAACGGTCTCGATCAAGCGATAGCGAAGTGCCAGGTCCCAGCGTACCTGCTCGATGGATTGCTTGCGTTTCATACCCTCTCCATGTGCGCGATTACTTTACCTGTATAAGTCTACATTCTAGACCTGTCACTAAACACTACATATCGTGTTCCTGTCTTCGAAATAAGTTGAAGTCACGAAAGGAAGTGGACATGACCATGTCTGAAGCGGTTTCAACAGGAGCGTTGGTGTTGATCGGGGTGATCCTGGTGGTGCTCCTGATGCAGTACCTGCGGTTGCGAGAAATCTGGCACCTGGTTTTCGCCTGTCGCCAGGACGCGCGTTGGGCGCGGATATGGGAGATGGAAAACCGGGAGCTACGTGCGGCACAGCGTGCCGACAAAGCGCACATCGCACAGCTGCAAAGCAAGCTGGTGCTTTTGCAGAACCTGGTCTCTGCAGAAGAGTGACAAGGGAAGACATGAACAGACTTGAACGGATCAAAGGCTGCCTGCTAGGTGGCGCAGTGGGAGACGCGCTTGGCGCCCCCGTGGAGTTTCTCGAGTGGCCTGTGATCAAGGCCAGGTTCGGCGCGCAGGGCATCATTGATCTTGCCCCGGCCTACGGCATCACCGGTGCGATCAGCGACGATACGCAGATGATGCTGTTCACCGCTGAAGGCTTGCTGCGGGCTTATGTGCTTGGGAGTTCACGGCAGCGCTGTCATGTTCCGAGCATTATTCATCACGCGTTGCTGCGCTGGCTGATGACACAGGATTACCCCTCGACGATACCGGTGACCACGGATGGCTGGCTGATCAAGCACGTGGAGCTCTGGTCGCGCCGCGCCCCCGACGCAACTTGCCTGAATGCGCTCAAGAGCAGCGGGCGGCTGGGTGCGGTTGCCGAAAACAACAGCAAGGGCTGCGGTGCCCTGGTACGGGTTGCACCCTGTGCATTCTTTGCCCATGCATTTGACTACGCAGCGCAGTCCGGGCGACTGACGCACGGACATCCCACCGGTTACCTGGCGGCAGGGCTGTTCGCCGACATTCTCCAGCGCATTGTCGATCGACAAGATAGCGTGGAGCACGCTGTGACTCAGAGCCTGGCCAGGTACGGGCAGGTGCCTGGCATGGAGGAAACGCGCAGCCTGATCGAGCGCGTGCTGTTCTTCTATTACGAGGGCTATGCACCCACCCCGCAACGCATTGACGATTTTGGCGCTGCTTGGGTCGCTGACCAGGTGCTGGCGGTTGGGTTGTGGTGTGCGCTGACAGCTCGGTCACTCGAGGAAGGGGTAGCCATGGCGGTGAATCACAGCGGCGACAGCAGCAGTACCGGGCTGGTCGTCGGGCACTTGCTGGGTGCGCAACATGGTGCTGCCGCTATCCCTGCCCGCTGGCTCGAGCGCCTGGAACTGCGCCAGGTGATTGCGCAGGTAGCCGAAGATATCGAGCGCATTCCGCGGGAGTATTGTGGGGTTGGCGGGGAGTTTGATCAGCAGATCGAACTGGCTTATCCGGGTAGTTGAGTGCAGTGAAGGCCATGAGTTTGCGCGGGGCCGAGGAGCCGGGATGTTTCGTTTTACAGCCCGCTCCCGGTTCTCGAGTCGAGTGGATGATATTGATATCCACTCGAAATTCGTCGATGAGCCTGTTGATCGCTTGGTCGCCACTGAACTGGGTAGCCGAGATACCTATAAAAAGTAGACCAATCCGTCAAGATGCTGGTCCGGTGGTTTTGAAACTTTATGTTGCAGCTGTTAATCGGTATCATTAAGATTAAATTTCAGGACGCAAGGAGAGCATTGTCCATATAAAAAGAAGGTCATAAAAATAATGCTGAAAATGCTCCTCGTGTATGTTCATCTGCTCGCCACCTGTATTGCCCTCGGTAGGGTCTTGCTTGCCGATCACAAGCTTTGGAGTTGGCGCAAGGAAGCGCTGGATCAGGCAAAGCATGAGTACCTGGAAGAAACCAGGAAAATTGCCACCCTTGCGTTACTGGCTCTTTGGGGCAGTGGTCTGCTGTTGATACTTCAGGGATATCTTCTCGAGGGCGCAGCGTATTTGCTCAACCAGAAGCTCTGGGCCAAGGTTGCGGTTGTCGCGTTGCTGACATTGAACGGCGGCCTGTTGCATCGCATCGGCTTCCCGTTGTTGCAAAAAGCCCCTTTCGTCTTGTTACCGGGTTCCGACCGCGGTCGCCTTGCACTCTTGGGGGCGTTCTCCATGAGTGGTTGGCTGTTCGCCGCTTTTCTGGGGGTAGCCCGAGCCTGGAACCATGTCATGCCATGCATGCATGTGATGGCGGTGTTCACGGCATTCGCTTTGCTGGCTTGTATCGTGGCGCTTGTGGTCGCCAGCACGGCAGGCACCATGGAAACTACGGCTTCATAGTGGCTGTGACACAACTCAAGCGTAAATAGCATGAAACTTCCCGGGCGCAGGAACCAGGCAGCGTATTCGTACCTCCCCCGACTTCGGGGTGAGTTGCCCCACTAATGGGCGTGATACCCCAGCAGTTTGTGGGCCCCATTAACTGAGCGCTTCAAGCGCTGAACAATACCTGCTGGTCTTCCTGTTGCCCCGACATGTTTTTGCGGGGCTGGCAAGCCAATTGCTGAGTGAGCATATCCTGTTCATCAAAGGTGCAGAGTCGGGAAGCAGCGAAGCTGACAGTACCTATTGAGTGATTGCAGGTAACCATCGGTTGGCGGCACAAATACCCCTGGCTACTCAATAGAAGCATTGCTGCGCGCCTCTACAACCGCCCAGGGGAAATGCTTATGAGGCATACGTTTGTGCGGCTGGCACTGCCGAAGTTGTGTTTTCTGGCCTGCCTGCTGATGGCAACGCTGGTGGTGGTAGCCGAGGAACTTCAAGGCAATGACAATCAAGGTAACGAGAAGTGGCTGGAGCCGGCGCGCTCCAGGCTCTTGCATGTGACTGGCGCGATGCCGTTCTTTCCGCATCGGGCCAATACCCCCGGCAACCTGGTTCTCAATGTGCAGGACTTCGACAACGCCCAGGTATGCGGTGCTTGCCATACGGAAATCTACAAGCAGTGGCGCTCATCAATGATGTCCCAGGCCTGGGATGAACCTATCTATCGGGCGTTGCTCAAGCGTGCGAGTGCAGCCACGGAAGGCAAGGTCGACAACTTCTGCACCGGCTGCCATACCCCGATCGGTCTCACGACCGGGCAGATCAATTCGCAAGTCAATCGCTCCTCGATTGAAGACAGCGCCAAGAATCATCCGATGCCAGGGGTCGATTGCGAGTCCTGTCACAACATCAGTGCCCGTACTGGGCTTGATAACGGCGCCTATGTTCTGAGCCCTCGGGCACATGGTAAACCGACCAAGTTCGGCCCGCGCAAAGATGCCGTGTCGCCTTATCACGACACCGTATATTCCGACCTGCACACGCGTTCGGACTTTTGCGGCACCTGCCACAACGTCACGCATCCTTTCAGCAGCGTGGCGGTCGAGCGCACGTATGACGAATGGCAGGAGAGCGCGTACAGCCTTAACGGTGTCACCTGCCAAAGTTGCCATATGCCGGGTTTTGCGGGTAAGGCCGCGATCATGGGGCCGGACCGCGAAGATGTTGCCTCGCATTGGTTCAGCGGGGCCAACGCCATGATGCTCAAGCATCTTGGCCAGGAAGAGGGCGCGCAACGCGCGCGCGACATGCTTGCGCGCGCAGCGGAAATAACCTTCCAGCAACCGCCGGCAGTCATCACGCCCGGGCAATACACCTCGGTAGCCGTCAAGGTTGCCAACGTCGGTGCCGGGCACAAATTGCCGACTGGCTTTCCGGAGGGCCGGGAGATGTGGATCGATTTCCAGGTGCTGGATGCCAGTGGGCGAGAGCTCTATCGGCTGGGCTCGATCAAGGACGGCAAGACCGAGGACAACACGCGAAACTTCAAAGTGCACATAGGCGACAAGGACGGTAATCCGTTGGATGTGGAGGTGTGGAATGCCACGCAAATACTCTCGGACAACCGCATACTGCCCAAGGGTTACGAAATCGGCGAGTTCTCCTTCCTGGTACCGACCGACGCCGTCGGGCCGTTGACCCTGACTGCCACCCTGAACTACTGGCCGTTCTCGCAGAAATTGGCCGACTACCTGCTCGGCAAAGACCAGTTGCAGGTGGAAATCACCCAGATGGCCAAAGTCACACAGAGCGTCCCCCTGTCCCCGATCACTGCGTACCGACCCTAGTGGCATATGTTCATGCGTTGGTGGTGACGATATGGATCGGAAACGCCTGCAATCTGACCAGGCTGGAGGACGCGCTATACCGGTCAGCCCTTGGCGTCATTGGCTGGCTTGGCTTTGCTTTCAGCTACAGCGGCTTCTGCTTTCTGTTTCTCTGCGATCTGGAAGGCCTGCATCGAGGCTTTGCGGGCTGACTCCATGCGTGCGAAGGTCCGATCACCACCGCCGGAGGCCATCGCCAGAGTAGAAGCGGTCAGGGCGGCGGCAACGAAGAGAACTTTCATGGTTTTCATCTGGATATCCTCAAGTAAAACTTTGTGAACTGCTCAGCATGACCCCCAGCACTGTTTGGCTGGAGTGTGCTGTTGTAGGCTGAAATTGAATTTCAGCTATTTCTGGTAATTAACTTGCAGGGTTAGGCTGTCAAGATGATAGTGTTTCTCGCGAATGAACTTTTAATCATTCGCTCATGTCCGTTTTCAGGTGATGGAAACATCATTCGCACTGAATGCGTATGAGGTTTTACTTCCGTTTCTGGGGGGCTTTAACGTTGGGCGGATCAGGCCACGCCAGTAGGAGCTGCGGGGCTTCCACCCCATTCGAGGAAGCGGATCTTGTGAATCTCGCCCTTGCTGTCTTCATAAACTACGGTTACCGGTACCACACCGGTCTTGTCGGATGTATCGGTGCGTTGCAATACGCGTTTCACATCGATGTTCATCCCGTAGTGGTATTCGACGGCAGAGATATGCGCGCCGGGTTCTTGCAGGCTGTTATGGTCAAAGACACTTGGTGCGAGACTGGAAATCACGGCACTTACAATTGTGGCCATGCTCATAAGGCTGTACCTCTAATGAAGTTCGCTTGACAAGGACCTAATCTGACACGCTGAGAAAGTGAAGTTCATTTCACCACGACGAACGCGCTTGGCTGAAACGCCAGTAGTGGCAAAAAACTCCCAGCAATTCCCCGTGCCTGACACATTTCGACCATTCGTCCTTTGACCCCCGTATCTGTTGGGCGAAGTCCGTTTTTGAGGTTGGCCGAGCACGGGGAAGGGCTGTGTGGTGTTCAGCGCATCATGCCGAGTTCGGCATCATCCAGCAGTGCTTTGCCCAAGGCGCAGAGGTAGTGCGCGGCCCAGATCAGCTTCGGTTTGTCTTCCATCAGGCCGTCGATGGTCAGGTCCCGCGCGTAGCCCATCAGTTCCGAGGCTTGTTCACGGGCGTTCTGGCAGGGTATGCCGGGTTCGATGCGGAACAGTGGATGGGTCTGGTTTTCACCTTGGTAGAAGATGGTTTTACCGGCTGTGCATTGGGTGTCTTCGTTGGCCATTGATCTATCTCCCTCGTGTTGCAGATGCTTGTGCTGGCCCTGTCTCCGGCAAGCCCGGTTCTCATGGCAGGGGCCCAGTGGGAGCGGGTTTACCCGCGAACACCGGCGCAGCCGGTGCCATGCACCGCGTTGGATTTTTCGCGGCGGTTCGACGCCTCGATGAATCCGCTCCCACAGGTACAGCACTTGGCATGAAGTGAATCAGTGCAGTGGTTGCGAGACCGCTGGCTTGTGTATTTGCGCCAGCGCTGATTCGAGTAATTTGCGCAGGGCTTCAAGCTCGTGCATCGACGCCATGATCAACAATGACGCTGGCGATCGCGGCTGCATCAGCATCGCCTGCTGCGCTACGGCTTCTGCACAGAGCGCGTAGTCCGAGGCCAGCATGATGGTGTCTTCCAGGGAATGGAGATGGTGGGGTGGGTCGGGGACAATCTTCAGCATATTTTGGTCCTCAGTGGAGCGACCAGCGCTTGCTGTCAAACAAGTGGTGGCAGCCGTGTATGGGTTGACAGACCGGTGAAGACCAAACCGGCGCACACGAGGTGCCCCACACACAGCCGCCATAGGCAAAACCGTGTGCTTGGTCGTCATCAGCCTGTCAAAGCTGGTCGTTGATGTACAACGACCCGACGAGACTAAAACTCTGAAAAAACGACCGCAATGGAAAACAGGCGCTGGGAGTATCTTTGGGAAACGTCCTACGCGAAAGGGGTTAAATCTGATTTTACGGGCTCGCTCAGCCCAAAATCCAAGCACAAAAAAAGACGCCCGAGGGCGTCTTCTTCTTTGGAATTTGGTGGAGCCGGGGGGATTTGAACCCCCGTCCGCCAGTACTCCGCTGTCGGTACTACATGCTTAGCCGTGTCTACTGAGTTAATCCGCAGCCGCCCGACGGGCAGGGTGCTTTGGACGAGTTGGGTAAGTTTTAGTCGCTTTGCCCCCAACGTGCTACACGACGATCCTGTTCTGTATGACAATCATTTCGGGTTTACAGGCATCCCCTGATGATTGCTGGAGCCGAAGCTACCAGGAGAGCGGGCTCAGCTGCTTACGCAGCGAGAGCGTAGCCCTCGTAGTTTTCGTCATTGGCAACTATAGAAAGTTGCAACAGTGGATTTACGAGTTCTGTTACCAACTCGGCATGCACCTAGAGTTTCGCTACCGGCGTCGAATCCTGATCGGCCCCACACTAGCTCTAAGCTAACGCACCTTACGGTACGTGAGGCGGAGTATACGCCATTGCGCGGGCGACGTCGACAGCCGGTCCGGTCGCCCGCTTTTGGGCTCACGCGCCGCTACCGCCGCTGGTGCCGCTGCCTTTCTCGGTTTTTTCCAGGCGCTCCAGGACTTTGCTGGTGATGGCGATGCATTCCTTGGTGTCGCCCGAGGCTTGGGCAGCCTTGGCTTTGTCGACGTGCTCGGTGATGGCCTTGTCCAGGCCTTCGGAGGTAGCGCCGGCGGTGGCCATGCTGTCGTCGATCTTTTGCAGGTTGGCGGTGCACAGGTCTTCGGCGGCGAACACCGGCGAAGCCAGCAGGGTGGCGGCCGCGAACAGGGCCGATAGCGCGGTACCTTTCATGGGAGTCTCCTTCTGGGCCTCTGGAAGGTGGGCCTGTAACGGTGGACTGTGGGGGATTGGCGGGGGTTCAATCGGGATGCTGGCGGGATGGCACCGGCTTTGCCGGTGTTCGCGGCTGAAGCCGCTCCTACAGGTACAGCGTGGGCCCAAAGCCGGCGCGGTACCTGTGGGAGCGGGCGTGCCCGCGAAGCAGGCTGCGCGTTGTATGGCACCGGCTGCGCCGGTGTTCGCGGGCTTGCCCGCTCCCACAGGGATTGCGGCAGCTATCAGGTTTTGCGTTAAACGGTCAGGCCAATGCCGGTGTACAGGTGCAGCGTGGCCCCAAAGCCGGTGCAGTACTTGTGGGAGCGGGCGTGCCCGCGAAGCAGGCTGCGCGGTGGATGGCACCGGCTGCGCCGGTGTTCGCGGGCTTGCCCGCTCCCACAGGGATTGCGGCAGCTATCAGGTTTTGCGTTAAACGGTCAGATGCTACGCGGCCGGGTGACGCGGTCTACCAGGTAGACCAGCCCGTGGTAGTCGATGCCGCTATGGCTGGACAGGCCGATCTCGCAGGTGCGGCTGGTGGAAATACCTTCGCTGCAATACTGCACCGCATCCTTCAGGCTGCGCAGCGAGTGGGCGTTGAGCTCGGGGGTGGTGAAGCCTTTGTCACCGGCAAAGCCGCAGCAGTGTATGCCCTCCGGGATCACCACCTGTTTGCTGCAGCGCCGCGCCAGGTCGATCAGCGCCTGGCTTTCGCCCAGGTGCTGGGTACTGCAGGTCACATGCACGGCCACTGGTTCGTCCTGGGGGGTGAACTCCAGGCGCTCGAGCAGGTGGGTGCGGATGAAGCGCACCGGGTCGTACAGGTCCAGCCGGGTGTCGTTCAGGTCTTGCACCAGGCGCAAAGTGCAGGGGCTGGTGTCGCAGTAGATCGGGTCGAGGCCGCCGCGGCTTGCGTGCAGCAGGGCGGCAATCAGTTCCTGGCGTTTGTGTTCGGCCTGCTCGGGGTAGCCCTTGGAGGCGAACGGCTGGCCGCAGCACAGGCTGTCGGCGTTGTCGGGGAATATCACCTGGTAACCGGCCTTTTCCAGCAGGGCGCGGGTCTTGTCCAACAGCGAGCTTTGCTCGCGGTCGGCATAGGCCGGGCCCATCACCCGCGAGACGCAGGCGGCCAGGTACACCACGCGAGGGCGGGCATCGTTGCTGGCCGGGCCGAAGTCCAGTGGGCGCAGGGGTTGTGGCATCGCCGGGGTCCACTGTGGCAGGCGGCCTTTGCTGGCTTTGTTCAGCGAGGCGCTCAGGCGCCCCAGGCGTGGGGCGCCGAGCAGCTTGCGTGCGGTGTTGGCGGCGGTCAGGGTCAGGCGCGCGCCGCCCAGGGCAGTGTGGAAGTGTTCGGCCAGCCAGTCGGCGGTTTTTTCGTGCTCGGCGGCCTGGCTGCGCAGTTTCTTCACCAGTTCGCCGGTGTTGATGCCGACCGGGCAGCGCTGGGCGCACAGGCCGGTGGCGGCACAGGTGTCGATGCCCTGGTACTGGTAGGTCTGGCGCAGTTCGCGGGTGTCGATGCCAGCGCGCTGTTTGGCCTGGATGTCACGCCACATGACGATGCGCTGGCGCGGGCTGAGGGTCAGGCCTTTGGACGGGCACACCGGTTCGCAGAAGCCGCACTCGATGCACTTGTCGACGATCTCGTCGGCAGCGGGGAGCGGCTTGAGGTTCTTCAGGTGGATGTCAGGGTCTTCACTCAGCACCACATCGGGGTTGAGGATGCCGTTGGGGTCGAGCAGGCGCTTCAGCTTCCACATCAGTTGGTAGGCGTCATGGCCCCATTCCAGCTCCACGAACGGTGCCATGTTGCGCCCGGTGCCGTGCTCGGCCTTGAGCGAGCCGCCGAACTCCACCGCCACCAGTTGCGCCACATCGTCCATGAAGGCCTGGTAGCGGGCGACTTCCTCGGCACTGTTGAAGCCCTGGGTGAAGACGAAGTGCAGGTTGCCCTCCAGGGCGTGGCCGAAAATGATCGCTTCGTCGTAGCGGTGCTTGTCGAACAGCTGGATCAGGCGGTTGACGCCTTCTGCCAGTTGCTCGATGGGGAAGGTGACGTCTTCGATGATGACTGTGGTGCCGGTCTGGCGCACGGCGCCGACGGCGGGGAAGGTGTCCTTGCGGATTTTCCACAGCTGGTTGTACACGGCCGGGTCTTCGCTGAAGTCCACCTGCTGTTCCAGCGGGAAGTCGGCGATCGAGGTCATCACCTGTTGCAGCTGTTCATGCAGCAGGCTCTGGCTGGCGGCGCGGGACTCGATCAGCAGGGCGCAGGCATTGTCCGACAGGCCTTTTACCCACAGCGGCATGCCGGGCATGTTCTGCACCGAGCGCAGGCTGCGGCGGTCGAGCAGCTCCACGGCCGAGACCGGCTGGCGCTTGAGTACGGTCACCGCACGACAGCAGCTTTCCACGCTGGGGAACACCAGCAGGGCGCTGGCCTTGTGCGGGTGGTCGGGCACGGTGTCGTAGGTGACGGCACTGATGAAGCCCAGGGTGCCTTCGGAACCGACCAGCAGGTGCTGCAGGATATCCAGCGGTTGGTCGTAGTCCACCAGTGCGTTCAGCGACAGACCGGTGGTGTTCTTCAGCCGGTATTTGTGCCGGATGCGCTCGGCGAGTGCAGTGTTGGCGCGGGTCTCGCGGCCCAGGCGGGCCAGTGCTTCCAGCAGGTCGGCGTGGCTGGCCTCGAACGCGGCGACGCTGGCCGGGTCTTCGCTGTCCAGGCGCGTGCCGTCGGCCAGCACCAGGCGCAGGCCGGCCAGGGTGTGGTAGGTGTTCTGTGCGGTACCGCAGCACATGCCGCTGGCGTTGTTGGCGACGATGCCGCCGATCTTGCAGGCGTTGATCGAGGCCGGGTCGGGGCCGATCTTGCGCCCGAAGGGGGCCAGCCAGGCATTGGCCTGGGCGCCGATGACGCCGGGCTGCAGGCGGATCTGCTCGCCTTGGCCGCGGATTTCGCGGCCGTTCCAGTTATCGCCCAGCACGATCAGCACCGAGTCGCTGATGGCCTGGCCGGACAGGCTGGTGCCGGCGGCGCGGAAGGTGACCGGCACCCGCTCGCGCTGGGCCAGTTTGATCAGGCCGACCACTTCGTCTTCGGACTCGACGCGCACCACCAGCTTGGGGATCAGCCGGTAGAAGCTGGCGTCGGTGCCGAAGGCCAGGGTGGAGGTGGGGTCGTCGAAGCTGCGTTCGGCGGGGATCAGGCGCTCGGCATCACGCAGGAACGCGGCGGGCAGGCTCATGCAGTCTCCTCGCGGGGCCGTGGCGTCTGTGCGCCACATGCCCCGGGTCAATCAGGCGGTCGTTCTTGCGGGCGGTCAGGCGCCCAGTTCGCGTACCAGCGAGTCGCGGGTGATTTCGCTGATCGACTTGGCGCCGGTCAGCACCATCGCTACGCGCATTTCCTTCTCGAACAGCTCCAGCAGGTTCTTCACCCCGGCCTGGCCGTGCACGGCAAGGGCGTAGAGGAAGGCGCGGCCGATCAGTACGGTATCGGCGCCCAGGGCGATCATGCGCACCACGTCGAGGCCGCTGCGGATGCCGGAGTCGGCGAGGATCTTCAGGTCACCTTTGACCGCATCGGCAATTGCCGGCAGGGCACGGGCGCTGGACAGCACGCCGTCGAGCTGACGGCCGCCGTGGTTGGACACGACGATGCCGTCGGCACCGAACCTGACCGCATCGCGGGCGTCATCGGCATCGAGGATGCCCTTGATGATCATCGGGCCGTCCCAGAACTCGCGGATCCACTCCAGGTCTTTCCAGGAGATCGAAGGGTCGAAGTTGTTGGCCAGCCAGCCAATGTAGTCGGCAAGGCCGGTGGGGTTGCCGCGGTAGGTGGAAATGTTGCCCAGGTCGTGCGGGCGCCCCATCACGCCGACATCCCATGCCCACTCGGGGTGGGTCATGGCCTGCAGCACACGGCGCAGCGGGCCGTTCTTGCCGCTCATGCCAGAGTGGGCGTCGCGGTAGCGGGCGCCGGGTGTCGGCATGTCGACGGTGAACACCAGGGTCTTTACCCCGGCGGCCTTGGCCCGCTCCAGGGCGTTGCGCATGAAGCCGCGGTCCTTGAGCACGTACAGCTGGAACCACATCGGCCGGTCGATGGCCGGGGCCACTTCTTCGATCGGGCACACCGACACGGTGGACATGGTGAACGGAATACCGTGGGCAGCCGCCGCGCGCGCCGCCTGCACTTCACCACGGCGGGCGTACATGCCGGTGAGGCCGACCGGGGCCAGGGCCACCGGCATGCTCAGGGTTTCGTCGAACAGTTTGGTCTGAAGGCTGAGCTCGGACATGTTCTTCAGCACGCGTTGGCGCAGGGCAATGCTGGCCAGGTCCGAGACGTTGTGGCGCAGGGTGTGCTCGGCGTAGGCGCCGCCGTCGGCATAGTGGAACAGGAAGGGAGGCAGCTTGCGTTGGGCCGCGGCGCGATAGTCGGTAGAGGCGGAAATGATCATGGATTCTCGCAGCGTTGCGTGTGGGGATTGCCGGGCGCGCGATGGCGCCCGGCCCCTTTCACTTTAGTGATGAACCAGCATGCCGGTCAGCCAGTAGGCCTGGATCAGGGTGATCAGACCGACGATGGTGGCGAAGAACAGGCTGTGCTTGACGGTGAAGCGGAACAGGTCGGATTCCTTGCCAACCAGGCCGGTGGCGGCGCAGGCCACGGCGATCGACTGCGGCGAGATCATCTTGCCGGTCACGCCGCCGCTGGTGTTGGCCGCTACCAGCAGAGTGTCGTTGACCCCGATCTGGTGCGCAGTGGTGGCCTGCAGCGAGCTGAACAGGGCATTGGACGAGGTGTCGGAACCGGTCAGGAACACACCCAGCCAGCCAAGGAACGGCGAGAAGAACGGGAACGCGGCACCGGTACCGGCCAGTACCAGGGCCATGGTCGAGGACATGCCGGAGTAGTTGGTAACGAAGGCGAAGGCCAGCACCATGCCGATCGACAGGATTGGCCAGCGCAGCTCCCAGAAGGTTTCCTTGAAAGTGGTCAGACCAGTTTTGAAGTTGATCTTCAGCACGGCCATGGAGATCAGCGCCGAGAGGAAGATCGCGGTGCCGGTGGCAGAGATCGGGTCGAGCTTGAACACCGCTGGCATGGCGGTTGGCGCGGCGACGATCGGTGCGGTCTTGATCACCAGTTGGTCGAGGTGCGGGATGGCGAAGTTGAACACGAAGTTGTACATCGCGCCGCCCGGGGCGAAGGCCGCCTTGAACGGTTTCAGGGTCCAGATGGTGACCAGCACGGTGAGGATCAGGAACGGCGACCAGGCCTTGAAGATCTCGCCAAAGCTGTAGGGGCTTGGCTGGCTGCCGCTTGGCTGAACCACGGCGGCGCCGACGCTGCCTTTGGCTTCGGCGAACGAACGCTTGGGCTGCCAGACTTTCAGGAACAGGGTCAGGGCGATCAGGCTGGCCAGGGCCGAGGTGATGTCCGGCAGCTCCGGGCCGATGAAGTTCGAGGTGAAGTACTGGGTGACGGCGAAGCTCAGGCCGGCGACCAGGGCGGCAGGCCAGGTTTCCTTCACGCCACGCAGGCCGTCCATCATGAATACCAGCCAGAACGGCACGAACAGCGACAGCAGCGGCAGCTGGCGACCGGTCATGGCGCCGATGTGGAAGGCGTCGATGCCGGTGACCTGGCCGGCCACGATGATCGGGATGCCCAGGGCGCCGAAGGCCACTGGCGCGGTGTTGGCGATCAGGCACAGGCCGGCGGCGTACAGCGGGTTGAAGCCCAGGCCCACCAGCAGCGCGGCAGTGATTGCCACCGGTGCGCCAAAGCCTGCCGCACCTTCCAGGAAGGCACCGAAGCAGAAACCGATCAACAGCACTTGCAGGCGCTGGTCGTCGGTAATCGACAGCACCGAGCTGCGGATCACTTCGAACTGGCCGCTCTTGACCGTGAGTTTGTACAGGAACACCGCGGCAACGATGATCCAGGCAATCGGCCAGAGGCCGTAGAGGAAGCCATAACCCGCAGCGGCGAATGCCATGTCGACAGGCATCTGGAAGGCGAAGATCGCCACCAGGATCGACAATGCGAGGGTGATGCTGCCGGCCACGTGGCCTTTGAGGCGGAACACGGCGAGGGCAAGGAAGAAGAAGACGATGGGAATGACCGCCGCCAGTGCGGACAGGCCAAGACTACCAAGCGGACTATAGATTTGTTGCCAGGTTTGCATATGGGGTGGCCCCTAATTGTTGTTGGTCAGGCACTGGCATTGGATAATTGGTAAGACCAATTTACAATGGCTGGGCGCTAGGTTAAAAGCGTCTTCGTGGGTGTGTCAATTTGTCCCGTGCAAAACTTTGGTCGCGTGCCGATGAGCGGGCGCCTGGTGGGCAGGGAAAATCGTCGCCTGGTGGGTGTTTGCGCGATCTGGATCGGCGAGAATAGGCGCCCCCTGAAATCTGCCGGGGGTTTGTGGAGAGCATGTGATGGTTTTTGATCAGGTCCGCCAACGGCGCCTGTCCGATGACATTGTCGATCGGTTGGAAGGGATGATTCTGGAAGGCACGCTGACCTCGGGGCAGCGGCTGCCGGCCGAGCGCGTCCTTGCCGAGCAGTTCGGCGTGTCCCGCCCGTCACTGCGTGAGGCGATCCAGAAGCTGGTGGCCAAGGGGCTGCTGGTCAGCCGCCAGGGTGGGGGCAATTTTGTCGCCGAGTCCCTGGGGTCCACTTTCAGCGACCCGTTGTTGCAGCTGCTCGAGCACAGTGCCGAGGCTCAGCGTGACCTGCTCGAATTCCGCCATACCCTGGAGGCGTCCTGCGCCTACTACGCGGCCCAGCGCGCGACCCAGCCGGACCGGGCGCGGCTGAAGGCGGCGTTCGATGCGCTGCAGGACTGCTATGCCAGGGCCGACGAAGTGACTCGGGCGGAGGAGGGCGCGGCCGATGCGCGCTTCCACCTGGCGATTGCCGAGGCCAGCCATAATGCCGTGCTGCTGCACACCATTCGCGGCTTGTTCGACCTGCTCAAGCGCAACGTGGTGACCAACATCGGCGGCATGTACCAGCAACGGACCGAGACCCGGGACATGCTGATCAGCCAGCACCGGGAGCTGTACCTGGCGATAGTCGAGGGCAGGGCGGAGGATGCGCGGGAAGTGTCCAGCCGGCACATTCTGTATGTGCAGGAGGTGCTGGAAGAGGCGCATGAAGAAGCGCAGCGAGTGGCGCGGGCGGAGCGGCGGAGCGGGCGTTGAGATCGGTGTTGGAATCTTCGCGGGCTTGCCCGCTCCCACAGGATATGCGCCGGACCTGAAGGTGGCGCGATACCTGTGGGAGCGGGCGAGCCCGCGAAGAGGCCGGAACAGGCTGAAGAAGAGGTATTACTCTTCCTTGTCCTTGTTCCGCACAGCCCGCTGCAGCTCGCGGTTGGAATCGCGCTCGCGCATGGTGTCGCGCTTGTCGAATTCCTTCTTGCCCTTGCCCAGTGCGATTTCGCACTTGATCAGGTGCTTGCTCCAGTACAGCGCCAGGGCCACGCAGGTGTAGCCCTTTTGCGCCACGGCCGCTTCCAGGCGCTCGAGCTCGCGCTTGTTCAGCAGCAGCTTGCGAGTGCGGATGGGGTCGGCGATGACGTGGGTGCTGGCCGTGGTCAGCGGGGTGATGTGGCTGCCGAACAGCCAGGCCTCACCGTCTTTCAGCAGCACATAGCTGTCAGTCAGGTGCGCCTTGCCGGCTCGCAGGCTTTTTACTTCCCAGCCGGACAGGACCAGCCCGGCCTCGAACTTGTGTTCGATGAAGTAATCGTGTCGCGCCTTCTTGTTCTGCGCGATGGTCCCGGTCGGATGTTTCTTTTGTTTAGCCATAGGGGCGGCATTATAGGCAGTCGCCGCGTCGTCGGCTATGGGATTTCGGTGTGCTTGAGCCACTGCAATGAATACCGGACAATACAGCCCCTGTCTTTGCGACAGAACCTGTTTTCGGCACGCTGCGAAGCGCCGCCACCCAGCCTTGGAAGTGACGCCTGGATGACTACCCATATTCAACGCTCCGCCCTGCTGCCATACCCTGCCCAGGCGCTTTACGATCTGGTCAACGATGTGGCCAGCTATCCGCAGTTCCTGCCTTGGTGCTCGGCCTCGACGGTGATCGAAGCCAGCGACACGCACATGCGCGCCAAGCTCGATGTTGCCAAGGGCGGCATCAGCCAGCACTTCGTCACGCGCAACGTACTGGTGCCGGGGCAGTCCATCGAGATGAACCTGGAAGAGGGGCCGTTCACCCAGTTGCATGGCCTGTGGGTGTTCAAGCCATTGGGGGACAAGGCCTGCAAGATCAGCCTGGACCTGTCGTTCGATTATGCCGGGCCGCTGGTGCGCGCGACCCTGGGCCCGCTGTTCAACCAGGCGGCCAATACGCTGGTGGATGCTTTCTGCCAGCGTGCCAAGCAGCTGAATGCCTGACTGAAAAAGCGGCAACAAAAAGCCCGGACCAGGTCCGGGCTTTTTTGTATCTGCTCGCCGCTTATTGAGGCGAGGTTTCCAGCGGAGCCGGAGTCGGGACCGGGGTGGTCTCGATGGTGTCGATCTCGCGCTGGATGGATTCTTCCACCGAGCCTGGCTTGGCCGGTTTTTCTTCAGGCTGCACGGTTGGCTGTTCTGGCTGGTTGGCCGGGCTGACCGTGGTGTCGCTGCTGCCACCGAGGATTTCCTGGTCGCGGCTGACGCCTGGCATGAAGTCGCCAGAAAGGCTGACCAACTGGTCGCTTTCGTTGAAGAACACGCTCATGCGTTCTTGCTGGCGTTTGCCGCCGCCTGGCTGCAGGCTGTACAGGTAATCCCAACGGTTGGTGTTGAAGGTGTCCTGGATCAGCGGGTTACCCATGATAAACCTTACTTGCCGGCGGGTCATTCCGGGGCGCAATTGGTCTATCATGTCTTGCGTAACGACATTGCCCTGCTGGATGTCGATTTTGTAAACCCCGGGAAACGAGCAACCGGCGAGTGCGAGCAGTCCCACTAGGGTGAGGCTGGTTAGCAAGAGCTTGGTGTTTTGCATCGGTGGGCGACTTCCACTATCTTGGCTGGACAACGTAAACCCCGATCATACCCGTATTAAGAGAAGCTGCGAAGCAGCATCGGCGAGAAAGCTGACCATGGTTGAAAATAGCGAATTGCGCAAAGCCGGTCTCAAGGTGACCCTGCCTCGAGTCAAGATCCTTCAGATGCTCGACTCCACCGAGCAGCGTCACATGAGCGCCGAGGATGTCTACAAGGCGCTTATGGAAGCTGGCGAGGACGTGGGCCTGGCCACCGTCTACCGCGTACTGACCCAGTTCGAAGCGGCGGGTCTGGTGGTTCGCCACAACTTCGACGGCGGTCATGCGGTGTTCGAACTGGCCGATGGCGGTCACCACGACCATATGGTCAACGTGGACACCAGTGAAGTCATCGAGTTCATGGATGCCGAGATCGAGAAACGCCAGCGCGAAATCGTGGCCGAGCATGGCTACGAGCTGGTGGACCACAATCTGGTCCTGTATGTGCGTAAAAAGAAGTAACGATTTTTTATCGTTATGAATGGCAAAGGCGACCTTCGGGTCGCCTTTGTGCTTTCTGAGGCAGAGAGCTGTGTCGTTTGTGCCGGCCTCTTCGCGGGTAAACCCGCTCCCACAGGTACTGCGCAGGCTCAGGTCCGGTGAATATCCTGTGGGAGCGGGTTTACCCGCGAATGGGCCTGAAAAAAGAAGGGTTCAGGCCTTGCCGCTTACCACCATCTTGCGCGCATGTGCCAGGGATTCCTTGGTCAGGTCTATGCCGCCCAGCATCCGCGCCACTTCCTCCACTCGCTCGCGCTTGCCCAGGTTGGCCACGGCGGTATGGGTGGTGTCGCTGTTGCGCACCTTGTGCACGAACAGGTGGTGATGCCCTTGTGCCGCCACCTGCGGCAGGTGGGTAACGGTCAGCACCTGGCCGCGTTCGCCCAGGCGGCGCAGCAGTTGGCCGACGATTTCGGCAGTAGGCCCGCCGATACCGACGTCGACTTCGTCGAACACCAGGGTTGGAATGCGTGAGGTCTGCGCGGTAATCACCTGGATCGCCAGGCTGATGCGGGACAGTTCGCCACCTGAAGCCACCTTGGCCAGGCCCTTGAGCGGTTGGCCAGGGTTGGCGCTGACCAGTAGCTCGATCTGCTCCAGGCCATGAGGCGAAAGGTCTGCTCCCTCATTGGGGGTAAGTGCGATGCAGAAGCGCCCGCCGGGCATGCCCAGGCGTTGGATCTCCTGCTCGACGGCCACTGCCAGCTGCTGGGCAGCTTGTTGGCGTAGTGCGCTGAGCTCGCGAGCCTTCTCTTTATAGTGCTGGGCGAAGGCGGCAAGCTCTTCACCCAACCGCTCGATCGACTCGTCACTGGCGTTCAGGCCCTCCAGCTCTTCCATCAGCTGCTGTTGCAGGTGGGGCAGTTCGGTGGGGTGCACACGGTGTTTGCGCGCCAGCGTATAGATAGTGTCGAGGCGTTCTTCCAGTGCCTGCAGGCGCATGGGGTCGGCGTCGAAGTTGTCGAGGAAACGGTTGAGCTCGCCCACGGCTTCCTCGACCTGGATCTGCGCACTGGCGATCAGGTTGGCTGCTTCCCCCAGTGCCTTTGGCGAGTTGGTGGCGGCACCCAGGCGGTTGAGGCTGGAGGTGAGGGCGCTGAGCACATTGCCCGAATCGCTCTCGCTGCACTGGTCGATGACCTGGCGGCAGATGCCGAACAGGGCTTCGGCGCTGGTCAGGTTCTTGTGTTCCTGCTCCAACTGCTCCAGCTCGTGTTCGCCCAAGCCGAGGTTGTCGAGTTCCTCCAGCTGATAGCTCAGCAGCTGATGGCGGGCGCGCTGCTCGTCGCCGGAGTTGGACAGGCGCTCCAGTTCCAGGCGGGTCTGGTTCCAGCGCTTGGCCGCCAGCTGTACCTGGCGGGCCAGGTCGACGGCGCCGGCGTACTCGTCGAGCAGGCGGCGGTGGGTGTCGGTCTTGAGTAGTGACTGGTGCTCGTGCTGGCTGTGGATATCGATCAGCAACTCGCCCAGCGCCTTGAGGTCGCCGAGCGGGCAGGGCGTGCCATTGATGTAGCCGCGGCTGCGGCCTTCGGCGGTGATCACTCGGCGCAGGATGCACAGGCCGTCGTTGTCCAGGTCGCGCTCGGCCAGCCAGGCATGCGCCTCGGGGATGTCCACCAGATCGAAGGTGGCGAGGATGTCTGCCTTGTCCGTGCCAGGGCGCACCACGCCGCTGTCGGCCCGGTCGCCCAGTGCCAGGCCGAGGGCGTCGAGCATGATCGACTTGCCGGCACCGGTCTCGCCGGTGATGACGGACATGCCGCGGGCGATTTCGAGGTCGAGGTGCTCGACGATGGCGTAGTTGTGAATGGACAGGTGCACCAGCATGGGGCGGCTCCCGAAAGTCAGGTCTGGTTATTTATACAGTACTTTTTTCAGGCCTGCCAATGTCCCTTGGCAGATTCTGTTGCAGCCGGGAAAACCACCTTACCCCTTGAAGCTGGTTTTTCCGGCCCCATATAGCCGACATCCAAGGCGAGCCTGGCTCGCAGTCCACAAAATTGCGCAGGAGAGACCCCATGGCTGACGAACAGCTGAACGAGAAAGACCTTAACGTCGAAGAGACCGGTGCAGGTAATGCTGCCGACGCCCGCGTCCTGGAACTCGAGGAGCAGCTGGCCGCCGCCAAGGACCAGGCGCTGCGCGCCGTTGCCGACGTGCAGAACGTGCGCCGTCGTGCCGAGCAGGATGTCGAGAAAGCCCATAAGTTCGCCCTGGAGAAGTTCTCTGGCGACCTGCTGCCGGTGATCGACAGCCTGGAGCTGGCCCTGGCGCACTCCAGTGCCGACGATGAGCACGTCAAGCAGATCCGCGAAGGCGTCGAGCTGACCCTGAAGATGTTCCAGGACACCCTCAAGCGCTACAACCTCGAAGCGGTCGACCCGCACGGCCAGCCGTTCAACCCTGAGCACCACCAGGCCATGGCCATGCAGGAAAACGCCGAGGTAGAGCCGAACAGCGTGCTGAACGTGTTCCAGAAGGGCTACCTGCTCAACGGTCGTCTGCTGCGCCCCGCCATGGTGGTGGTCAGCAAGGCGCCGAGCGCGGCGCAACCCTCGATCAATGAAAAGGCTTGAAATCCTTCCGGGCATCCCCATCTAGGTGTCAAGCCTTCAAGTATTACTGCAGTTGGCCAAAGTAGTCGCTGCTACCAAATTCAAGTTTCGGGAGAGTTAACATGGGCAAAATCATCGGTATCGACCTGGGGACCACCAACTCGTGCGTCTCCATTCTGGAAAACGGTAACGTCAAGGTCATCGAAAACGCCGAAGGCGCGCGTACTACCCCTTCGATCGTGGCCTACGCCAACGACGGCGAAATCCTGGTTGGCCAGTCGGCCAAGCGCCAGGCCGTCACCAACCCGCACAACACCCTGTTCGCGGTGAAGCGCCTGATCGGCCGCCGTTTCGAAGAGCAGGTCGTGCAGAAAGACATCCAGCTGGTTCCGTACAAGATCGCCAAGGCCGACAACGGTGACGCCTGGGTCGAAGTGAACGGCCAGAAAATGGCGCCGCCGCAAATCAGCGCCGAAGTTCTGAAAAAGATGAAGAAAACCGCCGAAGACTACCTCGGCGAGCCTGTCACCGAAGCGGTCATCACCGTACCGGCCTACTTCAACGACAGCCAGCGCCAGGCTACCAAGGATGCCGGTCGCATCGCTGGTCTGGACGTAAAACGTATCATCAACGAACCGACCGCCGCTGCGCTGGCCTACGGCATGGACAAGGCCAAGGGCGACCACACTGTCATCGTTTATGACCTGGGTGGCGGTACCTTCGACGTTTCGGTCATCGAAATCGCCGAAGTCGACGGTGAGCACCAGTTCGAAGTACTGGCCACCAACGGCGACACCTTCCTGGGTGGCGAAGACTTCGACATGCTGCTGATCGACTACCTGGTCGAAGAGTTCAAGAAAGAAACCGGCATGAACCTGAAAGGCGACCCGCTGGCCATGCAGCGCCTGAAGGAAGCTGCTGAAAAGGCCAAGATCGAGCTGTCGTCCGCTCAGTCGACCGACGTCAACCTGCCGTACATCACTGCAGATGCCACCGGTCCGAAGCACCTGAACGTGAAGATCTCCCGCGCCAAGCTGGAGTCGCTGGTGGAAGGCCTGGTTCAGCGCACCATCGAGCCTTGCCGCATCGCCCTGAAGGACGCCGGTATCGACGTTGCCAAGATCGACGACGTGATCCTGGTCGGCGGCCAGACCCGTATGCCGCTGGTACAGAAAACCGTTGCCGACTTCTTCGGCAAGGAAGCGCGCAAGGACGTCAACCCGGACGAAGCCGTGGCCATGGGTGCTGCCATCCAGGGCGCCGTGCTGGCCGGTGACGTGAAAGACGTACTGCTGCTGGACGTCAGCCCGCTGACCCTGGGTATCGAAACCATGGGTGGCGTGATGACTTCGCTGATCGAGAAGAACACCACCATCCCGACCAAGAAGTCGCAGGTGTTCTCGACTGCCGATGACAACCAGGGTGCCGTGACCATTCACGTGCTGCAGGGTGAGCGCAAGCAGGCTGCACAGAACAAGTCGCTGGGCAAGTTCGACCTGGCTGACATTCCGCCGGCTCCGCGTGGCGTGCCGCAGATCGAAGTAACCTTCGACATCGACGCCAACGGCATCCTGCACGTCAGCGCCAAGGACAAGGCCACCGGCAAGTCGCAGTCGATCGTGATCAAGGCCAACTCCGGCCTGTCGGACGAAGAGATCGAGCGCATGGTGCGTGACGCCGAGGCCAATGCCGAGGAAGACCGCAAGTTCGAAGAGCTGGCCGCTGCCCG
This sequence comes from Pseudomonas sp. B14(2017), assembly GCF_002113255.1. Taxonomy (NCBI): domain Bacteria; kingdom Pseudomonadati; phylum Pseudomonadota; class Gammaproteobacteria; order Pseudomonadales; family Pseudomonadaceae; genus Pseudomonas; species Pseudomonas sp. B14(2017). The sequence goes on from NZ_NEJY01000017.1 coordinate 105,217, forward strand.
TAACCAGGGTGATGCGCTGGTTCACTCGACCCGCAAGATGGTCGCTGACGCTGGTGACAAGGTTACCGCTGAAGAGAAAACCGCCATCGAGGCTGCCGTTGTTGCCCTGGAAGCCGCTGTCAAAGGCGACGACAAGGCTGCCATCGACGCCAAGGTCGAAGAGCTGTCCAAGGTATCGGCACCGGTTGCCCAGAAGATGTACGCCGAGCAGTCGGCCGAACAGCCACAGGGCGGCGCACAGCAGGCCGAGCCGGAAGCCAAGCACGATGACGTGGTTGACGCTGAGTTCGAAGAAGTGAAAGACAACAACAAGCAGTAATCCCTGCATGTTGTCGGCCGGTTCACCGCCGTTTGGCGGTGAGCTGGTAGGATGTCGCCGCGCGGGGGCTTGCTCCCGCGTTGGCGTATCTGGAATTCGAGAATTTTTACAGCATCTGTCAGTGGCCCTGGTGGGCAAAAGGCAGGTGCTGATGGCGCGGCGCAGATGCCAGACGCCCAACAAGGTGCAAATGACCTATGTCCAAGCGTGATTATTATGAGGTACTGGGTGTCGAGCGCGGCGCCAGCGAAGCTGACCTCAAGAAGGCTTACCGCCGCCTGGCGATGAAGTACCACCCGGACCGCAACCCGGGCGACAAAGAGTCGGAAGACAAGTTCAAGGAGGCCAACGAGGCCTACGAAGTGCTGTCTGACGCCAGCAAGCGTGCGGCCTTCGACCAATACGGCCATGCGGGTGTAGACCCGAGTATGGGTGGCGGTGGCGCCGGTTTCGGCGGTGCCAACTTCTCCGACATCTTCGGCGATGTGTTCAGCGACTTCTTCGGTGGCGGCCGCGGCGGCTCGCGTGGCGGCGCTCAGCGCGGCAGCGACCTGCGCTACACCCTGGAACTGAACCTGGAAGAAGCGGTGCGTGGCACCACGGTCAGCATCCGCGTGCCCACCCTGGTCAACTGCCAGCCTTGCGATGGCTCCGGTGCCAAGAAGGGCTCGACCCCGTCCACCTGCCCGACTTGTGGTGGTATCGGCCAGGTGCGCATGCAGCAGGGCTTCTTCTCGGTACAGCAGACCTGCCCGCGCTGCCATGGCCAGGGCAAGATCATTACCGACCCCTGCACCTCGTGCCACGGCGAAGGCCGTGTCGAGGAATACAAGACGCTGTCGGTCAAGGTGCCGGCAGGTGTCGATACCGGCGACCGCATCCGCCTGTCGGGCGAGGGCGAGGCCGGTACCCATGGTGGCCCGACTGGCGACCTGTATGTGGTGATCAACGTGCGTGAGCACGAGATCTTCCAGCGAGACGGCAAGCACTTGTACTGCGAAGTACCGATCAGCTACACCGATGCCGCCCTGGGTGGCGAGCTGGAAGTGCCGACCCTCGATGGTCGGGTGAAGCTGAAGATCCCGGAAGGTACCCAGACCGGCAAGCAGTTCCGCCTGCGCGGCAAGGGTGTTGCCCCGGTGCGTGGTGGTGGTGCGGGTGACCTGCTGTGCCGCGTGGCGGTGGAAACCCCGGTCAACCTCAGCCGCCGCCAGCGCGAGTTGCTCGAAGAGCTGCGTGATTCGCTGGAAGGCGATAGCTCCCACTCGCCCAAGGCCAGTGGCTGGTTCGATGGCGTGAAGCGCTTCTTCGGCGATCTCTGACAAGGAAATGGCTATGCGACGTATTGCAGTGATGGGCGCGGCAGGGCGGATGGGCAAGACCCTCGTCGAAGCCGTGCAGCAGCAGGCTCCCCAGGCGGGCCTGACGGCGGCGATCGACCGCCCGGACAGCTCGCTGGTGGGGGCTGATGCTGGTGAGCTGGCGGCCCTGGGCCGTATTGGTGTGCCGATTTCCGACGACCTGAGCAAGGTGGTCGATGAGTTCGACGTGCTGATCGACTTCACCCACCCTTCGGTAACCCTGAAGAACCTGGCGTTCTGCCGCAAGGCGGGCAAGGCCATGGTCATCGGCACCACTGGCTTCACTCCAGAAGAGAAGCAGCAGTTGGCCGAAGCCGGCAAGGAAATCCCGATCGTCTTCGCCGCCAACTTCAGCGTCGGCGTCAACCTGTGCCTGAAGCTGCTGGATACCGCGGCGCGCGTGCTGGGTGACGATGTGGATATCGAAATCCTCGAAGCGCACCACCGGCACAAGGTCGATGCGCCGTCGGGCACCGCGCTGCGCATGGGTGAAGTGGTTGCCCAGGCGCTGGGTCGCAACCTGCAGGAAGTGGCCGTGTATGGCCGTGAAGGGCAGACCGGTGCGCGTGAGCGTCAGACCATCGGCTTCGCCACCGTGCGTGCCGGTGATGTGGTGGGTGACCATACCGTGCTGTTCGCCGCCGAAGGCGAGCGCGTCGAGATTACCCACAAGGCTTCCAGCCGCATGACCTTCGCCAAGGGCGCCGTGCGTGCGGCGCTGTGGCTGGACGGGCGTGAGCCTGGCCTGTACGACATGCAGGATGTGCTCGAGCTGCGTTAAGCAGTTGGAGTTGTGTTGGCTTCTTCGCGGGCTTGCCCGCTCCCACAGGGATAGCGCAAGCCTTGAGGTTTGTGGAGCCTTGTGGGAGCGGGCAAGCCCGCGAAGAAGCCAGCACAGATGTCAGCCTGTCGCATTGATGTGTTTTAGAGGCACATCCGCGGTAGACCGAAAACGCACTTTTCTGTAAGCTACAGCTTTAGTGTGTCCACTAAAAGCGCGCAGCGAATTGAATTCAGCACATGAAAGCGGGGTGACGTGTCCATACGTCACTCCGCTTTTTTGCAACCTGCGATCGCCCTTTCATGCTTGATTTACGGGAGGTCTTCTTGACAAAGCCAGCCATACTCGCCCTTGCCGACGGCAGTATTTTCCGCGGTGAAGCTATCGGTGCCGACGGTCAGACCGTTGGTGAGGTGGTATTCAACACCGCTATGACCGGCTACCAGGAAATCCTTACAGACCCTTCCTACGCGCAGCAAATCGTTACCCTGACCTACCCGCACATCGGCAACACCGGTACTACCCCGGAAGACGCCGAGTCGAACCGCGTCTGGTCCGCTGGCCTGGTCATCCGTGACCTGCCGCTGCTGGCCAGCAACTGGCGTAATACCCAGTCGCTGCCTGAGTACCTCAAGGCCAACAACGTCGTCGCCATCGCTGGCATCGACACCCGTCGCCTGACCCGAATCCTGCGTGAAAAGGGCGCTCAGAACGGTTGCATTCTCGCCGGTGACAACATCAGCGAAGAAGCCGCCATCGCCGCTGCCCGCGCCTTCCCGGGCCTGAAGGGCATGGACCTGGCCAAGGTCGTTTCCACCAAGGAACGCTACGAGTGGCGCTCCAGCGTGTGGGAACTGAAGACCGACAGCCACCCGACCATCGAAGCCGCTGACCTGCCATACCACGTGGTCGCCTTCGACTACGGCGTCAAGCTGAACATCCTGCGCATGCTGGTTGCCCGTGGCTGCCGCGTGACCGTGGTGCCGGCCCAGACCCCGGCCAGCGAAGTGCTGGCACTCAACCCGGACGGCGTGTTCCTGTCCAACGGCCCTGGCGACCCCGAGCCGTGCGACTACGCCATCCAGGCGATCAAGGACATCCTCGAGACCGAGATCCCGGTATTCGGCATCTGCCTGGGCCACCAGCTGCTGGCCCTGGCCTCTGGCGCCAAGACCGTGAAAATGGGCCACGGCCACCACGGTGCCAACCACCCGGTCCAGGACCTGGACACCGGTGTGGTCATGATCACCAGCCAGAACCACGGCTTTGCCGTTGACGAGGCCACCCTGCCGGGCAACGTCCGCGCCATCCACAAGTCGCTGTTCGACGGCACCCTGCAGGGTATCGAGCGTACCGACAAGAGCGCGTTCAGCTTCCAGGGCCACCCTGAAGCGAGCCCAGGCCCGACCGACGTCGCGCCACTGTTCGATCGTTTCATCGATGCCATGGCCAAGCGCCGCTGAGCATCCTGCTTCAAGGCCCCGGGCCGGCTTGCGCCGCGCCCGGAAGCGCCTGACCCAGATTGTTCAAAGCGGCTTGCCGACTGACCCCGGATTTGAGTGACAACCATGCCAAAACGTACAGACATCAAAAGCATCCTGATTCTCGGCGCTGGCCCGATCGTGATCGGCCAGGCCTGCGAATTCGACTACTCCGGCGCCCAGGCTTGTAAGGCCCTGCGCGAGGAAGGTTTCCGCGTCATCCTGGTGAACTCCAACCCGGCCACCATCATGACCGACCCGGCCATGGCCGACGCCACCTACATCGAGCCGATCAAGTGGCAGTCGGTGGCCAAGATCATCGAGAAAGAGCGCCCGGACGCACTGCTGCCGACCATGGGTGGCCAGACTGCACTGAACTGCGCCCTGGACCTGGAGCGCCACGGCGTTCTGGAAAAGTTCGGCGTGGAAATGATCGGTGCCAACGCCGACACCATCGACAAGGCCGAAGACCGCTCGCGCTTCGACAAGGCGATGAAGGACATCGGCCTGGAGTGCCCGCGCTCCGGTATCGCCCACAGCATGGAAGAAGCCAACGCCGTCCTCGAACGCCTGGGCTTCCCGTGCATCATCCGTCCGTCGTTCACCATGGGCGGCACCGGTGGTGGTATCGCCTACAACCGTGAAGAATTCGAAGAAATCTGCGCCCGTGGCCTGGACCTGTCGCCGACCAAGGAACTGCTGATCGACGAATCGCTGATCGGTTGGAAGGAATACGAGATGGAGGTGGTCCGCGACAAGAAGGACAACTGCATCATCGTCTGCTCGATCGAGAACTTCGACCCGATGGGCGTGCACACCGGTGACTCGATCACCGTTGCCCCGGCACAGACCCTGACCGACAAGGAATACCAGATCATGCGCAACGCCTCGCTGGCGGTGCTGCGTGAAATCGGTGTGGAAACCGGCGGTTCCAACGTGCAGTTCGGTATCTGCCCGAACACTGGCCGCATGGTCGTGATCGAGATGAACCCGCGCGTTTCGCGTTCCTCGGCGCTGGCTTCCAAGGCCACCGGCTTCCCGATCGCCAAGATCGCTGCCAAGCTGGCTGTCGGCTATACCCTCGACGAACTGCAGAACGACATCACCGGCGGCCGCACCCCGGCGTCCTTCGAGCCGTCGATCGACTACGTCGTCACCAAGCTGCCGCGTTTCGCCTTCGAGAAATTCCCGAAAGCCGACGCCCGCCTGACCACCCAGATGAAGTCCGTGGGTGAAGTCATGGCCATCGGCCGTACCTTCCAGGAGTCCCTGCAGAAAGCCCTGCGCGGCCTGGAAGTCGGCGCCTGCGGCCTCGACCCGAAAGTCGACCTGGCCAACCCTGAAGCCAGCAGCATCCTCAAGCGCGAGCTGACCGTACCGGGCGCCGAGCGAATCTGGTACGTGGCCGACGCCATGCGTGCCGGCATGACCTGCGAGCAGATCTTCGACCTGACCGGCATCGATATGTGGTTCCTGGTGCAGATGGAAGACCTGATCAAGGAAGAGGAGAAGGTCAAGACCCTGGCCCTGTCGTCGATCGACAAGGACTACATGCTGCGCCTCAAGCGCAAGGGCTTCTCCGACCAGCGCCTGGCCAAGCTGCTGGGTATCACCGACAAGAACCTGCGCCGTCACCGCCACAAGCTGGAAGTGTTCCCGGTGTACAAGCGCGTCGACACCTGCGCTGCCGAGTTCGCCACCGACACCGCCTACCTGTACTCCACCTACGAGGAAGAGTGCGAGGCCAACCCGTCGACCCGCGACAAGATCATGATCCTGGGTGGCGGCCCTAACCGTATCGGCCAGGGTATCGAGTTCGACTACTGCTGCGTACACGCCGCACTGGCGCTGCGTGAAGACGGTTACGAGACCATCATGGTCAACTGCAACCCGGAAACCGTCTCCACCGACTACGACACCTCCGACCGCCTGTACTTCGAGCCGCTGACCCTGGAAGATGTGCTGGAAGTGTGCCGCGTCGAGAAGCCGAAAGGCGTGATCGTCCACTACGGCGGCCAGACCCCGCTGAAACTGGCCCGCGCCCTGGAAGAAGCCGGCGTACCGATCATCGGTACCAGCCCGGACGCCATCGACCGCGCCGAAGACCGCGAGCGCTTCCAGCAGATGGTTCAGCGCCTGAACCTGCTGCAGCCGCCAAACGCCACCGTGCGCAGCGAAGAAGAAGCCATCAGCGCCGCTGGCGGCATCGGCTACCCGCTGGTAGTGCGCCCGTCCTACGTGCTGGGCGGCCGTGCCATGGAAATCGTCTACGAACTGGACGAGCTCAAGCGCTACCTGCGTGAAGCCGTACAGGTGTCCAACGACAGCCCGGTACTGCTCGACCACTTCCTCAACTGCGCCATCGAGATGGATGTGGATGCGGTGTGCGACGGCACCGACGTGGTGATCGGCGCGATCATGCAGCACATCGAACAGGCCGGCGTTCACTCCGGTGACTCGGCGTGCTCGCTGCCACCTTACTCGCTGAGCAAGGAAGTGCAGGACGAAGTCCGCGTACAGGTCAAGAAAATGGCCCTGGAGCTGGGCGTGGTCGGCCTGATGAACGTGCAGCTTGCCCTGCAGGGCGACAAGATCTACGTGATCGAAGTCAACCCGCGTGCTTCGCGTACCGTGCCGTTCGTCTCCAAGTGCATCGGCACCTCCCTGGCTATGATCGCAGCCCGCGTCATGGCCGGCAAAACCCTCAAAGAGCTGGGCTTCACCCAGGAAATCATCCCGAACTTCTACAGCGTCAAGGAAGCCGTCTTCCCGTTCGCCAAGTTCCCGGGGGTTGACCCGATCCTCGGCCCTGAGATGAAATCGACCGGTGAAGTCATGGGTGTCGGTGACAGCTTCGGTGAAGCCTTCGCCAAGGCCCAGATGGGAGCCAGCGAAGTGCTGCCGACCGGCGGTACCGCCTTCATCAGCGTGCGTGACGACGACAAGCCGCAAGTGGCTGGCGTTGCCCGCGACCTGATCGCCCTGGGCTTCGAAGTGGTTGCAACTGCCGGCACTGCCAAGGTTATCGAAGCGGCAGGCCTGAAAGTGCGCCGTGTGAACAAGGTGACCGAAGGTCGCCCGCACGTGGTCGACATGATCAAGAACGACGAAGTGTCGCTGATCATCAACACCACCGAAGGCCGCCAGTCGATCGCCGATTCCTACTCGATTCGTCGCAATGCGCTGCAGCACAAGATTTACTGCACCACTACCATTGCGGCCGGTGAAGCCATCTGCGAGGCGCTGAAGTTCGGTCCGGAAAAGACCGTTCGTCGCCTGCAGGATCTGCATGCAGGACTGAAAGCATGAGCATTACCAAGTACCCGATGACCGTCCAGGGCGCTCGCGCCCTGGAAGAGGAGCACCTGTTCCTGAGCAAGACCGAGCGCCCGCGCCTGAGCCAGGCCATCGGAGAAGCGCGCGAACTGGGCGACCTCAAGGAAAACGCCGAATACCATGCCGCCCGTGAAGAGCAGGGCATGGTCGAGGCGCGTATCCGCGATATCGAAGGCCGCCTGCAGAACTCGGTGGTGATCGATGTGACCACCATCCCTCACACCGGCAAGGTGATTTTCGGTACCACCGTGGTGCTGGCCAACACCGAAACCGATGAAGAGGTGTCCTACCAGATCGTCGGCGAGGATGAAGCTGACGTGAAGCAGGGCAAGCTCTCGAGCGGTGCGCCGATTGCCCGTGCCATCATCGGCAAGGAAGAAGGTGATACTGTCGTCGTCAAGACGCCTAGCGGGACGGTCGAGTACGAGATTGTCGAAGTCAAGCACATCTGACCGGCGCCTGCGGGCGCCATCCCTCGAGGGTATCCTCTGGCAGCTGGCCCAGGTTTTCTGGGTCGGTGGCTTGTGGGTGTTTCACGTGGGGCTGGTGCCCGCGCTCAAGGTCAGTGGTCTGGCGCCGCTGCTGGTGCAGGATATCGCCGGGCAGATCGACCGCTGGTTGATCGGTGTGGCGCTGCTTGGCTTGTTGACCCAGCTGGCGGTGCTGGCAAGGGTGGACGGCCTGTCGGCCTGGTGGCAGCAGTTCCGTGGCCAGATGCTGTTGCTCGGCTTCGGTGCCTGCGTGGGGTATTACACCTTGCGCTACGGTATTTCCGTTGGCGAGCGCTGGCAGCTGCTCTGTTTCCTGGTGCTGGGCTTTTCCGGCATCGTGCTGGTGGCCCAGCCGGTTCCGGTCAAGGTGCGCCGCTAAGCAGCTCGAGATCGCTGGGGCCGCTTTGCGGCCCATCGCCGGCAAGCCGGCTCCCACACCGACCGCATCGAATTCAGGCCATGCGCCGTACCTGTGGGAGCTGGCTTGCCGGCGATGGGCTGCGCAGCAGCCCCCGTGCCGTTACTTGTAACGGTGGATATTGGACAGCTGCTTGTTCGGCTGTGGGTTCTTGCGGTAGATCAGGGCTTTCTTGCCAATGGTCTGCACCAGTTCGGCACGGCCGGCCTTGCACAGTTCGGCAATGGTCTCGGCCCGCTCTTCGCGGTCTTCCGAGCGAATTTCGACCTTGATCAGCTCATGGTCGACCAGGGCGCGCTCCAGTTCGGCGATGACGCCTTCATTCAAACCGTTGCCAGCAACGATCAGGACCGGCTTCAGGTCATGACCAATGGACTTGTATTGCTTCTTCTGCTCGTTATTGAGCGGCATAATCTGACCCTTTCCGTCTGATTCTGTAAAATTGACCGGCATTTTACCCGAGGGCCACCGGCTCCGCCCAGTCAATCACGACGCATATCATCGAGGTGCCCCGTGGTACAACGTTCCAAAAGCAGCGCAAACTGGCTGCGAGAGCATTTCAACGATCCTTTTGTGAAACAGGCGCAAAAGGATGGCTACCGCTCGCGTGCGAGCTACAAATTGCTGGAGATCCAGGAAAAGGACCGGCTGATCCGCCCAGGCATGAGCGTGATCGACCTCGGCGCGGCTCCTGGTGGCTGGTCGCAGGTGACCAGTCGTCTGATTGGTGGCCAGGGCCGCCTGATCGCGTCCGACATCCTGGAGATGGACTCGATCCCCGATGTGACCTTCATCCAGGGCGATTTCACCCATGATGAAGTGCTGCAGCGCATTCTCGAGGCCGTCGGCGATTCGCACGTGGACCTTGTGATTTCCGACATGGCCCCCAATATGAGTGGTACGCCTGCGGTGGACATGCCGCGTGCCATGTTCCTCTGCGAGCTGGCCCTCGATCTGGCAACCCGCGTGCTGAAGCCCGGCGGCGATTTCCTGATCAAGATTTTCCAGGGCGAAGGTTTTGACGTGTACCTCAAGGACGTGCGCAGCAAGTTCGACAAGGTACAGATGCGCAAGCCGTCGTCGTCGCGTGACCGTTCCCGCGAGCAGTACCTGCTGGGCAGGGGTTTCAAAGGGGCATGAAAGGCGTGAAGCGTGGTGGCCGATAGTTATTTCCAATCGGCCGCTGCGTCAGGATCGTCCGAACTTCGTGTAGTCTAGCTTTCACAAAGGGTTACAGACGGTGCCTGCGGCTGCGTAGGTAATGTAGTAAGTTAGGGCGATGAATATCATGCGAGGAACGGCTGCGTCGTGCGCCGACCTCAGAGGGTAGCGAATTGAACGACATGGCAAAGAATCTGATCCTGTGGTTGATCATCGCAGCTGTCCTGGTGACAGTGATGAACAACTTCTCCAGCCCTAACGAGCCGCAGACCCTCAACTATTCCGACTTCATCCAGCAGGTCAAGGATGGCAAGGTCGAGCGTGTGACCGTCGACGGCTACATCATTACCGGCAAGCGCGCCGACGGCGACAATTTCAAGACCGTTCGCCCGGCCATTACCGACAACGGCCTGATCGGCGACCTGGTCGACAACCACGTCATCGTCGAAGGCAAGCAGCCTGAGCAGCAGAGCATCTGGACCCAGCTGCTGGTGGCGAGCTTCCCGATCCTGGTGATCATCGCCGTGTTCATGTTCTTCATGCGCCAGATGCAGGGCGGCGCGGGCGGCAAGGGCGGGCCGATGAGCTTCGGCAAGAGCAAGGCGCGCCTGCTGTCCGAAGACCAGGTCAAGACCACCCTGGCCGACGTTGCAGGTTGCGACGAAGCCAAGGAAGAGGTTGGCGAGCTGGTCGAGTTCCTGCGCGACCCGGGCAAGTTCCAGCGCCTGGGCGGCCGTATCCCGCGTGGCGTGCTGATGGTCGGCCCGCCCGGTACCGGTAAGACCTTGCTTGCCAAGGCCATCGCCGGCGAGGCGAAGGTGCCGTTCTTCACCATCTCCGGTTCGGACTTCGTGGAAATGTTCGTCGGTGTCGGTGCCAGCCGTGTGCGCGACATGTTCGAGCAGGCCAAGAAGCACGCCCCGTGCATCATCTTCATCGACGAGATCGACGCCGTTGGTCGCCACCGTGGCGCCGGCATGGGTGGCGGTCACGACGAGCGTGAGCAAACCCTCAACCAGTTGCTGGTGGAGATGGACGGCTTCGAAATGAACGATGGCATCATCGTCATCGCCGCTACCAACCGTCCGGACGTGCTCGACCCGGCTCTGCTGCGCCCCGGCCGCTTCGACCGCCAGGTGGTGGTTGGCCTGCCGGACATTCGTGGTCGTGAGCAGATCCTCAAGGTGCACATGCGCAAGGTGCCGGTCGGCGAGAACGTCAACCCGGCGGTCATTGCCCGTGGTACCCCTGGCTTCTCCGGTGCAGACCTGGCCAACCTGGTCAACGAGGCCTCGCTGTTTGCCGCGCGCGCCAACAAGCGCCTGGTCGAAATGAAAGAGTTCGAGCTGGCCAAGGACAAGATCATGATGGGCGCCGAGCGCAAGACCATGGTCATGTCCGAGAAAGAGAAGCAGAACACTGCCTATCACGAGGCTGGCCACGCCATTGTCGGTCGCCTGGTGCCTGAGCACGATCCGGTCTACAAGGTTTCGATCATTCCGCGCGGTCGTGCCCTGGGCGTGACCATGTTCCTGCCGGAAGAAGACCGCTACAGCCTGTCCAAGCGCGCACTGATCAGCCAGATCTGTTCGCTGTACGGCGGCCGTATTGCCGAAGAAATGACCCTGGGCTTCGACGGTGTCACTACCGGCGCGTCCAACGACATCATGCGTGCCAGCCAGATCGCCCGAAACATGGTGACCAAGTGGGGCCTTTCCGAAAAACTCGGCCCGCTGATGTACGCCGAGGAAGAAGGCGAGGTGTTCCTGGGCCGCAGTGCTGCCAGCCAGCACGCCAGCGTTTCCGGCGAAACCGCCAAGCTGATCGACTCGGAAGTGCGCAGCATCATCGACCAGTGCTACGCCACGGCCAAGCAGTTGCTCACCGACAACCGTGACAAGCTCGATGCCATGGCCGAAGCGCTGATGAAGTACGAGACCATCGACGCCGAGCAGATTGACGATATCATGGCCGGCCGTACCCCCCGCGAACCGCGCGACTGGGATGATGACTCGGCTTCGGGCAAGCCTGCAGCCCAGGGTGATCGCCCGGAATCGCCGATCGGCGGTCCAGCGGCTCAACACTAAGGGCATCTATGAGCTCAGCGCAGTACCCGACCCGGTTGCCTTGCGGCAACCGGGTTCTTGATTTGTCGCGTACCCATGTCATGGGTATTCTCAATATCACCCCTGATTCCTTCTCCGATGGCGGGCGCTTCAACCAGCGCGACGAGGCGTTGCGTCATGCCGAAGCGATGGTTGCCGCAGGCGCCACGCTGATCGACATCGGCGGCGAGTCCACGCGTCCGGGCGCGCGCGCGGTATCGGTGACCGAGGAGCTGGAGCGGGTAGCCCCCATGGTCGAGGCGATCAACAGCCGCCTCGATGTGGTCATCTCGGTCGATACCTCCACCCCGGCGGTCATGCGTGAATCGGCGCGCCTCGGTGCCGGGCTGATCAACGACGTGAGAGCCCTGGAGCGCGATGGCGCCCTGGACGCTGCCGCGGATACCGGCCTGCCGGTATGCCTCATGCACATGCGCGGCGAGCCGGGTAACATGCAGGACGACCCACATTACGAAGATGTGACCGCCGACGTTACGCGTTACCTTGAGCAGCGAATGGCCGCCTGCGCTGCGGCGGGCATCGACGCAAACAGAATCATCCTTGATCCGGGCTTCGGTTTCGCCAAGACACTGGCGCACAACCTGAGCCTGTTCAAGCATATGGAAGCGCTCTATCGCCTTGGGCGCCCGCTGCTGGTGGGTGTTTCACGCAAGAGCATGATCGGCCTGACGCTGGAACGTCCGGTCGGCGAGCGGTTGTACGGCAGCCTCGCGCTGGCGGCGTTGGCCATGACCAAGGGGGCGAGCATCCTTCGTGTCCATGACGTGGCCGAAACCGTTGATGTGGTGCGCATGATCGCTGCGGTGCAAAACGCCGAATAAGAACATTGGAGTCCCTATGAGCAGAAAATACTTTGGTACCGACGGCATTCGTGGCCGTGTCGGCGAATACCCGATCACGCCTGACTTCATGCTGAAGCTTGGTTGGGCGGCCGGCATGGCCTTCCGCAAGCAAGGCCACTGCCGGGTGCTGGTTGGCAAGGACACGCGTATTTCCGGCTACATGTTCGAGTCCGCACTCGAAGCCGGCCTGTCCGCGGCAGGTGCCGACGTGATGCTGCTCGGGCCGATGCCTACGCCGGCCATCGCCTACCTGACGCGTACCTTCCACGCCGAAGCCGGCATCGTCATCAGCGCCTCGCACAACCCGCACGATGACAACGGCATCAAGTTCTTCTCGGGCCAGGGGACCAAGCTGCCGGACGAAGTCGAGCTGATGATCGAGGAATTGCTCGACCAGCCGATGACCGTTGTCGAGTCGGGCAAGCTGGGCAAGGTTTCGCGCATCAACGATGCCGCCGGCCGCTACATCGAGTTCTGCAAGAGCAGCGTGCCGAGCAGCACCAGCTTCGACGGCCTCAAGCTGGTGGTCGATTGCGCCCATGGCGCCACCTACAAGGTCGCGCCAAGCGTGTTCCGCGAGCTGGGTGCCGACGTGACCGTGCTGCATGCCCAGCCCGACGGCCTGAACATCAACGAAGGCTGTGGCTCGACTCACATCGAATCGCTGCAGGCTGCCGTGCTGGTCGGTCATGCCGACCTGGGCATCGCCTTCGACGGTGATGGCGACCGCGTGCTGATGGTCGACCACACCGGCGCCATCGTCGATGGTGACGAACTGCTGTTCATTATCGCCCGCGACATGCAGGAGCGGGGCAAGCTGCAGGGCGGGGTAGTGGGCACGCTGATGAGCAACCTGGGCCTGGAGCTTGCGCTGAAGGAGCTGGATATCCCGTTCGTGCGGGCCAAGGTCGGTGACCGTTATGTCATGGCCGAGCTGCTGGAGCGTGAGTGGCTGGTCGGTGGTGAAAACTCTGGGCACGTCGTGTGCTGCAATCACACCACCACTGGTGACGCGATCATCGCTGCGCTGCAGGTGCTGATGGCACTCAAACGTCGTGGCGAAACCCTGGCCCAGGCTCGTCAGGCCCTGCGCAAGTGCCCGCAGGTGCTGATCAATGTGCGCTATGGCGCCAGCAAGGTCGACCCGCTGGAGCACCCGGCGGTCAAGGAAGCCAGTGCCAAGGTGACCGAGGCCTTGGCCGGCCGCGGCCGCGTGCTGCTGCGCAAATCCGGTACCGAGCCGTTGGTGCGGGTGATGGTCGAGGGCGAGGACGAAAGCCAGGTGCGTGCGCACGCAGAAGCGTTGGCCAAACTGGTTGGCGAAGTTTGTGTCTGAAGGCGCTTGCCAGCGCAGATAGGGTTGGGTACTATCTGCGCCCACTTTGACCGACGAGGTAAAGCATGCGTCGCCCTATGGTAGCTGGTAACTGGAAGATGCACGGTACCCGCGCTAGCGTCGCTGAGCTGACCGAAGGCTTGAGAAATCTGGCCTTGCCGAGCGGAGTGGAAGTCGCGGTGTTTCCACCGGCCTTGTTCATCAATCAAGTGATCGATGGCCTGGCAGGCAAGGAAATTACTGTCGGCGCACAGAATTCTGCAGTACAACCCGAACAGGGTGCGCTGACCGGAGAAGTTGCTCCGGAACAGCTGGTTGAAGCAGGCTGCAAGTTGGTGTTGATTGGCCATTCGGAGCGTCGCCAGATCATTGGTGAAACCGACGAAGTGCTCAATCGCAAGTTTGCAGCGGCCCAAGCCAAAGGTTTGAAGCCAGTGCTTTGCATCGGGGAAACCCTTGAAGAGCGCGAGGCCGGCAAAACGCTCGAAGTTGTCGGGCGTCAACTAAGCAGTATCATCGAGGCATTCGGTGTTAAGGCTTTTGCCAATGCAGTAATTGCCTATGAGCCTGTATGGGCCATTGGCACTGGCCTTACGGCCACGCCACAGCAGGCCCAGGATGTGCATGCAGCCATCCGCGGCCAGCTGGCGGCAGAAGATGCTGAAGTGGCTGCGAAGGTGCAGTTGCTCTACGGCGGCAGCGTGAAGGCGGCCAATGCGGCCGAACTGTTCGGCATGCCGGATATCGATGGGGGGCTCATTGGTGGAGCTTCCCTGAACGCAGACGAATTCGGTGCAATTTGTCGCGCCGCAGGAAACTGAACAAATGCTGGAAACAGTCATCGTTGTTTTTCATCTGTTGGCAGCGCTGTCGCTTGTAGTGCTGGTTCTGTTGCAACAGGGTAAAGGTGCGGAAGCAGGTGCATCTTTCGGCGCGGGTGCTTCAAATACCGTGTTCGGGAGCCAGGGCTCTGCAACGTTCCTGAGTAAATTAACTGCTATACTCGCTGCCACTTTCTTTTTGACAGCACTTGGGTTAGGATACTTCGCGAAGCAACAAGCTCACCAGCTTAGCCAAGCAGGTCTTCCAGATCCAGCAGTGCTAGAAGTGAAAGAGCCGCAGAAACCGGCAGTTAATGATGATGTACCGGTGCTCCAGCAGCAGAAGAGCGAAACCACTCCTAATACGGGTGATGTACCTCCTCCAGCACAAGAGCAGAAGTAACGGGTTTCAAGTAGTAGTATTGCCGAGGTGGTGGAATTGGTAGACACGCAACCTTGAGGTGGTTGTGCCCATAGGGTGTAGGGGTTCGAGTCCCCTTCTCGGTACCAATTAAAGCTTGAGAGCCCGCTTTAGCGGGCTTTCTTGCAGGTGAAGGTTCGGATTTGACCCTCAGGAGGGTTCGGTCTTATACTTTTGCCCCAGCTTTGTCGCGGGGTGGAGCAGCTTGGTAGCTCGTCGGGCTCATAACCCGAAGGTCGTTGGTTCAAATCCAGCCCCCGCAACCAGCTTCAGCGGAGCCCCTTTTCAGGGGCTTTTTGCTAACCGAACAGTTTTCGGCGTCGTTGTCCAACGGCGCTTTCAGGGATGGGCGCTTCGCCCATTTTTTATTTGCACAGCATGCACGAGGGGGTTCAGGTGTCGAGCAAGCTAGAACAGTTGCAGGCCTTGTTGGCCCCGGTTGTCGAGGGTCTGGGCTATCAATGCTGGGGGATCGAATACGTTTCCCAGGGTAAGCATTCGGTACTGCGCATCTACATCGACAAGGAAGGCGGCATCCTGGTGGACGACTGCGAAGCGGTCAGCCGTCAGGCCAGCGCAATTCTCGATGTGGAAGATCCGATCAGCAGTGAATACACCCTCGAGGTGTCTTCTCCAGGCATGGATCGCCCACTGTTCACTCTGGAACAGTTTGCCTCGCATGCCGGCGAACAAGTGAAGATCAAGCTGCGCTCACCCTTCGAGGGTCGTCGTAACTTCCAGGGCCTTCTCCGCGGTGTGGAGGAGCAGGACGTGGTGGTCCAGGTGGACAATCAAGAGTTCCTGTTGCCGATCGACTCGATCGACAAGGCCAATATTATTCCCAGTTTTGACTGAGACGTGCCGGGCCCGGCGGACTATCCGGGCCCAATGGCTTGCGCAAGGCGAGGCGTACGATGAGCAAAGAAGTACTGCTGGTTGTTGAATCGGTATCCAACGAAAAAGGTGTACCGCCCGGCGTCATTTTCGAAGCGCTGGAAGTGGCACTGGCCACTGCAACCAAAAAACGTTTTGAGGACGAAGTCGACCTGCGTGTGGAAATCAACCGCCACACCGGTAGCTACGAGACCTTCCGTCGCTGGACCGTGGTCGACGAAGCCGATCTTGATGATCCGGCGATCGAGACCTGGTTGAGCAAGATTCATGAAACCCACCCTGAAGCCAAGGTCGGTGACGTGATCGAAGAGAAGATCGAGTCCATCGAGTTCGGTCGTATTGCCGCCCAGACCGCCAAGCAGGTCATCGTGCAGAAGGTCCGTGAGGCCGAGCGTGCCCAGGTGGTCGATGCCTACCGCGAGCGCGTTGGCGAGATCATCTCCGGCACCGTCAAAAAGGTTACCCGCGACAACGTCATCGTTGACCTGGGCAACAACGCCGAGGCCCTGCTGGCCCGCGAAGACATCATTCCGCGTGAGACCTTCCGTGTTGGCGTGCGCCTGCGTGCGCTGCTCAAGGAAATTCGCACCGAGAACCGTGGCCCTCAGCTGATCCTGTCGCGCACCGCGCCACAGATGCTGATCGAGCTTTTCCGCATCGAAGTGCCGGAAATTGCCGAAGGCCTCATCGAAGTCATGGCTGCCTCCCGTGATCCGGGTTCGCGAGCCAAGATCGCCGTCCGCTCCAAGGACAAGCGCATCGACCCGCAAGGCGCCTGCATCGGCATGCGTGGTTCGCGCGTCCAGGCCGTATCCGGGGAGCTGGGTGGTGAGCGTGTGGATATCGTCCTGTGGGACGATAACCCGGCGCAGTTTGTCATCAACGCCATGTCGCCGGCTGAAGTCGCGGCGATCATCGTTGATGAAGATGCCCATGCCATGGACATCGCCGTTGCCGAGGACAACCTGGCCCAGGCCATTGGTCGTGGCGGTCAGAACGTTCGCCTGGCCAGTCAGCTGACCGGCTGGACCCTGAACGTGATGACCGAGAAGGACATCCAGGCCAAGCAGCAGGCCGAAACCGGTGACATCCTGCGCAATTTCATCGATGAACTGGAAGTCGACGAGGAGCTGGCCCAAGTGCTGGTCGACGAAGGCTTCACCAGCCTCGAAGAAATTGCCTACGTACCGTTGGAAGAAATGCTCAACATCGATGGCTTTGACGAAGATATCGTCAACGAGCTCCGCGCTCGAGCCAAGGACCGTTTGTTGACCAAGGCCATCGCTACCGAAGAAAAACTGGCAGACGCCCATCCGGCTGACGACCTGCTCTCCCTCGAGGGCATGGACAAGGACCTGGCGGCGGAACTGGCGGTGCGCGGCGTGGTTAACCGCGAAGACCTGGCCGAGCAGTCGATCGACGATCTGCTCGACATCGACGGCATCGACGAAGAGCGTGCCGGCAAGTTGATCATGGCCGCCCGAGCCCACTGGTTCGAGTAATTAGGCGCGGCCTGAGGAGAGAAGTGCATGACGCAAGTCACGGTGAAAGAACTGGCCCAAGAGGTCGAGGCACCGGTAGAGCGCCTGCTGCAGCAGATGCGTGAGGCAGGTCTGCCGCACACCGACGCCGGTCAGGTAGTGACCGACAATGAGAAGCAGACCTTGCTGACTCATTTGAAGAGCAGCCACAAGAGCAAGGCGGAAGAACCGCGCAAGATTACCTTGCAGCGCAAAACCACCAGCACCCTGCGTGTCGCCGGTAGCAAGAGCATCAGCGTAGAAGTACGCAAGAAGAAAGTATTCGTGCAGCGCAGCCCGGAAGAAATCCAGGCTGAGCAGAAGCGTGAACTGGATGAGCGCCGCGCGGCTGAAAATGCCGCTCGCGAGAAGGTCGAGGCCGAAGTTCGCCAGCGCAACGAAGAGCAGGCTCGCCGTCAGGCCGCCGATACCGCTGCTGCAGCCCCTGCGCCTGCCGCCAAGCCAGAGGCGGCGCCTGCCGCTGCCCCGGCCCCGGTAGTTGCCGACGCCCCGGCGTCCGAAGACGCCGCAGCCCGTGCTGCCGAGCGCAAGAAGGACGAAGCCCGTCGCAACGAAGGCCGCACCCGTGACGAAGACCGTCGTGGTGGCGAGCGTCGTGGCGAGGCCCCGCGCGTGTCGATCAAGGTCAAGGTCAAGGAGAAGGAAAAGGCTCCGACTCCTCGTGCCGCACCGCGCACCACCGATGAAGAGAGCGATGGCGTACGCCGTGGCCGCGGTGGCAAGAGCAAGCTGAAGAAGCGCAACCAGCACGGCTTCCAGAACCCGACCGGTCCAGTCATCCGTGACGTGACCATCGGCGAGACCATCACCGTCTCGGAACTGGCCCAACAGATGTCGGTCAAGGCCGCTGAAGTGGTCAAGTTCATGTTCAAGCTGGGTACCCCGGTCACCATCAACCAGGTGCTCGACCAGGAAACCGCTCAGCTGGTCGCCGAAGAACTGGGCCACAAAGTGACCCTGGTCAGCGATACCGCCCTGGAAGACTCCCTGGCCGAATCGCTGAAGTTCGAAGGTGAAGTCGAATCGCGTGCGCCGGTCGTTACCGTCATGGGTCACGTTGACCACGGCAAGACCTCGCTGCTCGACTACATCCGTCGTGCCAAGGTTGCCGCTGGCGAAGCCGGTGGTATTACCCAGCACATCGGTGCCTACCACGTGGAAACCGACCGCGGCATGGTCACCTTCCTCGATACCCCAGGCCACGCTGCGTTCACCGCAATGCGTGCCCGTGGTGCCAAGGCTACCGACATCGTCATCCTGGTGGTGGCGGCGGACGACGGCGTGATGCCGCAAACCCGCGAAGCCGTTCAGCATGCCAAGGCAGCTGGCGTTCCGCTGGTGGTTGCGGTGAACAAGATCGACAAGCCGGGTGCCGATATCGATCGCATCCGCAACGAGCTGGCCGTCGAAGGCGTGACCTCCGAGGACTGGGGTGGTGATACTCCGTTCGTCAAGGTTTCGGCGAAGATGGGTACCGGCGTCGACGAACTGCTCGAAGCTGTCCTGCTGCAGGCCGAGATCCTCGAGCTGACCGCTACCCCGACCGCTCCAGGTCGTGGCGTGGTTGTCGAATCGCGTCTGGACAAGGGCCGTGGCCCGGTGGCGACCATCCTGGTTCAGGACGGTACCCTGCGTCAGGGCGACATGGTCCTGTGCGGTTCCAACTATGGCCGCGTGCGCGCCATGCTCGACGAGAACGGCAAGCCTGTGAAGGAAGCCGGCCCGTCGATCCCGGTCGAGATCCTCGGCCTGGACGGTACCCCGGAAGCCGGTGACGAGCTGTCCGTGGTTGCCGACGAGAAGAAGGCCCGTGAAGTTGCCCTGTTCCGTCAAGGCAAGTACCGCGAGGT
Organism: Pseudomonas sp. B14(2017); assembly: GCF_002113255.1. Taxonomy (NCBI): domain Bacteria; kingdom Pseudomonadati; phylum Pseudomonadota; class Gammaproteobacteria; order Pseudomonadales; family Pseudomonadaceae; genus Pseudomonas; species Pseudomonas sp. B14(2017). Next base: position 124,396 of record NZ_NEJY01000017.1, read on the forward strand.
CAAGCTGGCCCGTGCTCACGCCGGCAAGCTGGAAAACATCTTCGAGACCATGGGTCAGGAAGAGAAGAAGACCCTCAACATCGTCCTCAAGACCGACGTGCGTGGTTCCCTGGAAGCACTGCAGGGTTCGCTGTCGGGCCTGGGCAACGACGAAGTTCAGGTACGCGTGATCGGTGGCGGCGTCGGTGGTATCACCGAGAGCGACGCCAACCTGGCGCTGGCTTCGAATGCAGTACTGTTCGGCTTCAACGTGCGTGCCGATGCCGGCGCGCGCAAGATCGTCGAGCAGGAAGGTCTGGATATGCGTTACTACAACGTGATCTACGACATCATCGAAGACGTCAAGAAGGCCCTGACCGGCATGCTCGGCAGCGATGTTCGCGAGAACATCCTGGGTGTCGCCGAAGTACGTGACGTGTTCCGTTCGCCGAAGTTCGGCGCCATCGCTGGCTGTATGGTCATCGAGGGTACCGTGTACCGCAACCGTCCGATCCGCGTACTGCGCGAAGACGTTGTGATCTTCGAAGGTGAACTGGAGTCGCTGCGTCGCTTCAAGGACGACGCCTCCGAAGTGCGTAACGGCATGGAGTGCGGTATTGGCGTGAAGAGCTACAACGACGTCAAGGTCGGCGACAAGATCGAAGTCTTCGAGAAAGTCCAGGTTGCTCGTACCCTTTAAGGGTGAGCAGGGCGCCAGCCCCCGCCGCAGGGCGGTGGGCAGTGCCTCAGTAGGTAGCGCCCGGTCAGGCATCAGCCTGACCGGGCGTTTGCCGCTTTAAGTTACAGGTAGCAAGAATGGCCAAAGAATACAGCCGTACCCAACGTATCGGTGATCAGATGCAGCGCGAGCTGGCCGAGCTGATCCGCCGTGAAGTCAAGGACCCCCGCGTCGGTCTGGTCACCATCACCGCTGTGGATGTCAGCCGCGACCTAGGCCATGCCAAGGTCTTCATCACCGTCATGGGCGAAGAAACGCCAGACGCAGTGCAGCAGTCGCTCAAGGCCCTGAACAGCGCCGCCAGCTTCCTACGCCTGCACCTGGGCCGCTCGATGCAGCTGCGCAGCGTGCCGCAACTGCATTTCCACTTCGACGAAAGCGTCAGCCGCGGTGTCCACCTGTCGGCACTGATCGAGCGCGCGGTCGCCGAAGACCGTCTGCACAAGGATGCCGACAAGCCGGACGCCGAGGAGTAAGCGGTGGCCCAGGTCAAACGTATCCGCCGCAACGTCAGCGGCATCATCCTGCTCGACAAGCCGCTGGGCTTCACCTCCAACGCTGCCCTGCAAAAGGTGCGCTGGCTGCTCAACGCGGAAAAGGCCGGCCACACCGGCAGCCTCGACCCGCTGGCAACCGGCGTGCTGCCGCTGTGCTTCGGCGAAGCGACCAAGTTTTCGCAGTACCTGCTCGATTCCGACAAGGGCTACGAAACGGTCATGCAGATGGGGCAGACTACCAACACCGGTGATGCCGAAGGTGAGGTGCTGCAGAGCCGCGAGGTGACCGTTGGTCGCGCCGACATCGAGGCCCTGCTGCCGCGTTTTCGTGGCCAGATCAGCCAGATACCGCCGATGTACTCGGCGCTCAAGCGTGACGGCCAGCCGCTGTACAAGCTGGCACGTGCAGGAGAGGTAGTGGAGCGCGAGGCGCGTTCTGTTACTATTGGCCGCTTGGAGTTGCTCGAGTGCGAAGGCACCCGTGCACGGTTGAGCGTAGGATGCAGCAAAGGCACCTATATCCGCACCCTGGTGGAGGATATCGGCGAGGCCCTTGGCTGCGGCGCCTATGTCGCCGAGCTGCGCAGGACCCAGGCCGGGCCTTTCGCACTGGCACAGACGGTCACCCTCGAGGAACTCGAACAGGCCCACGCCGAAGGCGGCAACGAAGCGCTCGACCGCTTCCTCATGCCCTCGGACAGCGGCCTGCAGGACTGGCCGCTGGTGTGCCTGTCCGAACACAGTGCGTTCTACTGGCTGCATGGGCAGGCGGTACGCGCGCCGGACGCGCCACAATTTGGCATGGTCCGGGTACAGGATCACAATGCACGCTTCATCGGTATCGGTGAAGTGAGCGAAGACGGGCGCATTGCGCCGCGTCGGCTGATTCGGTCGGAATGACCGAAACCGCGAGGCCAGGCAGTTGCCAGGCCCCACGGCACCAAGGGTGGCTGTCAGTAGGCACGGTCACACCTTTTTTATTAATACAGGGATTTGTCCCTGGCCTATTGGACCCCGCATGCGGGATCCGTTATCAGGAGAAGCCAAATGGCCCTCAGCGTTGAAGAAAAAGCTCAGATCGTTGCCGAATACCAGCAAGCCGCCGGCGATACCGGTAGCCCGGAAGTGCAGGTTGCTCTGCTGACCGCCAACATCAACAAGCTGCAAGGCCACTTCAAGGCCAACGACAAAGACCACCACTCCCGTCGTGGTCTGATTCGTATGGTCAACCAGCGTCGTAAGCTGCTGGACTACCTGAAGGGCAAAGACACCACTCGTTACAGCGCCCTGATCGGTCGCCTGGGTCTGCGTCGCTAATAGCGGCCTGGCCAGTGGTGTGCATGGCGTGTCGCAGGCTTCGGCAGGGCTGTTTTGCAGTGCTGCCGTTGGACACGCCACGCGTATCTCCGAGGTTGGCAGCCTGGCAATGCTGAGCGGATTTTCCGCTTGGTGCCAGGCTCCCAGCCTCGTGTTGTATCTGGACGGTCAATGGGGCCGATTCCCCGTTCTGCCCAAGAATTCGCAAGAAACCAGTTCCCCCAAGAGCCACTGAAAAAGGTAGGAAACCGTGAACCCGGTAATCAAGACTTTCCAGTTCGGTCAATCGACCGTTACTCTCGAAACGGGCCGTATTGCCCGTCAGGCAACCGGCGCCGTGCTGGTGACCGTCGACAACGACGTCACCGTGCTGGTGACTGTGGTAGGCGCCAAACAGGCCGATCCAGGCAAGGGTTTCTTCCCGTTGTCGGTCCACTACCAGGAAAAGACCTACGCCGCCGGCAAGATCCCGGGTGGCTTCTTCAAGCGTGAAGGCCGTCCTTCCGAGAAAGAGACCCTGACCTCGCGCCTGATCGACCGTCCGATCCGTCCGCTGTTCCCGGAAGGCTTCATGAACGAAGTGCAGGTCGTCTGCACCGTGGTTTCCACCAGCAAGAAGACCGACCCGGACATCGCTGCGATGATCGGTACCTCGGCTGCCCTGGCCATTTCCGGCATTCCGTTCGAAGGCCCGATCGGCGCCGCTCGCGTTGCCTTCCACGAAAGCACCGGCTACCTGCTGAACCCGACCTACGAGCAACTGGCTGCCTCGAGCCTGGACATGGTCGTTGCCGGTACCTCCGACGCTGTACTGATGGTTGAATCGGAAGCCAAAGAGCTGACCGAAGACCAGATGCTGGGCGCCGTACTGTTCGCCCACGACGAATTCCAGGCCGTGATCCAGGCCGTCAAGGAACTGGCCGCCGAAGCCGGCAAGCCGACCTGGGACTGGCAGCCAGCCCCAGCCAACGTCGAGCTGATGAACCTGGTGCGTGGCGAGTTCGGCGAAGCCGTTTCGCAGGCCTACACCATCACTCAGAAGGCTGACCGTTACAACCGCCTGGGCCAGCTGCGCGACGAGGCTGTTGCCCGTCTGAGCAACGAAGAGACCGGCCCTTCCGCCGGCGCCATCAAGGACATCTTCGGCGAGCTGGAATACCGCACCGTCCGCGAGAACATCGTCAACGGCAAACCGCGTATCGACGGCCGTGACACCCGCACCGTGCGCCCGCTGAACATCGAAGTCGGCGTATTGCCGAAGACCCACGGTTCGGCGCTGTTCACCCGTGGCGAAACCCAGGCCCTGGTCGTCGCGACCCTGGGTACTGCCCGTGACGCCCAGCTGCTGGACACCCTGGAAGGCGAGAAGAAAGACCCGTTCATGCTGCACTACAACTTCCCGCCATTCTCGGTGGGTGAGTGCGGCCGCATGGGCGGCGCCGGCCGTCGTGAAATCGGCCACGGCCGCCTGGCCCGTCGTGGCGTGCAGGCCATGCTGCCGAGCGACAGCGACTTCCCGTACACCATCCGCGTGGTATCGGAAATCACCGAATCCAACGGTTCCAGCTCCATGGCTTCGGTCTGTGGTGCTTCCCTGGCCCTGATGGACGCCGGTGTACCGATGAAGGCACCGGTTGCCGGTATCGCCATGGGCCTGGTCAAGGAAGGTGACAAGTTCGCCGTCCTGACCGACATCCTGGGTGACGAAGACCATCTGGGCGACATGGACTTCAAGGTAGCCGGTACCGCCAAGGGTGTTACTGCGCTGCAGATGGACATCAAGATCAACGGCATCACCGAAGAGATCATGGAAATCGCCCTGGGCCAGGCCCTGGAAGCGCGCCTGAACATCCTCGGCCAGATGAACCAGATCATCGCCCAGTCGCGTAGCGAGCTGTCGGCCAACGCCCCGACCATGATCGCGATGAAGATCGACACCGACAAGATCCGTGACGTCATCGGTAAAGGTGGTGCCACCATTCGCGCCATCTGCGAAGAGACCAAGGCTTCGATCGACATCGAAGACGACGGCTCGATCAAGATCTTCGGCGAAACCAAGGAAGCGGCAGAGGCTGCCAAGCAGCGCATCCTGGGCATCACCGCCGAGGCCGAGATCGGCAAGATCTACGTCGGCAAGGTCGAGCGCATCGTCGACTTCGGTGCCTTCGTCAACATCCTGCCTGGCAAGGACGGCCTGGTGCACATCTCCATGCTGAGCGATGCTCGCGTCGAGAAAGTCACCGACATCCTGAAAGAAGGCCAGGAAGTCGAAGTACTGGTACTGGACGTGGACAACCGCGGCCGTATCAAGCTGTCGATCAAGGACGTTGCCGCGGCCAAGGCCTCGGGCGTCTAAGCGACTGCCACGCAACAGGAAAAGGGCCCTTCGGGGCCCTTTTTTCATGGGCGAAAGGGAACCTTTTGCGGACTTGCATCTTGCATGCAGGTTTACCGTGCAGATTGCAAAATGCACGACGACGGGAATGCTGGTTTTTCGCTAACTTATTGATTTGAAAGGAAACAAGCGAAGCGAAAAATCTGGCACAGCGCGTGCAACTACCTTCATATCTGACGCCAGGACATACGGCGCAGACCTTTCGAAAAACAGGAGTGACTCACATGAAGAAGTTCGCCATTGCTGCCGCTACTGCTACCGCCCTGACCCTGACCATGGCTAACGGCGCATTCGCTGCAGAGCCAACCCAGGCTCCAGTCATGTTGGCCGCCAATACCGTGGACAACGCCAAGCAGGAAGGATCTGACACCTGGATCACCACCAAAGTGAAAGCGGACCTGCTGACTGAAAAAGGTATTCCAGGCAGCGACATCAAAGTCGAGACCAGCCAAGGTGTCGTCTCGCTGTCGTCTGACGTGGCGGTGACTCAGTCCCAGAAAGAAGAAGCTGTTCGTATTACCAAGAACATCAAAGGCGTCAAAAGTGTGATGTCGGACGGCCTGAAAGCCGAATAAGGAATGTCCCGTCGGCCAAAAGGATTTGGCCACCTTCGCTCCGAGCCCCGGCTATTTGCCGGGGCTTTTCATTGGTGGCTAGTACACCGGATTACGCGCAATCACATCACTCTCGAAGCATTCCTGCTCGACGATCAGCGGCTCGACCAACGGCCGGCTATCGCGAAAGTGCGCAGTCTGCGTATGCGCGTCATACGCCGCATCATCGCGGTAGATCTCGTACAGGTAGATGACCTCCGGCTCGACCCGGTCCTGCGACACATCGAACACCAGACAGCCAGGTTCGTTGGCAACGGAAGCCGCGGCATTGACCTTGATCGCAGTCAGAAATTCCTCGGCGCAACCGGGCTTCACTCGGGTCTTGATGAACAGGCTATACACAAGGCTCTCCTTTTGTTTTAAATTCTATTGTGAATTGTATACAAAAATGGAGACTCGCCAATGTCCGAATTGCCTGCACGCCCTGGCCGCCTGAACGGCCTGCGTCATATTGCCTTGTTGGTACCCAACCTGGAGGAGTGTGAACGCTTCTACGTCGATGTGCTGGGCATGGAAGTGCTGAACCGCGCCAACGAAGACCTGGTGTATCTCACTTGTGGTAACGACAACCTGTCGCTGGGGCGCGGGGCAGGGGCGGCCAATGGGTTGCAGACCCTGGACCACTATGGGTTCATCGTCGATAGCGTGGAGGAGCTGGAAGCCTGGTACCAGTACTTCAAGGCGCACGGCGTGACCTTGCTGGACCGGCCGTTCAACCATGGTGACGGGGCGCACAGCTTCCACCTGTTGGACCCGGCAGGGAACAAGGTGCAGCCGTTGTACCATCCGGCGGTGTCGGGGCAGCGTTTGGTGTGAAGCCTGTACCGGCCTCTTCGCGGGCTTGCCCGCTCCCACAGGTACTGCACAGGCCTTGAACTGTGTGCGGTCCCTGTGGGAGCGGGCAAGCCCGCGAAGAGGCCAGACCTGCTAGTAGAAGTTACTCGGCATCCAGATGCATCGGCGTCACCACCCGCCCATCGCTCTCGGCCTGGCCCAGGTTGGTATCGATGAAGTACACCCGGTCATCTTCCAGCTGGCCTTTGTCCACCAGGTAATCCTTGATGCTGCTGGCCCGCTCCTGGCCCAGCGTGCGCAGTAGCGCAGTACTCTCGGCCCAGGACTTGATCACCGCCTCGCGCAGCTTGGCGGTGCGCTCGTCGCGGCCCAGTTGCTCCCATTCGGCAGGCGGCTGCTGCTTCAGGCGGTTACGGTAGATGCCTTCGAGCATCGCCGGTTTGTCACTGTCGTCGACCACCAGCATCGAGGCATTGGCCGGCACCTTGTCACCGCGACGCTGCAGGATCTTGTACCAGGTGGCCTGGTACTCGCGCTCCAGGCGCTGCTGGGCGATCAGCGGGCCATCGCTGGCCTGGGCGCTGGTGCCTTCGATTTCCAGGCGCAGTTCCGGGCGTTCCTTCAGGGCCGACGCCAGCTTGTCCAGCGATGCCTGGGCGTCGCTACCGAGCTCGCTGGAGCCCGGGGCGAAGGCCACGTTGCCCAAGTCTTCCGAACCACCGCCGGCAACCAGCCCGCCAATGAACTTGAACGGTGCCTGCGCCGCACGCAACACCAGGTTGCGCAGGGTTTGCCAGACGATCGGCATCACGCTGAACTGCGGGTTGTTGAGGTCGCCGGACACCGGCAGCTCGATCGAGATCTTGCCTTCGGTGTCCTTCAGCAGCGCCACCGCCAGGCGGATCGGCAGGTCCACGGCGTCCGGGCTGTCGACCTTCTCGCCCAACTGCAGCTGCTCTACCACCACCTTGTTTTCGGCCTTCAGCTGGCCATTGGTGATCAGGTAGTGCAGGTCGAGGTTGAGCCGGCCCTTGCGGATGCGGAAGCCGGCGAACTTGCCGGAGTAGGGGGTGAGTGTGGTCAGCTCGACCCGCTTGAAGCTGGTGGCGATGTCCAGGCTGGCCAGCGGGTTGAACGGGTTGAGGGCGCCTTTGATGGTGACCGGCGCGTAGCGGTCGACCTTGCCCTTGACGTCGACCTTGGCCGGCACCGGCTTGCGGTTGTCGATGGTGCCGATCCGGCCGTTGAGCTGCTGGATGGCCGTCGCGAAGTTGGGGGTGAGGGACAGGTCGGCGAAGTTGGCCGAGCCGTCGTTGATGTCGATCTGGCCGATGTGGATGCCCAGCGGCTTGTCGTTGCTGGCAGCGGCCGGCTTGGCCTGGCTGGTCGTCGGGGCGCCGGCCGGCTGCGGGATCAGCAGGTCGTTGATGTTGGTGGTGCGGTCCTCGTTGATGATGAAGCGCGCATAGGGTTGCAGCAGAGTCACCTTGTCGATCGACAGCGCATCGCCGTGCACGTAGGACAGGCCGTCGACGTTCACTTGCTGCCATTTGACGAAGTCACGGCTCTTGATGGTGTCGAGGGTGTGCAGCTGGCTGACCTGTGCCTTGCCGGTAACACTGAAGGCCAGCGGTGCGGTGTTCTTCAGGTCGACCTTGAGGTCGCTGGCGAGCATGCCGCTGCGCAGCTCCAGCAGGATGAACGGGCTGATATAGGCCTGGGCCACTCGCAGGTCGATGTCGCGGGTGCTCACGTCCAGCTTGGCCCAGATGGGCGCCAGGTTGACCTGGCCGGCCGCCTGCAGTTTGCCTTGCTTGCCCACGCCGGTATCGAGCTTGAGGGTGAAGGGCGACTTGTTGAGGCTGTCGAAACCTTGCAGGTCGGCGTTGAGCGGGCCGACGTCGAGGGCCACTGGCTCCTTCTGGGTACGGTCTGCCAGGTGCACCAGGTAGTTACGCAGTTGCACATCCTTGAGCAGCACCTGCCAGGGTTTGCTCGGCTCCTTGGCGGCTTGCTGTTCGGGCGTGGGTTCGGCGGCTGCCGGCTCGGCCTTTTCCTTCGGCGTAGCCTTGGCCGGCTGGCTGGCGAACAGCTTCTGCCAGTCAAGCTGGCCGTCCTTTTCCAGCGCAGCCCAGGTTTCCAGTTTTTCGCTGCGGATCTTGCCCACGGTGACCAGCTGCTTGACCAGGTCGACCGAGGTTTCGCTTACTTCCAGGCTGGCCAGGTGTGCCAGCGGGCGGCCATCCGGGGCCTTGATGGCAAACGGGGCGATGCGCACCGACGCGTTGTCCAGCAACAGTTCGGTCTGTTTGGCAAGGTTGAGCTTGTAGTGGGTGTCGAGGCTGACCACGCCCTCTTCCAGCACCAGTGGCACGGCATCGCGCACATAGGGCCAGAATGCCTTCATCTTGCCTTCGGTGATCTTCAGTGTGCCTTCAGAGGCGATCGGGGCCAGGCTCAGGGTACCTTTCCAGTCGATGCGCCCGCCGTTGGGGCCGATGGCCACCAGGGTCATGTCGGCATTGTCGTTGGGCAGGGTGCTGAGGTTTTTCAGCTCCAGGTTCATGTTGTCGTAGAGGAACTCGATCGGCTCGCTCGGGCGCAGGTCCTCGAAGTGCAGGTAGCCGTCGCTGAGCTTGATGCTGCCGATGCGTAGCGGGAACGGGTCGCTGGGCGGCTCGTCAGGCTTGGCTTCGCTGGCTGGCAGTTTGAACAGGCGGGTCAGGTTGAGGGTACCGTCCTTGGCGAACAGTACTTCGTTGCGTGGCTTGACCAGTTCCACTGCGTCCAGGTGCAGGGCACCGCTCCACAGGCTGTCGAGCGAGAGGTTGGCGTACAGCCGCTCGAAGCCGACCTGCTCCTTGCCCGGCTCGCCGATCTGCAGGCCCCACAGCGTCAGCTCGAGGCTGAAGGGGTTGAGCTCGATCCGTTCGAGGTGGGCAGGCACGGTCGCGTACTGGGCCAACTGCTGGTTGGCGATGCGCAGCGCGACACCGGGGAGAACGAGAAAGCCGAGAAGGCTGTAGAGGGCTACGAGGGCCAGCAGTGCGCCAGCGGCGCGAGTCAATCCTTTGTACATGTGTCGCTTCGTCTGTCTAAGCAGGAGAGCTTGGAGTATGGCACGTTAAATCAGTTCCGCTGAGGCGACCATTTGACCTCATTCGATACCCATGCGCCGTTTGGCCCGATGCGCCGAGCCGTCGCGCATCGCCCAGCGCAGTATCGGCGCGGTGCGTTGCAGCCCCAGGCGGATCATGCGTCGCTGCAACGGGCCGTGCTGCAGGCCGAGCATGGCCTGGGCCCAGGCCGGCAGCAGGTCGATGCCGGCGTGCAGCATCAGCTTGCCCACTGGCTGTGCCAGGCGGCTGGGGGCGGGGGCATCGAGCAGGATGCCGACCACCTCATGGCTGCGGGCGTCGCAGTGCAACTGTGGGCGCATGCGCTGCAGGTAGTCCTCGACTTGCTGGCACGAGCGCGGCACGTCGCGGGCGCCAAGACGCTCGGCAATCAGCGCGATCTCTGCGTAGTAGGCATCCTGCTCGGTGCGCGCAAGGTGCGGGTTGCGGTAACGCAGGTGGGCGGCGAGGAAGCTGCTGACTTCCGCCACATGCACCCAGGTCAGCAGGTCCGGGTCGCTGGCCGCATATGGGCGGCCATCCGGCGCGGTGCCGGTCACCTGTAGGTGGATGGTGCGCACCTTGTCGATCAGCCACTCGGCATCGCGGGTGGCGCCGAAGGTGGTGCCGGAGATGAATTGGCTGGTGCGGCGCAGGCGGCCGAGCAGGTCTTCACGGAAGTTGGAATGGTCCCACACCCCGGCCAGGGCCAGCGGGTGCAGCAATTGCAGCATGAGGGCGCTGATGCCACCGACCAGCATGCTCGGGAAGTCGCCATGTACCCGCCAGCTGATACTGTGCGGGCCGAACAGGCCGGGGTCGCCCTTGGGCGATTCCAGGTCGAGCTGGCCGAGGGCCAGCCCGGTAAGGCTCATGACCTGGGTTTCGATGCGGCGGCGAAGGGCTTCCATGGCGACCTGTGGTTCAGGGCGGCCATGAACAGCGGCCGCCGGTTACTGGTTGAGGCGTTTGTCGATCAGGCCCTGCACCACGCTTGGGTCGGCCAGGGTCGAGGTATCGCCCAGGTTGTCGAGTTCGTTGCAGGCGATCTTGCGCAGTATACGCCGCATGATCTTGCCTGAGCGTGTCTTGGGCAGCGCCGGGGCCCACTGGATCAGCTCGGGCTTGGCGAAACTGCCGATTTCCTTGCTGACCAGGGCCAGCAACTCGGCCTTGAGCGCGTCGTCCGGCGTTACGCCATTCATGGGCGTGACGAAGGCGTACACGCCCTGGCCCTTCAGGTCGTGGGGGTAACCGACCACCGCCGCTTCGGCGACGCTGTCATGCAGCACCAGCGCGCTTTCCACTTCGGCGGTACCGATACGGTGGCCGGAAACGTTGATCACGTCATCGATACGCCCGGTGATCCAGTAGTCACCATCGGCATCGCGGCGGGCACCGTCGCCGGTGAAGTAATAGCCGGGCATCGGCTTGAAGTAGGTGTCGACCATGCGCTGATGGTCGCCATAGACGCTACGGATCTGCCCGGGCCAGCTGGCCTTGATCACCAGCAGGCCGGCACCGGGGCCTTCGATGAGCTTGCCCTTTTCGTCCAGCAGCACTGGTTGTACGCCGAACATGGGCTGGGTGGCACAGCCGGGCTTGAGCGACTGCGAGCCGGGCAACGGGGTGAGCATGATGCCGCCGGTTTCTGTCTGCCACCAGGTATCGACGATGGGGCAGCGCTTTTGCCCGACTTCCTCGAAATACCACTCCCAGGCTTCGGGGTTGATCGGCTCGCCGACGCTGCCCAGCAGGCGCAGGCTCTGGCGTGAAGTGTTTTGCAGCGGCGCGGAGCCTTCGCGCATCAGCGCGCGCAGGGCAGTCGGGGCGGTGTAGAAGATGTTCACCTGGTGCTTGTCCACCACTTGCCAGAAGCGCGAGGTGTCCGGGTAGTTGGGTACGCCTTCGAACATCAGCGAGATCGCGCCATTGGCCAGAGGGCCATAGACGATGTAGCTGTGGCCGGTGACCCAGCCGACATCGGCGGTGCACCAGAACACCTCGCCGTCTCGGTAGTCGAACACCACCTTGAAGGTGAGGGTGGCCTGCAGCAGGTAGCCGCCGGTAGTGTGCAGCACGCCTTTGGGTTTGCCGGTGCTGCCGGAGGTGTAGAGGATGAACAGCGGGTCTTCGGCGCCCATCGGTTCGGGAGCGCAGTCGTCGCCGGCCTTTTCCGTTGCCTCGTGGTACCAGAGGTCACGGCCTTCGGCCCAGGCGACATCGCCGCCGGTGCGGCGCACCACGAATACGCTACTGACCGCGGGGCAGCTGGCCAGGGCCTTGTCGACGTTCTGTTTCAGCGGGATGCGTTTGCCGCCGCGCACGCCTCCATCGGCGGTGATCACCGTACGGCAGTCGGCATCGAGAATACGGTCGCGCAGGGCATCGGGCGAGAAGCCGCCGAACACCACCGAGTGGATGGCACCGATGCGGGTGCAGGCAAGCATGGCGAAGGCGGCCTCGGGGATCATCGGCATGTAGATGCACACCCGGTCGCCTTTCTTCACCCCGCGTGCTTTCAGCGCATTGGCCAGGCGGCAGACCTGGCGGTGCAGTTCGCGGTAGGTGATGGCCTTGGAATCCTTGGGATCATCACCTTCCCACAGCAGGGCGGTCTGTTCGCCGCGTCGGGCCAGGTGGCGGTCGATGCAGTTGTAGCTGACGTTGAGCTGGGCGCCGTCGAACCAGCGGGCGCTGCCGGTCCTCAGGTCGCATTGCTGCACGCTCGACCAGGGTTTTATCCAATCCAGGCGCTTGGCCTGTTCGGCCCAGAAGGTGTCGGGGTCATCCACCGACTGGCGGTAGAGGCGGCGGTACTCATCGGGGTTGAGGGCGGCGGACTGGCTGACGGCCAGGGCCTGGGGGTAGTTGCGGATATCGAACATGGCGGGTGGTCCTGCTCTTGTAAGGGGCGATGGACTGCAACGGCTATTCGATAGGACAGTGTAGCCAGAGGTGATGTTCCTTGAGGGTAGACTCGGTCCCTGTAGGAGCGGCCTTGTGTCGCGATGGGCCGCAGAGCGGCCCCGGGATCTCAGCGCTGGCGCATCAATTGTTGGGGCCGCTCTGCGGCCCATCGCGGCACAAGGCCGCTCCTACACGGAGCGACCGTGTGACGGCTTTGGGATCAACCGCGGTGACGGCCGCGGAAGTAGTTGATCAGGCCTTGGGTAGAGCCATCTTCGGCGCTGTCTTCCAGGCTGCCGACCAGGCGTTGGTAAACGCCCTTGCCCAGCTCCTTGCCCAGCTCCACGCCCCACTGGTCGAAGGCGTTGATGCCCCAGATCACGCTCTGTACGAAGACCTTGTGCTCGTACATCGCCACCAGCGCGCCCAGGCGGCGCGGGCTGATGCGCTCCACCACCAGGGTATTGCTCGGGCGGTTGCCCGGGATGACCTTGTGCGGGGCCAGCTTTTCGATATCCGCTTCGTTCAGGCCCTTGCCACGCAGCTCGGCTTCGGCTTCCTCGCGGGTCTTGCCCAGCATCAGCGCCTGGCTCTGCGACAGGCAGTTGGCGTACAGCCACTGGTGATGGTCGGCCACCGGGTTGAAGCTCACCACCGGCACGATGAAGTCGGCCGGAATCAGCTGGGTGCCCTGGTGCAGCAACTGGTGGTAGGCATGCTGGCCGTTGCAGCCGACGCCGCCCCAGATCACCGGGCCGGTGTCGGTTTTCACCGGGGTGCCGTCCTGCAGCACGCTCTTGCCGTTGGACTCCATGTCCAGCTGTTGCAGGTGCTTGGTGATGTTGCGCAGGTAGTGGTCGTACGGCAGGATCGCGTGGCTCTGGGCGCCCCAGAAGTTGCCGTACCACACGCCCAGCAGGGCCAGCAGTACCGGCATGTTCTTTTCGAACGGTGCGGTCTGGAAGTGCTGGTCCATGGTGTAGGCACCGGACAGCAGTTCCTTGAAGTTGGCGGTACCGATGGCCAGGGCGATCGGCAGGCCGATGGCCGACCACAGCGAGTAGCGCCCGCCCACCCAGTCCCACATCGGGAAGATGTTTTCTTCACGGATGCCGAAGGCCACGGCGGCGGCCTTGTTGCTGGAAACGGCGATGAAGTGGCGGTACAGCTCGGCTTCCGAGCCGCCCTGGGCCAGATACCAGGTACGCGCGGCCATGGCGTTCTTCAGGGTCTCGAGGGTGTTGAACGACTTCGACGAGACGATGAACAGGGTGGTTTCGGCGCGCAGGTTGGCCGACAGCTCGTGGAACTCACTGCCATCGATGTTCGCCAGGTAGTGGCAGCGCACACCGCGCTGGGCGTAGGGCAGCAGCGCCTCGGAGACCAGCTCGGGGCCGAGGAACGAGCCACCGATGCCGATGTTGACCACGTCGGTGATCGGTTTTTCGCTGTAGCCGCGCCACAGGCCGTCGTGGATGCGGCCGACCAGTTCGGTGATCTGGTTGAGCACCTTGTGCACTTCCGGCATGACGTTCACGCCGTTGACACTGAGCTTGTCGCCCACCGGCCGGCGCAGGGCGGTGTGCAGCACCGGGCGCCCTTCGGAGGCGTTGATGATTTCGCCACTGAACATCGACTTGATGGCGTCCTGCAGGCCCACTTCGTTGGCCAGGTTCACCAGCAGGTCGCGGCTTTGTTCGGTGATCAGGTTTTTCGAGTAGTCGAGGAACAGGCCGCAGGAGCTCAGGGAGAACTGGTCGAAGCGCTTGGTATCGGCGGCGAAGGCTTCGCGCATGCTGAAACCTTGCATGGCGTCGCGGTGTTGCTGGAGCGCCTGCCAGGCGGGCAGGGCCGTGACATCGTGGGGTGTACGGTAATACGCCATTGCGCGGGGTTCCCTTGGTGCGTGGTGAGACCTTGGACACGGCACTCATTGCCGGGTTCAGGCTGGCACCATTATAGGCAAAGGCCACTTGCAGGGAATGGGTATGGCGGGGAATTTGGGGGAGGCAACTGTCTTGTATTGCCTGTATTGGCCTCATCGCCGGCAAGCCAGCTCCCACAGGGATAGCGCATGGATCGAGGCCGATGCGTCGAGGTGTGATTTGGGGCGCAGCGGTCTTTGTGTTACCGGTACTGGCCTCATCGCCGGCAAGCCAGCTCCCACAGAAATAGCGCATGGCTCGAGGCCGATGCGGTCGGGGTGTGATTTGAGGCGCAGCAGTCTTTGTGTTACCGGTACTGGCCTCATCGCCGGCAAGCCAGCTCCCACAGGAATAGCGCATGGCTGGCCGATGCGGTCGGGGTGTGATTTGGGGGCGCAGCGGTCTTTGTGTTACCGGTACTGGCCTCATCGCTGGCAAGCTCCCACAGGGATAGCGCATGGCTCGAGGCCGATGCGGTCGAGGTGGGAGCTGGCTTGCCGGCGAATGGGCTGCAAGGCAGCCCAAGGCCGTTACGCGGTCTTCACTTCCAGATGCAGGTACAGGTTGTCGATCAACCGTGTGTTACCCAGGTAAGCCGCCGCAATCACCACCAGGTCTCGATCATCGATCACTGCCGGGCGCAGGCTCACGGCATGACGCACTTCCAGGTAATCCGGCCGGAAACCAGCGGCGGTCAACTGCGCCTGGCCTTCGGCAACCAGCGCGGCAAAGTCCCGTTGGCCACGGCCGATGCCAGCAGCGATGTGCTGCAGCGTGCGGTACAACGCTGGCGCCGCAGCACGCTGCTCAGGCGTGAGGTAACCGTTGCGCGACGACAGCGCCAGGCCGTCCTCGGCCCGCACGGTGGGCTCGCCGATGATCTGGATCGGCATGTTCAGGTCTCGCACCATGGCACGGATCACCGCCAGCTGCTGGAAGTCCTTTTCACCGAACACGGCAAGGTCGGGCTGGACCATGTTGAACAGCTTGCTGACCACGGTGGCCACGCCTTCGAAATGCCCGGGCCGGCTGGCGCCGCACAGGCCTTCGGAAAGGTGGGGCACGCTGACGCGGGTTTGCACGCTCATGCCGTCGGGGTACATCTCTTCGACACTGGGCGCGAACAGCAGATTGCAGCCAGCCTGGAGCAGGCGCTCCTGGTCGGCGGCCAGGGTGCGAGGGTACTTGTCGAGGTCTTCGTTGGCGCCGAACTGCAGCGGGTTGACGAAGATGCTGGCGACCACGAAATCGGCGCGCTGCGCAGCCTTGGTCACCAGGGCTGCATGGCCGCTGTGCAGGTTGCCCATGGTCGGCACGAAGCCGATGCGCTTGCCTTCACCGCGGGCGCGGGCGACTGCGGCGCGCAGTTCGCGGACGGTCTTGACTGTATTCATGCACTGAACCCGTGTTCGCTGCCTGGGAAGCTGACTTGCTTGACCGCCTCGACGTAAGCGACGAGGGCGCTGTGGATATCCGGCTGGCCTTGCATGAAGTTCTTCACGAACTTCGGTACCCGGCCGCTCAGCGACAGCCCGAGCATGTCGTGCAGGACCAGTACCTGGCCATCGGTGCCGCTGCCGGCGCCAATGCCGATCACCGGGATGGATACGGCACTGGTGATTTCCGCCGCCAGTTCGCTGGGCACGCATTCGAGCAGCAGCATGGCTGCACCGGCCTGTTCCAGGGCGATGGCGTCGGCGCGCATCTGCCGGGCCTGGGCTTCATGGCGGCCCTGCACCTTGTAGCCGCCCAGCACGTTGACAGTCTGCGGGGTCAGGCCCATGTGCGCGCACACCGGCACGCCACGCTCGGCCAGCAGGCGGATGGTCTCGGCCAGCCAGGCAGCGCCTTCGATCTTGATCATGTGGGCGCCGGCCTGCATCAGCGTGGCGCTGTTGGCGAAGGCCTGCTCCGGGGTGGCGTGCGCCATGAACGGCAGGTCGGCGAGGATCAGCGCGCCGTCGTTGCCACGTTTGACGCTGGCGGTATGGTAGGCCATGTCCGCGGTGGTCACCGGCAGTGTGCTGTCGTGGCCTTGCAGGACCATGCCCAGCGAGTCGCCCACCAGCAACACTTCGACACCGGCCTGGCTGGCGGCCTTGGCGAAGGTCGCGTCGTAGCAGGTCAGCATGGTGATTTTTTCACCCTTGGCCTTGAGGCCATTGAGGGTGGTCAGGGTTACTTCAGGCATGTAGGAAATTCCTCGTTCAGGCGCTGTAAGAAACGACTGCATTCAACGCGTGTAGTCATCTTCCGGAGCGGCACATCATCGCGCGTGATGTTCGGGCACAGGTCCGTCCGGGCCTAAATACGGGTATGCGGCACTTTGGTGCCACACGGGACGCCTATAGTCGTGAGCGAGGTTGGGGAAGTCAATCACCCTGTTACCGCATTGTTACGATCAGGGTGTTACTGGCGTTACCGCGCCAGTGTGCAAGGCTGGAACGCCCGGTTTACAGGCGTTCCAGGCCGACGAACGGGCAGTCGTCGAGCAGTTGCGCGAGGGCGCGGCCATCGGCCAGGCGGAAATCGCCCGGTACCAGTTCCGCCAGCGGGTACAGCACGAAAGGCCGGGCATGCATGTGGTAATGCGGCACTTTCAGGCGCGGCTCATCGAGCACCTGGTCGCCGAACAGCAGGATGTCCAGGTCCAGCGTGCGCGGGCCCCAGCGTTCCTTGCGCACGCGGCCCTGATCGTTCTCGATGGCCTGCAGTGCATCGAGCAGGGCCAGCGGTGGCAGGGCGGTGTCCAGGGCGGCGACGGCGTTGGTGTAGCGCGGCTGGCCGGGCAGCAGCGAATCGCTGGTGTACAGGGCCGAGGCCGCCACCAGGCGTGTGGCTTCGACCTGGTCGAGGGCCTGCAAGGCGCTGCGCAGCTGCTCGGCAGGTGCGTCCAGGTTGCTGCCCAGGCCGATATAGGCGCGGGTACTCACTCGAACGCCTCGTCGCCACTGCGCTTGCGCTTGCCACCGCTACGCTTGCGTTTGCGCGGGCCGGCGCCGGTGCCTTCGTCACGGCTGCCCAGCTCGCGGATCATCTCGCGGCGCTCGCTGTCGTTGGCATCCTGGTAGTCGGTCCACCACTGGCCGAGGTCGTCGGTTTCTTCCCCGGCGCTTTCGCGCAGCAGCAGGAAGTCGTAGCCGGCACGGAAGCGCGGGTTGTCCAGCAGCATGTCGGCGCGCTTGCCGCTGCGGCGTGGCAGGCGCTCCTGCATGTCCCAGATCTCGCGGATCGGCAGGGTGAAGCGCTTGGGGATGGCGATGCGTGCGCATTGCTCGGCGATCAGGTCGTGGGCCGCACCGTTCATGGCCGGGATCGGCGGCACGCCCTGGTTCTGCAGGTGTAGCACGCGGGCCGGCAGGGCTGGCCACAGCAGCGCGGCGAAGAGGAAGGCCGGAGTTACCGGTTTGCCTTGCTTCACGCGCAGGTCGGTGTTGTTCAGCGCCTGGCTGATCAGCGTGTGGGTGTAGGTCGGGCGCTCGTCCAGGGCATGCGAACTGGCCGGGAACAGCGGCTCGAACAACTGCAGGTCGACCAGCATCTCGAAGACGATGGCGCCCTGGCCGGAGAGGAACAGCTTGAGGCTCTCTTCGAACAGGCGCGCTGGCGGAATCTCGCGCAGCAGTGGGGCCAGCTCGCGGATCGGCTGGACCGTGTGCTTTTCGATGCCGAAGTCGAGCTTGGCGGCGAAACGCACCGCGCGCAGCATGCGCACCGGGTCTTCCTGGTAGCGGTGGGTAGGGTCACCGATCAGGCGCAGCAGGCGGTTGCGAATATCGTGCACGCCGTTGGCGTAGTCGAGGATGCGCTCGCTGACCGGGTCGTAGTACAGGGCGTTGATGGTGAAGTCGCGACGTTGCGCGTCCTCTTCCAGGGTGCCGTACACGTTGTCACGCAGGATGCGGCCACTGGCATTGTGCGACGAACGGTGGCTGTCGCCCTGGTCGTCTTCCGAGTGGTGGGCGCGGAAGGTGGCGACTTCGATGATCTCACGGCCGAAATGCACGTGGACCAGCTTGAAGCGGCGGCCAATGATGCGCGCGTTGCGGAACTCGGCACGGACCTGTTCGGGGGTGGCACTGGTGGCGACGTCGAAGTCTTTCGGCGTGATGCCCAGCATCAGGTCGCGGACACAGCCACCGACCAGGTAAGCCTGGTAACCGGCGCTCTGCAGGCGTTCCACGATGTTCACCGCATGGCGGCTGAACTGGTGGCGTTGCAGCGAGTGCTGGCTCTTGTTGATCACCTCAGGCGTGGTGCGCCTGTGGTGCGGGCCCGGTACGGGCGGGCGGAACGACTGGAACAGCTTCTTCAGCATGGGATGCACTGTTTGAAGGAATGTTCGGCCAAGAATAGGAGAATGGCCGCATGATGGGCGGGGATTCTAGCATTTACTCAAGGAATGGTGTAGGCGGGTAGCAGGATGCATGCCGGAAGGGTAGAAACGACAAGGGGAGCCTAAGCTCCCCAAGAAGTCGTTGCGTGCTCTTATTGTTTTTTTGCTGGGCTTCTTGTTTTTGTTGAGTGCCCTGTCCACAAATCTCGAAGCTTGTGGACGACCCCCAATCCAGGGGTTAAGAGCAAACGGATTGCTTTGGTCGCTGATGTCACGTTGATCTGTCGATCCAACCAGTTCAGGCGCTGCTTTTTAGTGCAGTTTTTATTGTTCTCTGCCTGGTTGTGGGGCAAGCCCCAAACACGCATCCTCTCCAAAAGAATCAGTTAGCTGCGCCTCCGCCGTCTTGTTTTTATTGTGCGTGAGCCGTTTCGTCTTGTTCTTATTCTGAGTTGCAGTGCTTGTTATTGTTCTTGTACCAGACATATAGCAGGTGCCGTGCCAACTTTTGCAAACCCAGTAAAATCAAGGGGTTGGAGGTGGCGAGCAGTTTTTCAGCGGTCGAAAATGTCGAAATTTCGTTACCGTACGCCTCGGGAACTGTTACGGCGGAAAGCTTGGGTAACAGATTTTTGCGGGGGCTGATGTGTTACCTGGGGTGTGTGCGCTGGCTTTGCCGGCCCTTTCGCGGGCTCGCCCGCTCCCACAGGGGTTGCACCACCCTTTAGGGCAGTGAAATTCCTGTGGGAGCGGGCGTGCCTGCGAAGAGGACGGAGAGGTTGTAGATAGGGGCAGGAGGAGCCTCCCGCCCAGGCAGCGCGCTTACTCGCTGGTAGCGTTACTCTTGCGCCGCGGGATACCCAGGCGCTGGCGGCGTTCCCACAGGCACTTGCGGCTGACCCCGAGCTTGCGGGCCAGTTCGGTCTCGGTCATGTGGTCCTGGTGCTCGAGCACGAAGTGCTGGAAATAGTCTTCCAGCGACAGGTCCTCGGTCGGCTCATGGCTGGCATTCGCCGAACTGGCCACGACCAGGGCGTTGTCGAGGATTTCGTCCTCCTCCAGGTCACCTAGCTCGATGTCGATGCCCAGCAGGTCGGCGGAAATTTCTGCGCTCTCGCTGAGGATCACCGCACGCTCAACGGCGTTTTCCAGCTCTCGCACGTTACCCGGCCAGCTGTAGTGACGAATGGCCTGCTCGGCTTCGGCCGAGAAGTGCAGGTCGTCGCGGCCGATGCGCGCGCTCTGGCGGGCGAGGAAGGCGCTGGCGATCTCGTTGACGTCGCTGCCGCGCTCGCGCAGGGCAGGCAGTTTCAGGGCGATCACGTGCAGGCGGTAATACAGGTCTTCACGGAACTGGCCGGCCTTGGCCAGGTTCTTCAGGTCGCGGTGGGTCGCGGCGATCAGGCGTACATCGACCTTTTGCGACTGTACCGAACCCACCCGGCGAATCTCGCCTTCCTGCAGCACGCGCAGCAGGCGGGCCTGGGCTTCCAGCGGCAGTTCGCCGATTTCGTCGAGGAACAGGGTACCGCCATCGGCAGCTTCCACCAGGCCAGCGCGCCCGGCGCTGGCGCCGGTGAACGCGCCTTTCTCGTGGCCGAACAGCTCGGACTCGATCAGTGTCTCGGGGATGGCTGCGCAGTTCACCGAAATCATTGGTGCCTTGGCCCGACGCGACAGATTGTGCAGGGCGCGTGCGACCAGCTCTTTACCGGTGCCCGACTCGCCCTGGATCAGCACGTTGGAGTCGGTGGGCGCGACCTTGCGGATCTTGCTGTACATGTCCTGCATTGGCGGGCACGAGCCGATGATGCCGATTTCGCCATTGGCGGCTGCCGCGCTGCCTTTGTCGGCCGGGGCGGCCTTGCCATTGGTGGCGCGTGGCTCGGCCGCCGGTGCGGCAGCCGGGGCGTTCTGCCGGTCGCGCAGGATACGCGCCACCGCTTGCAGCATCTCGTCGTGGTCGAAGGGCTTGGCGATGTAGTCCACCGCGCCCATTTTCATCGAGTCTACTGCCGAGCGCAGGCTGGCGTAGCTGGTCATGATCAGCACCGGAGTGCCCTGGCCGAGCTTGATCAGTTCGGTGCCGGGCGCGCCTGGCAGGCGCAGGTCGCTGACGATCAGGTCGAAGGTGGCAATGCTGAAGCGTTCCTGGGCTTCCTGCACCGAGCCGGCTTCGCTGACCTGGTACTGGTTCCGTTCGAGCAGGCGACGCAAGGCCGAGCGGATGATGGTTTCGTCTTCGACGATCAGAATGTGCGGCATTGATTCAATTCTCTCGACGGTCTCGAATTTCAGGGGACGTCGCTACGACATGCCGGGGCAGGGTCACGCGGATCCGGGTGCCACGTTGCCGTTCGATATCGGCCGGGCTGTCGATGGTGATTTGCCCATAATGCTCTTCCACGATGGAATAGACCAGAGCGAGCCCCAGTCCGGTTCCTTCGCCCGGGTCCTTGGTGGTGAAGAAGGGTTCGAACAGGCGGTCCATGATGTTCTTCGGGATCCCGCTGCCTTCATCCTCGACGATCAGGTCGACGGTGTGCTCGCTGACTTCGCTGCGCACGCGCACGGCGCTGCCGGGCTTTGATGCGTCGCGGGCGTTGGAGAGCAGGTTGATCAGCACCTGGGCCAGGCGCTGCGGGTCCCCTTCGGCCCAGTGCTCCGGGTCGCAGAGGTTGAAGAACTGTACTTCGAAATTGCGCCGGTTCAACGCCAGCAGACCGATGGCGTCCTGCGCCACTTCGGCCAGGCATACCGGCTCTTCGCTGTTCTGGTGGCTGCCGCCGGCATGGGCGAAGCTCATCAGCGACTGGACGATGCGCGATACCCGCTTGGTCTGTTCGAGAATCTGGCTGGACAGCTCGATGATTTCGCCATCGCCCTCACGCTCCTCGCGCAGGTTCTGCGCCAGGCAGGCGATGCCGGTTATCGGGTTGCCGATCTCGTGCGCAACGCCGGCGGCCAGACGGCCGATGCTGGCCAGGCGTTCGGAGTGCACCAGCTTGTCTTCCAGCGCCTGGGTTTCGGTAAGGTCCTCTACCAGCAGCACCAGGCCGCTGTTGCCCGGGGCCAGTGGCTCGTCGATGGCCGCCTTGTGCAGGTTCAGCCAGCGCGGCTGGCCGTCCAGCGCCAGGCGCTGCTTGTGCAGGTGCTCGTCGGGCACGTTGATGAAGCCTTGCAGCAGGCCGCGCCAGGGTTCGCTGATGGTGACCAGGCGCGAGCCGACCACGTGCTTGGCAGCGATGCCGGTGAGCTCTTCCATGGCCTTGTTCCACATCAGGATTTCCTGGTCCTTGGCCAGCGAGCAGACGCCCATGGGCAGTTCCTGCAGGGTCTGGCGGTGGTAGCGGCGCAGGGCGTCGAGCTCGGCGGCCAGGCCGGTCAGGCGCGAGTGGTAGTCTTCCAGGCGGCTTTCGATGAAGTGGATGTCCTCGGTCACGTAGTTTTCGTTACCGGACTTGTACGGCAGGAAGGTCTCGACCATGTCCTGGGCCACGCTCGGCCCCATCAGGCCGGACAGGTTGGCCTCGATACGGTCGCGCAGGCGGCGCAAGGCATAGGGGCGGCGCTCGTCGAATGGCAGGTAGAGGTCGCGCAGGGCCTGCTCCACTTCCTTCTGCGCGGCCTTGGCACCCAGCGGCTTGGCCAGTTGGGTGGCGAACTCCTGTGGCGAGGCAGCGTGCAGTTCGCGGCGTTGCGGGCGGCGCACGTTGTCCACCGCGCAGGCTTCGGCGGCGCTGACCTCTTCGTTGCTGGCGTTGGTGAACAGCGAGATCAGGGTGAACAACAGCACGTTGGCCGCCAGCGAGGCGATGGCCGCCATGTGCCAGCTGGTGTCGTCCAGCACGTAGATCATGTCCAGCAGCGGGATGTAGAAGCCCTGCAGGTTGCCCAGCAGTGGCAGCAGCATGGTCACCATCCACACCAGGGTGCCGGCCAGCAGGCCGGCGATGAAGCCACGGCGGTTGGCAGTCGGCCAGTACAGTACCGACAGCACGCCCGGCAGGAACTGCAACGTGGCCACGAAGGCGACGATGCCCAGGTTGGCCAGGCTCTGATGGTTGTTCTGAGTCAGGTAGAACATGAACCCGGCGGTGATGATGGCGACGATCAGCGCGCGGCGGGTCCATTTCAGCCAGCGGTAGATGTTGCCTTCGGCCGGCGGCTGGTACAGCGGCAGCACCAGGTGGTTGAGGGCCATGCCCGACAGCGCCAGGGTGGTGACGATGATCAACCCGCTGGCGGCCGACAAGCCGCCGACGTAGGCCAGCAGCGCCAGTGCCTGGTTGTTGGCGGCAAGCCCCAGGCCCAGGGTGAAGTACTCGGGGTTGGTGGTGGCGCCCAGGCGCAGGCCGGCCCACAGCACCAGCGGCACGGCCAGGCTCATCAGCAGCAGGAACAGCGGCAGGCCCCAGCTGGCGCTGACCAGCGAGCGCGGGTTGAGGTTTTCGGTGAAGGCCATGTGGTACATGTGCGGCATGACGATGGCCGAGGCGAAGAACACCAGCAGCAGGGTGCGCCATGGGCCTTCCTGCAGCGGCGTATGCAGAGCCGCCAGGGCGGTCTGGTTCTGCAGCAGCCACACTTCCAGTTCGTGCGGGCCGCCGAACACGCCATACAGGGCGTACAGGCCGATACCGCCCAGGGCCAGCAGCTTGATCACCGACTCGAAGGCGATGGCGAACACCAGCCCTTCGTGCTTTTCGCGTGTGGCGATGTGCCGCGAGCCGAAGAAGATGGTGAACAGGATGATCAGCGCACAGAAGGCGAAGGCCACCCGTGCCTTGACCGGTTCACCGGTGAGGATGCTGATCGAGTCGGCCACCGCCTGGATCTGCAGGGCCAGCAAGGGCAGCACGCCGATCAGCATGATGATGGTGGTCAGCGCCCCGGCCCAGGTGCTGCGGAAACGGAACGCCAGCAGGTCGGCCAGCGAGGACAGCTGGTAGGTACGGGTGATCTTGAGGATCGGGTAGAGCAGCACCGGCGCCAGCAGGAACGCACCGGACACCCCCAGGTAACAGGCAAGGAAGCCGTAGCCGTACTGGTAGGCCAGGCCCACCGAGCCATAGAAAGCCCAGGCACTGGCGTACACGCCCAGCGACAGGGTGTAGGTCAGCGGGTGGCGAATGATCGAGCGCGGGATCAACCCCCGCTCGCTGATCCAGGCCACGCCGAACAGCACCATGAGGTACGCGGCGCTGATCAGGATCATCTGGGTCAGGCTAAAGCTCATCGGCATCTCGTTGGCTCTGCAGGATGAAGGTGACGACGATCAGGATCAGCCAGAGCAGGTAAGGGCGATACCAGGCTCCGGTCGGTTCGATCCACCAGTCCATGATGGCCGGGGAGAACAGGTAGATCCCCACGACCAGAAGCAGGACCAAACGATAGATGTACATGCTGGCCTCGATGGTTGGGCGCTGCGGGCTTGGACTTATTATTGGCGCAAATGGCTGGGCGGATGCTAGCGGGAATCCATAGTGTTCGCCAAGAGGTTGAATTTATTGGGCTTTTGTTTTTGAGGGGTGGGTTGCCTGTTCTCGCCCTATCGCCGGCAAGCCAGCTCCCACAGGATCACCACAGGATCTGAGTGCTGCGCTGTACCTGTGGGAGCTGGCTTGCCGGCGATAGGGCCGGTAATGCCTCAGCGCAAATCAGCCTCTGGCACCGTGGTCCGCTGTGCAATCGCCTCGGGCCGCCACTGCTTGCGAGCTACCGCCAATACCTCCGCCGGCGTTGCCAGCAACAACTCGGGGTCTGCTTCCTGCCCCAGCGCCCGCAACGCCCGCAGCAATAGCGGTGTCGCCTGGTCCGCCTGCAGCGGCGGCGAGCGGTACGACTTGCCCAGCTTGTGCCCGTCCGGCTGCACGATCAGCGGAATATGCAGGTAACGCGGCTGCGAAAAGCCCAGCAACTCTTGCAGGTACAGCTGGCGCGGGGTGTTGTCGAGCAGGTCGGCGCCACGCACGATGTCGGTAACACCTTGCCAGGCATCGTCCAGTACCACCGCCAGCTGGTAGGCATACAGCCCGTCGCGGCGCTGGATGACGAAATCGCCCACTTCACGCCCCAGGTGCTGCTGGAACTCGCCCTGCACGCGGTCGGTAAAGCGGTAGATCAGCTCTGGCACGCGCAGGCGGATCGCCGCGCCTTCCCGAGCATGCCCGGCGTTGCGGCAAAGGCCCGGGTAGATGCCGTTGTAACCCTCAAGCTGCTTGCGCGAGCAGGTGCAGGCGTAGGCCAGGCCCATGTTGAACAGGCGGTCGACCACCGCGGCATAGGCATCGTGCCGCTGGCTCTGGAACACCACTTCGCCGTCCCACTCCAGGCCGTAGCGCTCCAGGGTCTGCAGGATGGCATCGCGAGCACCGGGCATTTCCCGAGGCGGGTCGGTGTCTTCCATGCGCAGCAGCCAGCGGCCGTTCACGGCGCGGGCATCGAGCCAGGAGGCGAGGGCTGCGACCAGCGAGCCGAAGTGCAGGAAGCCGCTGGGGGTGGGGGCGAAACGCCCGATGTAGCTTGATTCGGTCATGGTCAGGCTGGGCATATAAATGAAACGGGGCGCATGATGCGCCCCGTTCAGGTGGAAAGAAAGATCAGCCTTTGCCGACCGTCTTTTCCTTTTTCTCGGCGATTTCCTTGCAGTCGAAGCACAGGTCGGCGGTAGGGCGGGCCTCCAGGCGACGCAGGCCGATCTCGATGCCGCACGATTCGCACCAGCCGTACTCGTCGGCCTTGATCTTGTCGAGGGTCTTGTCGATTTTCTTGATCAGCTTGCGCTCGCGATCGCGGTTGCGCAGCTCCAGGGCGAATTCTTCTTCCTGGCTGGCACGGTCGGCCGGGTCGGGGAAGTTGGCTGCCTCGTCCTTCATGTGGTCCACAGTGCGGTCGACACTGTTCATCAGCTCTTGCTTCCAGGCGCCGAGAAGCTTGGTGAAGTGCTTTTTCATGGGCTCGCCCATGTACTCTTCACCCTTGGTTTCTACGTAGGGCTCGACACCGTACATGGTCTGGGCTTTTTGCTTTTCTACGGTGGACATGAATAGACCGCCTCTCACTCATCTGATCCAATGCGCAGGCTGCTCCATCTCCGGCACCCGCCGGCCCTGCGACTGCGAGCCGCCGAACTTACCAGATAGATCGGGGGTGCGCTACCCCGCCCGATCCTGGTAATTGACAGCGGCGCGAGCCGCACGTTCGGTGGCGTGCAGAGGTAGAATCTCCAGTTTAGACCCAATTGAGAGAAGGTCATGGCCCACCCCTACAGTGCGCGCAGCCGCGCCATCGAACCCTTCCACGTCATGGCGCTGCTGGCCCGGGCCAACGAGCTGCAGGCGGCCGGGCACGACATGATCCACCTGGAAATCGGCGAGCCGGACTTCACCACGGCCGCGCCCATCGTTGCCGCCGGCCAGGCAGCATTGGCCGCCGGGCACACCCGCTACACCGCCGCACGTGGCCTGCCGGCACTGCGCGAAGCCATTGCCGGGTTCTATGGCCAGCGTTACGGCCTGAGTGTCGACCCTGAACGCATCCTCATCACCCCGGGTGGCTCCGGTGCGTTGCTGCTGGCCAGCAGCTTGCTGGTAGACCCAGGCAAGCACTGGCTGCTGGCCGACCCAGGCTACCCGTGCAACCGCCACTTCCTGCGCCTGGTCGAGGGCGGGGCGCAGCTGGTGCCGGTGGGCCCGGACGTGAATTACCAGCTGACCGCCGACCTTGTCGACCGCTACTGGGACAAGGACACGGTCGGAGCCCTGGTCGCCTCGCCGGCCAACCCGACCGGCACCGTGCTGGGGCGTGACGAGCTGGCCGGCCTGTCTCGCGCCACCCGCGAACGGCATGGCCACCTGGTGGTGGACGAGATCTACCACGGGCTGACCTATGGCATGGACGCACCCAGCGTGCTGGAAGTGGACGACTCGGCATTCGTCCTGAATAGTTTTTCCAAGTATTTCGGCATGACCGGTTGGCGCCTCGGCTGGCTGGTGGCGCCTCCTGGCGCGGTGGCCGACCTGGAGAAGCTGGCACAAAACCTGTACATCAGTGCGCCAAGCATGGCCCAGCATGCCGCGCTGGCGTGTTTCCAGCCCGAGACCCTGGCCATTTTCGAGGAGCGCCGCGCCGAGTTCGCCCGCCGCCGCGACTACCTGTTGCCTGCCCTGCGCGAACTGGGCTTCCGCATTGCCGTCGAGCCGCAGGGGGCGTTCTACCTGTATGCCGACATCAGTGCCTTTGGCGGTGACGCGTTCGCCTTCTGCCGGCACTTCCTGGAGACCGAGCACCTGGCCTTCACCCCGGGCCTGGACTTCGGCCGTCACCTGGCCGGCCACCATGTGCGCTTTGCCTACACCCAAAGCCTGCCGCGCCTGGAAGAGGCGGTACAACGGATTGCCCGCGGCCTGCGGAGTTGGCAAGGCTGATGCAATTCCATCCCCCACTCGAACAGGGCCGCCTGCTGCGCCGCTACAAACGCTTTCTGGCGGATATCGAACTGCCCGGCGGCGAACAACTGACCATCCACTGCCCCAACACCGGCTCCATGCTCAACTGCATGCGAGAAGGCGGGCAGGTGTGGTTCAGCCGCTCCAACGACCCCAAGCGCAAGCTCCCGGGCACCTGGGAAATCAGCGAAACCCCGCAGGGGCGGCTGGCCTGTGTGAATACCGGGCGGGCCAATACACTGGTCGAAGAGGCCCTGCGTGCCGGCATCATCGCCGAACTGGCCGGCTTCAGTGCTCTAAGGCGTGAAGTGGCCTACGGCGAGGAAGGCAGCCGCATCGACTTTCGCCTGGAGTTCGACGGTGCCCCGGCCTATGTCGAGGTCAAGAGCGTGACCCTGGGCTACCCAGACAGCAGGGTCGCGGCCTTCCCTGATGCGGTGACCCAGCGCGGTGCCAAACACCTGCGCGAGCTGGCGAAGCTGGCCAGGCAGGGCGTGCGGGCGGTGCAGCTGTATTGCGTGAACCTGACCGGTATCGACGCGGTGCGCCCGGCCGAGGAAATCGATGCGGCCTATGCCCAGGCCCTGCGCGCGGCGGTGGCGGACGGGGTGGAGGTGCTGGCCTACGGCACGCGCCTGGACGCCGAAGGCATCGTCATCGACCGCCGCCTGCCGGTGCTGCTTACCCCTTGAACCAGATGCCCTGGCTGTCCTCGTGGCAGCTCAGGGCCTGCAGTTGCTCGCCCTCGCACGGCCCGGCCACGCATTCGCCGCTTTCGATCAGGAACAGCGCGCCATGATGGGCGCAGTGAATCAGGCTGGCGCTGTCATCGAGAAACGCATCTTCCGCCCAGTTCAGCGGGATGCTGCGGTGCGGGCAACGGTTGCGGTAGAGGTACACCTGGCCCTGGCGGCGTACGCCGAACAGTTCGATGCCGTCTACGCTGAAGGCGCGGCTTTGGCCTTCGGCCAGGCCGTGGGAGGTACAAAGGAAGTGCATGGCAAGGATGACTCGTGAAACAAGTGGTAGCTTGACGCTTCAATGCGAATAATTATCAAATTTCCCGCATTCGCTGCGCCCGGCTGCTTATGGTGCGCAGTTCCGTCGCCCGCCACAAGGCGCGCGGCCCGCCTGCAGAAGGAACCCGATGATGCGCCGTCCCGTCGCCTTGCTCGCCCTGTGCGCGAGCCTTGTGCTCTCCACCCAGGCCCTGGCGGCCGAGCTGCCGCAGCGTTGGGTCAGCGCTGGTGGTGCACTGAGCGAATGGATCAGCGCGCTGGGTGGTGAAGCGCGGTTGGTGGGGGTGGACACCACCAGCCAGCATCCGCCATCGCTGAAGTCACTGCCCAGTGTCGGCTACCAGCGGCAGCTGTCTGCGGAAGGCATTCTCAGCCTGCGCCCGGATGTGCTGGTGGGCACCGAGGAAATGGGGCCGCCACCGGTATTGGCGCAAATCCGCAAGGCTGGCGTGCGGGTCGAACTGTTCTCCAGCAAGGCCGAACTGGCGGCGGTGGATGAAAACCTCAAGCACCTGGGGCAGTTGCTGGGCGCAGAACAGCAGGCCGCGGTCCTGGCATCGGGCTACCACCAGCAGCTCGATGCCTTGCAGGCCAAGGTCAGGCAGGCCCGGGCGGAGCAGAAGGCACCAGGGGTGTTACTGCTGGTCGGGCATGCCGGGGCCAAGCCGCTGATCGCCGGGCAGGGTACTGCCGGTGACTGGCTGCTGAGCCAGGCAGGCGGGCGCAACCTCGCAGAACATCAGGGCTACAAGAATTTCTCCAGCGAAGCACTGGCGGCGCTGGACCCGGATGTGATCGTGTTTTCCGACCGGGCGCTGGCCGATGAGCAGGCCTTGCAGGCGTTGCTTAAAGAAAACCCCGCGCTGGCGGCCTCGCGCGCTGTGCGCGAGAAACGCCTGGTATCGCTTGACCCGACGCTGTTGGTCGGCGGGCTCGGGCCACGCCTGCCGGCAACACTGCAGTTGCTTGCGGCCACCTTCTATCCGGCTGCCAAGGCCAGCCTAGCCCAATGAAACAGCGGGTCCAGCCACGCACGCTGCTCGTTTGCCTGAGCCTGTTGTGCCTGCTGGCGGTGTGGTTGTCTTTGGCCCTGGGGCCGGTCAGCCTGCCGCTGTTCGATACCCTGCGTGCCGGCCTGCGCCTGCTGGGGCTGCCCATTGCCGCTGATGGCCTGCAGCAGGCCGAGATGATCCTCGGCCAGATCCGCCTGCCACGCACCTTGCTGGGGTTGGCGGTGGGCGCGGTGCTGGCGTTGTCCGGTGTGGCCATGCAGGGGCTGTTCCGTAACCCACTGGCCGACCCCGGGCTGGTAGGGGTTGCCGCCGGGGCGGCGGTGGGCGCGGCGGTGGCCATCGTTGGCGGCAGTTGGCTGGGCGGCATGCCGGATGTGCTTGCCCCTTACTTGTTGTCGCTGTGTGCTTTCATCGGTGGGCTGGGCGTGACTGCGCTGGTCTATCGTCTGGGGCGGCGCGACGGCCAGACCAACGTCGCCACGATGCTGCTGGCCGGTGTGGCCATGACCGCGCTGGGTGGTGCTGCCGTGGGGTTGTTCTCCTACCTGGCCGACGACGCCACGCTGCGCACGCTGACGTTCTGGAACCTGGGCAGCCTCAATGGTGCCAGTTACCAGCGGCTGTGGCCGTTGCTGCTGGTGGCTGCTGGCGTGGCAGTGTGGCTGCCACGCCGGGCCAAGGCGTTGAATGCCATGCTGCTGGGTGAGTCGGAGGCGCGCCACCTGGGCATCGATGTGGAGCGGCTCAAGCGCGAGCTGGTGTTCTGCACGGCGCTGGGCGTGGGTGCGGCGGTGGCGGCTGCCGGGTTGATCGGTTTCATCGGCCTGGTGGTACCGCACCTGGTGCGCTTGCTGGCCGGGCCTGATCACCGTGTGGTGCTGCCAGCTTCCTTGTTGGCGGGCGGTGTGCTGATGCTGTTCGCCGATTTGGCGGCGCGGCTGCTGCTGGCGCCTGCCGAGCTGCCGATCGGCATCGTCACGGCCTTTATCGGTGCACCGTTTTTCCTGTTCCTGCTGATACGAGGACGCAGCTGATGTTGCAAGCCGAGGGCCTGTACTTGCGGCGGGGCAGCAACGAAGTGCTGCATGACATTCATTTGCAGCTGAGCCCGGGGCAGGTGGTGGGCGTGCTCGGCCCCAACGGTGCCGGCAAGAGCAGCCTGCTGGGTGTACTGTGTGGTGAGCTGGCGCCCGATCGCGGATGGGTGACGCTACAGGGCAGGCCGCTGGCCAACTGGGCCGGGCAGGAACGGGCCAGGCGCCTGGCGGTGTTGCCGCAGGTGTCCAGCCTGGGGTTCTCGTTCCGGGTCGAGGAAGTGGTGGGCATGGGGCGCATGCCCCATGGCACCGGGCAGCGGCGCGATGCGGAAATCGTCGAAGCGGCCTTGCGGGCGGCGGATGCCTGGCACCTGGTGGAGCGCAGTTACCTGGCGTTGTCTGGGGGCGAGCGGCAACGGGTGCACCTGGCGCGGGTGCTGGCGCAGCTATGGCCGGGCGAGGCGGGTAGCACGCTGCTGCTCGACGAGCCAACCTCGATGCTCGACCCGTTGCACCAGCATACCACCCTGGAAGCCGTGCGCCGCTTTGCCGACCGTGGCGCCGCGGTGCTGGTGATCCTGCATGACCTGAACCTGGCGGCGCGCTACTGTGACCGTATCCTGCTGCTGGAGCAGGGGCGCTGCCATGCCTTTGCCGCACCCGAAGCAGTGCTGACGCCGGCGGCGTTGAAGGCGGTATACGGGATCGATGTACTGGTACAGGCGCACCCGGAGCGTGGGCATCCGCTGATCATCACCCGTTGATGTGGGGATTCAAGACGCCGAGGCGTGCGCGATTTTTGTGGGAGCGGCCTTGTGTCGCGAAAGGGCCGCAAAGCGGCCCCGGATTTTCAGCAGTGATGCACAAATTGCTGGGGCTGCTCCGCAGCCCTTTCGCGACACAAGGCCGCTCCCACAAGAGCCGGTGCAGGCCTATACATTGTTGAATGACATGGAGGTACTGCCCATGCGACATCCGCTGCTGTCCGCTTTCTCGCTGTGCCTGGTGCTGGTACTGGGTGGCTGCCAGGCCAGCCTGCCACCGCTGCCCGCCTGGCAGAGCAGTGAAGGGCGCAGCCATGCCGAGCTGGGGCATATCGTCGATCTTGCCAATGGCCAGCTGATCAGCCCTGAGCAACTGGTGCAGCACCTGTCTGCCGCCCCCCGGGTGCTGGTCGGCGAGAAACACGACAACCCCGACCATCACGCACTGCAGCTGTGGCTGCTGCGAGCCCTGCAAGGCCAACGTGTGCAGGGCAGCCTGCTGCTGGAAATGCTGCAGCCCGAGCAGCAACCGCTGCTGAACAAGCTCGCGGGGCAACCTTTGCCGGCAGACCTGCCCAAGGCCCTGGCTTGGCAGGACGGCTGGGATTGGCAGCTGTACGGGCCAATCGTGACTGAAGCTTTGCAGCAGCGGGTGCCTGTGCTGGCCGCCAATCTCTCGCCCGGCGAGATGCGCCAGGCCTATCGGCAGCCAGCTCCGTTGCCGGGCGATAGGTCCAATGCGCCGACGGTCAAGGCCGCCTTGCTGGAGCATGTGCGTGCCGGGCATTGCGGGATGCTGCCAGAAAGCCAGTTGCCGGCGATGCTGGCCGTGCAGCAGCAGCGCGACCGGCGCATGGCCGAGCGCTTGCTGGCGGCGCCGCAGCCGGCACTGCTGCTGGCCGGGGCTTATCACGTGCGCAAGGAACTGGGTGTGCCGTTGCACCTGGCTGACCTGCAAGCGCAGGGGGAGAGCAAGGTACTGCTGTTGGCAGAGGTCGGTGAGCAGGTCGAGGCAGGCGAGGCTGATTTTGTGTGGTACACGGCAGCGATGCCGGAGCAGGACTATTGCGCGCAACTGCGGTGACAGGGCTGCAAAGAGGCAAAAAAAGACCCGGCAAATTGCCGGGTCAATAACCGTGATTAGCCTGATGAGGAGATAATCTGAGAGTCCGAACCAGGGGCTCTTAGCTTATCCAACCAGTCTCGCGACCAGTTGTGATAATCATAACGATTCTCATTTCTCCGTCAATCCCCTTCCTGAAATTATTTCTGATTTTTTTGCGCAGGGCTTTTCGCATCCAGTTGTTGGTTGAGCGCTTCTTTACGCTCCAGCGGCAAATCGTTCCAGTGCATGTCCAGCAGGGCGCCTTCAATGGCATACAACAGCACCTTCGATGCGCGGAACCCTCGTGTCTTCACGGCCTGGTACGCACCCACCGCGCCCAGGCGGCGCAGATCCGATGCACTGTGGATGCCGGCTGCATGCAGCCACTGCGCAGAGGTCTTGCCAAGGTTCTTCAGATGCTGCAATTCATCGTTCATCGAGCCTCCTTGCGATGGCTGAACGGGGATTGGGGGATAAATCGCGAGCAGGTCAGAGAGGAGTGTAGCGGGGGATGGGAAATGCGCGGCCTTTTGCCATAGGGGGCGACGAGATGTCCCGCACTGGCCTCTTCGCGGGCTTGCCCGCTCCCACAGGTACAGCACAGTCCTTGAAGCTGTGCCTCACCTGTGGGAGCGGGCAAGCCCGCGAAGAGGCCGGCCCAGGAAAACGCTAACCTTACAGCCCAGGCAAGCGCTGGCGAATCTGCTCGATCACCTGGTCCATGCTCCCGGCACTCTGGGTATCGACGCGGGTGCTCTGCACCAGCTCTTGTGCACTCAGCGGCTCACGGCTGGCCTGCTGGGCCTTGACCACTTCCAGGGTGGCATCTGACGGGTCGGTGTTTTCTGCCCGACGCTGCTCCAGCCAGCTGGCGATGACCGCATCCGGCGCATGGCAGTCGAGGATCAGGAATGGCACGCCGGTCTGGCTGGCGATGTCCGCCGCGGCCTGGCGCTGATC
Organism: Pseudomonas sp. B14(2017); assembly: GCF_002113255.1. NCBI lineage: Bacteria > Pseudomonadati > Pseudomonadota > Gammaproteobacteria > Pseudomonadales > Pseudomonadaceae > Pseudomonas > Pseudomonas sp. B14(2017). The sequence goes on from NZ_NEJY01000017.1 coordinate 157,367, forward strand.
ACGCTTGAGGTAGGTGGCATCCAGCACCACCGGGAAGCCGGCTCGCAGCACGGTCGCCGCCACCTCGTGCAGGCGCTGGTAGGTCGCGACACTAGCGTCCTGGTCATAGATGCCGGTACTCAGCTGGCCAGCGTCAGCCTGCTGCTGTTCGCCGAACAGGCGTTTGCGCTCCACATCCGAACGCACGCGGACCGCACCCAGGGCCTCGACCATGCGCATGGCGACGTGGCTTTTGCCCACTGCCGAAACACCGTGGGTAATGGCCAGCAGGCGCGACGGGATGGCGCTGTAGCTTTCTGCCAGGTTGGCATAGTTGCGGTAGGTGCGCAGGGTGGTGGCGCGCTGCACGCCATCGGCATCGGCTGGCATGCTGAACAGTGCAACCTTGGCCCGCACCAGCGCGCGGTAGGCTTTGTAGAAGTTGAGCAGTTCCAGGCCTTCGTAGTCGCCGGTCAGTTCCAGGTACTGGCTGATGAAGCGGCGGGCCAGGCATTTCAGGCCGCGGTCTTCCAGGTCCATGGCCAGGAAGCCGGTGTCGGCATACACGTCGGTCAGGCGGAACGGTTCGTTGAACTCGATGCAGTCGAAGATCACCACCTTGCCGTCGATCAGGGTGGCGTTGCCCAGGTGGATGTCACCGTGGCATTCACGGATGAAACCATTGGCCTTGCGCTTTTCCAGCAGGCCATGCAGGCGCTCGAAGCTGCTGCGTGCCCAGGCCTGAAGGGCGTCGAGTTGCTGCAGGTCGGTCTTGTCGCTGAGGAACGGGCGAATCTGCTCGAAGTTCTGTTCCACCGGCGCCATCACGCTGTTCGGCGTGCCGAGCGGGTGCTCCACCGGAACGCGTGGGGCCTGCAGGTGGAACTCGGCGATCTGCCGGGCCATCTGGTCGATGTGCGCGGCGTTCAGCTCGCCATTGGCCTGCAGGGTATTGAGCATCTGCCCCTGGGGGAACTGGCGCATCTTCAGCACGTACTCGATGGCTTCGCCTTCACCACCGATCTGCGGCGCGTCGACGCTACCGGTGATCGGCAACACTTCCAGGTACAGGCCGTCGGTCAGGCGCTGGTTCAGGCGCAATTCTTCGTTACAGAAATGCTGGCGCTGGTCCAGGCCGGTGAAGTCGAGGAAGCCGAAGTTCATCGGCTTCTTGATCTTGTAGGCATACTCGCCAGTGAGCAGGACCCAGGAGATATGCGTCTCGATGAGCTGGAACCCATCCACGGGGTGAGGGTACAGGGCGGGGTTCTGCAACGCAGTGATAAGGGCTTGGCTCACGGGAAATCCTTCCGGGGGCAGGGAATTCGAATGCGCCATTATGGTCAATGGTGCCGTCCCTGCCTACCGCCGGGGGCGTCTGCCCAGCCTTTATAAAGTGCGTATAATCCGCCGCCATGACCCGAACCCGAAATCCCCGTACCCCTCAGAAACGCCCGACCGGCCGCTCCCGCGCCTGGCTGGGCTGGGCTTTGAAGCTCAGCCTGGTCGGCCTGGTGATCGTTGCCGGCTTCGCGGTTTACCTCGATGCCGTCGTCCAGGAAAAGTTTTCCGGCAAGCGCTGGACCATCCCGGCCAAGGTGTATGCCCGGCCGCTGGAGCTGTTCTCCGGCCAGAAGCTGAGCAAGAACGACTTCCTCACCGAGCTGGACGCGCTCGGCTACCGGCGTGAAAGCGCGGCCAACGGCCCGGGCGCGGCGGCAGTCAACGGCAACACCGTCGAGCTCAATACCCGTGGCTTCCAGTTCTACGAGGGCATGGAGCCGGCGCAGTTCGTGCGTGTGCGCTTCTCCGGCGATTACGTGGCGGGCCTTTCCGGCGCCAACGGCAAGACGCTCGACGTAGTGCGCCTGGAGCCGCTGATGATCGGCGGCATCTACCCGAAAAACCTCGAAGACCGCATCCTGATCAAGATCGACCAGGTACCGCCGTACCTGCTCGAAACCCTGGTGGCGACGGAAGACCGCGATTTCTACAGCCACTTCGGGGTGTCGCCCAAGTCCATCGCCCGGGCCATGTGGGTCAACACCTCGGCAGGTTCCATGCGCCAGGGTGGCAGTACCCTGACCCAGCAGCTGGTGAAGAATTTCTACCTCACCAGCGAGCGCAGCCTCAGCCGCAAGCTGACCGAGGCGATGATGGCCGTGCTGCTGGAGCTGCACTACGACAAGCGCGAGATCCTCGAGGCCTACCTCAACGAGGTGTTCGTCGGCCAGGATGGCCAGCGTGCGGTGCACGGCTTCGGCCTCGCCAGCCAGTTCTTCTTCAGCCAACCGCTGTCGGAGCTGAAACTGCACCAGATCGCCTTGCTGGTGGGCATGGTCAAGGGGCCGTCCTACTACAACCCGCGTCGCTATCCGGACCGCGCCCTGGCCCGCCGCAACCTGGTGCTCGACCTGGTGGCCGAGCAGGGCGTGGCCAGCCAGGCAGAAGTCGATGCAGCGAAGAAGATGCCGCTGGGCGTGACCAAGCGCGGCAGCCTGGCCGACAGCTCGTTCCCGGCGTTCCTCGACCTGGTCAAGCGCCAGTTGCGCCAGGACTACCGCGATGAAGACTTGACCGAAGAAGGTCTGCGCATCTTCACCAGCTTCGACCCGATCCTGCAGATGAAGGCCGAAACCTCGATGAGCGAGACCTTCAAGCGCCTGGCGGGCCGCAAGGGGGCGGACGAGGTGGAGTCGGCGATGGTCGTGACCAACCCGGAAACCGGTGAAGTGCAGGCGCTGATCGGCAGCCGCCAGGCCGGTTTCGCCGGCTTCAACCGCGCCATCGATGCCGTGCGGCCGATCGGCTCGCTGGTCAAGCCGGCGGTTTACCTGACCGCGCTGGAGCAACCGACCAGGTACACCCTGACCAGCCTGGTTCAGGACGAGCCGTTCTCGGTCAAAGGTGCCGACGGCCAGGTCTGGCGCCCGCAAAACTACGACCGCCGCCCGCATGGCACCATCTACCTGTACCAGGGGCTGGCCAACTCCTACAACCTGTCGACTGCCAAGATCGGCCTGGATGTGGGCGTGCCCAACGTGATCAAGACCATTGGCAGGCTGGGTGTGAATGTCGACTGGCCAGCCTTCCCGGCCATGCTGCTGGGTGCCGGCGGCATGTCGCCGATGCAGGTCGCGACCATGTACCAGACCATCGCCAACGGCGGCTTCAATACCCCGATGCGTGGTATCCGCAGCGTGCTCACCGCCGAGGGCGAGCCGCTCAAGCGCTACCCGTTCCAGATCCAGCAAACCTTCGACCCGGGGGCCATCTACCTGGTGCAGAACGCCATGCAGCGGGTGATGCGCGAAGGCACCGGCCGCTCGGTGTACAACACTTTGCCGCGTAATCTCACCCTGGCGGGCAAGACCGGTACCAGTAACGATTCGCGCGATAGCTGGTTCTCCGGTTTCAGCCAGGACCTGCTGGCCGTGGTATGGATGGGCCGTGACGATAACGGCAAGACGCCATTTACCGGTGCTACCGGTGCCCTGCAGGTGTGGACCAGCTTCATGAAGAAGGCCGACCCGCTGCCGCTGGACATGCCGCAACCGGACAACGTGGTGCAGGCCTGGATCGACCCGTACAGTGGCCACGGGTCTGATGGCAGCTGTCCGGGAGCGGTGCAGATGCCGTATATTCGCGGCAGTGAACCGCCCGCCGGCGCGACCTGTGGCGGCGAGCAGGATCCAGTTGAATCGGTCATGGACTGGGTCAAGGGCTGGATGAATTAAGCACAGGCTGCATTGATGAGGTGTGACGTGAACAAGTGGCTGTTTCCTGCCGTGACGGCGCTGGCTGTGCTCCAGGGGTGCGCCAGCGTCCCGCGCGGCAATATTCCGGTGGTCGACTCGAGCACCCGCGTGTCCAACAGCGAACGCGTGACGGCCAACCGCTCTGCGGGTGGCTATAACGCGGGCACCGCGCAGGCGCAAACGCTGCCTGAAGACTCCGGCGTCACCGTGATGATCCCGCAGGGCGCTGGCGCTTCGGGCATCCAGACGTTCCCGGCGGCCAATGGCGCGGCGCCGATCAGCACCTCGCCGATTACCCCGGGGCCGATCACCCCGGGCCCGATTACCACAGGGCCGGTCACTTCGGCACCGATGACCACCAACCCCAACCCGATCGCCGACGAACCCTTCGACATCGCGGCGATGAACAGTGCCCCGCAAACCACCAGCGCGCCAACCGGTATCCCGCGTAGCAGTGCCGCTGCAGGTGGCCTGTCGGCCGACGAGCAGCTGGACGGCCCGGTGCTGGCGCTGCTGACCACCGCGAAGACCCAGCAGGGCAGTGGCGACTTCAACGGTGCCGCCTCGAGCCTGGAGCGTGCCCAGCGCATTGCCCCGCGCGAGCCGCAGGTGCTGTACCGCCTGGCCCAGGTACGCCTGTCGCAAGGTGATGCGCCGCAGGCCGAGCAACTGGCGCGTCGTGCCCTGACTTACGCCAATGGCCGCCCGAGCCTGCAGGCCGAGCTGTGGAACACCATCGCCCAGGCCCGCGAGAAGCAGGGTGATAACGCCGGCGCCGCACTGGCCCGGCAAAAGGCACGGGTCAATTCGTGATGATCGAACAGCGCATTCTGGATATTGCCGACCACCTGCTGCTGATCGAGCGTGAGCTGCAGGTGCAAGGCTGGTGGGATGACGAGCCGCCAAGCGACGAGGCACTGGCCAGTACGGTGCCTTTCGCTGTCGATACCCTCAGTTTCGAGCAGTGGCTGCAATGGATCTTCCTGCCGCGCATGAAGATCATCATCGAGCTGGGCCACCCGTTGCCCAACGCCTCCGGCATCCTGGTCATGGCCGAAACCGTGTTTACCGACCGGCCAGAGCAAAGTCGTGAGCTACGCCGCCTGTTGGCAGCATTTGACCAATTGATTGCTCCTTCCGCCTGATTTCTTCAGTTTTTCCTTCAAGGGCCGCAGATTGTGGCCCTTTTTTGTGGAAATCTTATTTATTCTGCTGCTGAAGCGATTTTTAGTGGTGGCAGGAATTCATCTTGGGGAAAAATTGGCAATAATTTTTCTTGACTTGTTGGCGCCGAATCAGAAGAATCCAATCTCCGCTGTAGAGGGACTGCCAGAAGCAGACCCGCTAAGCAGATCATGAGGCGCACACCCGCGCCGACCTGTTACACCCCGCAACGCGTTACCTCGCGCTGGGTGGGAAAACCCCGCAACACTCTGGGGCGCTCCCAATACTTGCTCAGTCAGTGCTGACGTTCGCTCATGCTCTGCTTGGCAGTAAACCTATTAAGACCCGTCCAGTGAGGACGGTATTCTGGCGTTTTAGAGGTGAACAACGTGGAGCTTTTATCTGGCGCTGAGATGGTCGTCCGCTTCTTGCGTGACGAAGGCGTTAAGCACATCTACGGGTACCCTGGTGGTGCTCTCCTGCATGTTTACGACGCGCTGTTCAAGGAACCGGAAGTCGAGCACATCCTGGTTCGTCATGAGCAGGCAGCTACCCATATGGCGGACGGTTACGCCCGCGCCACCGGCAAGGCCGGCGTGGTGCTGGTAACCTCCGGCCCGGGCGCGACCAATGCCATTACCGGTATTGCCACCGCCTACATGGACTCGATTCCGATGGTCATCCTGTCCGGCCAGGTGCCTAGCACCATGGTGGGTACCGATGCCTTCCAGGAAACCGACATGATCGGTATTTCGCGGCCGATCGTGAAGCACAGCTTCATGATCAAACATGCCAGCGAAATCCCCGAAGTTCTGAAAAAAGCATTCTACCTGGCGCAATCCGGTCGCCCAGGTCCGGTCGTGGTCGACATTCCAAAAGATATGACCAACCCGGCCGAGAAGTTTGAATACGTCTACCCGAAAAAGGTCAAGCTGCGCTCCTACAGCCCTGCGGTACGCGGCCACTCCGGCCAGATCCGCAAGGCTGCCGAGATGCTGCTGGCGGCCAAGCGTCCGATCGTCTACTCCGGTGGCGGCGTGATCCTCGGTGGTGGCTCCGAAGCCCTGACCGAAATCGCCAAGTCGCTGAACCTGCCGGTCACCAATACCCTGATGGGTCTGGGTGGCTTCCCGGGTACCGACCGCCAGTTCCTCGGCATGCTCGGCATGCACGGCAGCTTCACTGCCAACATGGCCATGCACCATGCCGACGTCATCTTCGCCGTCGGTGCCCGTTTTGACGACCGCGTGGTCAACGGCCCGGCCAAGTTCTGCCCGAACGCCAAGATCATCCATATCGATATCGACCCGGCGTCGATCTCCAAGATGATCAAGGCCGACGTGCCGATCGTCGGCCCGGTCGACAGCGTGCTCAGCGAAATGCTCGGCATCCTCAAGGAAATCGGCGAGCAGCCTGACAAGGCGGCGCTGGATGCCTGGTGGAAGCAGATCGACGAATGGCGTGGCAATGGCGAGCTGTTCCCTTACGACAAGGGTGACGGCAATGTCATCAAGCCGCAGAAAGTCATCGAGACCCTGTGCGAAGTGACCAATGGCGATGCCTTCGTCACCTCCGACGTGGGCCAGCACCAGATGTTCGCGGCGCAGTACTACCGCTTCAACAAGCCGAACCGCTGGATCAACTCCGGTGGCCTGGGCACCATGGGCTTCGGCTTCCCGGCGGCGATGGGCGTCAAGCTCAACTTCCCGGACCAGGACGTGGCCTGCGTGACCGGCGAAGGCAGCATCCAGATGAACATCCAGGAGCTGTCCACCTGCATGCAGTACGGCCTGCCGGTGAAGATCGTCAACCTGAACAACGGTGTGTTGGGCATGGTCCGTCAGTGGCAGGACATGGCCTACAACGGTCGTCACTCGCACTCGTACGTCGAGTCGCTGCCTGACTTCATCAAGCTGGCCGAGGCCTATGGCCATGTGGGTATCCGCATCACCAGCCTGAAGGACCTCAAGCCGAAGCTGGAAGAAGCGTTTGCGATGAAGGACCGCCTGGTGTTCATCGACATCGCGGTTGACCGCAGTGAGCACGTCTATCCGATGCAGATCAAGGATGGCTCGATGCGTGACATGTGGCTGAGCAAGACGGAGCGTACCTGATATGCGGCACATCATCTCCCTGCTGCTGGAAAACGAACCAGGTGCGCTGTCCCGCGTGGTCGGCCTGTTCTCCCAGCGTAACTACAACATTGAAAGCCTGACCGTGGCGCCGACCGAAGACCCGACCCTGTCGCGTCTGACGCTGACCACCGTTGGCCATGACGAAGTGATCGAACAGATCACCAAGAACCTGAACAAGCTGGTCGAAGTGGTCAAGCTCGTCGACCTGTCGGAAAGCGCTCACATCGAGCGTGAACTGATGCTGGTCAAGGTCAAGGCCACCGGTGCCCAGCGCGCCGAGATCAAGCGCACCACGGATATCTTCCGTGGCCAGATCGTCGATGTGACCGCCAGCGTGTACACCGTGCAGCTGAGCGGCACCAGCGACAAACTGGACAGCTTCATCCAGGCGATCGGCACTGCATCGATTCTCGAAACCGTGCGCAGCGGCGTTACCGGCATTGCCCGTGGCGACAAAGTGCTCAGCATCTAAATTCAAAAATTAGCGATGGCTCCGCAGGGGCCGAGATATAACCAGGGGTATTTTCATGAAAGTTTTCTACGATAAAGACTGCGACCTTTCCATCATCCAGGGTAAGAAAGTCGCCATCATCGGTTACGGTTCCCAGGGCCACGCTCAGGCGTGCAACCTGAAGGACTCCGGTGTAGATGTCACCATCGGTCTGCGTAAAGGTTCGGCCACCGTTGCCAAGGCAGAAGCCCATGGCCTGAAAGTGACCGACGTTGCCTCTGCCGTCGCTGCTGCCGACCTGGTCATGATCCTGACCCCGGACGAGTTCCAGGGCCAACTGTACAAGCAGGAAATCGAGCCGAACATCAAGAAGGGCGCTACCCTGGCCTTCTCCCATGGCTTCTCGATCCACTACAACCAGGTCGTTCCACGTGCCGACCTCGACGTGATCATGATCGCGCCGAAGGCCCCGGGCCACACCGTTCGCTCCGAGTTCGTCAAGGGCGGCGGTATCCCTGACCTGATCGCCATCTACCAGGACGCCTCCGGCAACGCCAAGAATGTTGCCCTGTCGTACGCTTCGGGCGTAGGCGGCGGCCGTACCGGCATCATCGAAACCACCTTCAAGGACGAGACCGAAACCGACCTGTTCGGTGAGCAGGCTGTTCTGTGCGGCGGTACCGTAGAGCTGGTCAAGGCCGGTTTCGAAACCCTGGTCGAAGCTGGCTACGCGCCGGAAATGGCCTACTTCGAGTGCCTGCACGAACTGAAGCTGATCGTTGACCTCATGTACGAAGGCGGCATCGCCAACATGAACTACTCGATCTCCAACAACGCCGAGTACGGTGAGTACGTAACCGGTCCGGAAGTCATCAACGAAGAATCCCGCAAGGCCATGCGCAACGCCCTGAAGCGCATCCAGGACGGCGAGTACGCGAAGATGTTCATCTCCGAAGGTGCTACCAACTACCCATCGATGACCGCCAAGCGCCGCAACAACGCCGCTCACGGCATCGAAATCATCGGCGAGCAACTGCGCTCGATGATGCCGTGGATCTCGGCTAACAAAATCGTCGACAAGACCAAGAACTAAGTCTTATCGAAAGATGAAAAACGCGGCTTCGGCCGCGTTTTTTCGTTCTGACAGTCAGCTTCTGGTATAAAGCAGACCAGTGGCCTGCCGTCAGAACCTGTTTTGCAGGCCCGTGTCGAACATTTTCCATCCTGTTGCAAGGTACCCTCCATGAGCGAACGTCCCGAAGAGCCGAACAAGCCCTCCGACGCCGAAAGCCTGCTACCTGTCGATGAGCACGTTGAAGAAGGGCATGACGCCGAAGGGCGCAAGGTGCGCCATCGTGGCATCTACCTGCTGCCCAACCTGTTTACCACCGCCAACCTGTTTGCCGGTTTCTATTCCATCATCAGCTCGATGAGCGCGCAGAGCGCCCTGAGCGCCGGTGACCCGCGCGAGGCGAGCAAGTACTTTGCCTTCGCTGCCATCGCCATCTTCGTGGCCATGGTGCTCGACGGCCTCGATGGCCGTGTCGCGCGCATGACCAACACCCAGAGCGCCTTTGGTGCCGAGTACGACTCGCTGTCGGACATGGTCGCCTTCGGTGTGGCTCCGGCCTTGCTGGCCTTTGGCTGGGCGCTGGGCGACATGGGCAAGGTCGGCTGGATGGTCGCCTTCATCTATGTGGCCGGTGCAGCACTGCGCCTGGCACGCTTCAATACCCAGGTCGGCACCGCCGACAAGCGCTACTTCATCGGCCTGGCCAGCCCGGCTGCCGCGGGCGTGGTCGCGGGTACCGTGTGGGCGTTCAGCGACTACGGCATCCAGGGCTCCAAGCTGTCGTTCCTGGTGGCGCTGCTGGTGGCTGCTGCCGGCATGCTGATGGTCAGCAACATCAAGTACAACAGCTTCAAGGAGCTGGACCTCAAGGGCCGTGTACCGTTCGTGGCTATCCTGGCCGTGGTGCTGGTGTTTGCCGTGGTGTTCAGTGACCCGCCGCGTATCTTGCTGCTGATCTTCCTCGCCTATGCGGCTTCGGGGCCGATCCAGTTCCTGCTCAAGGCACGCCGTCGTAAAGCGTGACAATCATTTAATGCAGGAATAACCCGCCGGCTCCATAGTCTTACTGGTACATCCGTTATCCAGTGCTGTGGAGCCGCTCATGCTCATCAAGCTACCCAGGTCTTCCGAGTGCAAGGCGTCGGAGATCACCCCCGAAGGCATCTACCTCTCCCGTCGTACCCTGCTGGGTGGCTCGTTGGCCGGCCTGGCCTTGGGTGCCTTGCCGAGCATGGCGCGCGCAGCTGAAACCAGCCGTTACGCCGATGTCGAGGCGGGCAGGGCGCCTGGCTGGTTCAGTGAAAAGCTCGCGGCCACCCGATGGCAGGCAGTAACGGTCAAGGGTGAGGCAATCACACCGTTCAAGGATGCCACCCACTACAACAATTTCTACGAATTCGGGCCCGACAAGGGCGACCCGGCGGCCAATGGCGACAGCCTGAAAACCGAACCGTGGAGCGTTGTGGTCGATGGCGAAGTGGGTAAGCCCGGGCGCTATGCACTGGAAGACTTCGTCAAACCGTACCAGCTTGAGGAGCGCATCTACCGGCTGCGTTGCGTGGAGGCGTGGTCGATGGTCATTCCGTGGCTGGGCTTCCCGTTGGCGCAGGTGCTCAAGCAGGTCGAGCCGACATCCAAGGCGCGCTATGTGCGCTTCGAAACCCTGAAAGACCCGGAGCACATGCCGGGGCAGCGTTCGGGGTTCGCCTTGATCGACTGGCCTTATAGAGAAGGCTTGCGTCTGGATGAGGCGATGCATCCTTTGGCGATCCTGGCAGTCGGCATGTATGGCCGGGAGCTGCCCAACCAGAATGGCGCGCCGTTGCGGCTGGTGGTGCCGTGGAAGTATGGCTTCAAGAGCATCAAGTCGATCGTGCGTATCAGCCTGGTGGCCGAGCAACCGGGCACCACCTGGGAAGGGCTGGCGCCGGATGAATATGGGTTCTATGCCAATGTGAACCCGACGGTCGACCACCCCCGTTGGAGCCAGGCGCGTGAACGGCGGCTGCCCAGCGGGCTGTTCAGTCCCAATGTGCGGGAAACCCAGATGTTCAATGGCTATGCCGATGAAGTGGCGTCGCTGTATACCGGGCTTGATCTGCGGAAGAACTATTGATGCGTTATCCCTGGTTTCGTCTGGCCATCTTCATCGTGGGGTGCCTGTTCCCGGTCTGGTGGTTTTATGAGGCGGCGATGAATCTGCTAGGGCCTGACCCTGGCAAGATCATGATGGACCGGCTTGGGCTCGGGGCGTTGACCTTCCTGCTGGTTACCTTGGGCATGACGCCGCTGCAGAAGCTGACGGGATGGTCGGGCTGGATCGTGGTGCGCCGGCAACTGGGGTTGTGGGTGTTTGCCTATATCGTGCTGCACATCCTGGCTTACCTGTTCTTTATCCTTGGGCTGGACTGGGGGCAGCTGACGGTTGAGTTGCGCAAGCGGCCTTACATTATTGTGGGTGCGCTTGGGTTTCTTGGGTTGCTGGCCCTGGCGGTTACCTCGAATCGGTATAGCCAGCGGCGGTTGGGTGCGCGTTGGAAGAAGCTGCACCGGTTGGTGTACGTGATACTTGGGTTGGGGTTGCTGCATTTCTTGTGGATCGTGCGCTCGGATCTACGGGAGTGGGCGATTTATGCGGTTATCGGGGCTGTGTTGATGGTGTTGCGGGTTCCTGCTGTTGCGCGGGTGCTGCCCAGGGTTGGTCGGAGGCAGGGAAGGGTGGTTTGAGCATTTATTTCAATTTCTTGAAATTAAAGGTTGACGCCCTTTCGAATCCCCTTATAATGCGCCCCACTTCCAGCGACGCCGGAACGACAAACTCCTTGAGATTCAATGAGTTAGATAGTTGAAGCGAAGTTGAAAGGGCTACGATCGAATGATCGACAGCGGTTGAGATGATGGTTGACAGCGCTTCTAAACGCTGTATGATTCGCCTCCCGCTACGAGAGATCGCAGCGAGTCAAGTGTTTGAAGCTAAACGAGTTTCTCGCAAAAAACTTCAAAATAAACGCTTGACAGCAAATGAGGAAAGCGTAGAATGCGCGCCTCGGTTGAGACGAAAGGCTCTTAACCAAACGCTCTTTAACAAATCGAATCAAGCAATTCGTGTGGGTGCTTGTGAGTATGGACTGATAGTCACAAAGATTATCAGCATCACAAGTGACCATGCGAGAAATCACATAGTCATTTGAGATTGCTGAGCCAAGTTTAGGGTTTCTTAAAAACCCAAGCAGTATTGAACTGAAGAGTTTGATCATGGCTC
>NZ_NEJY01000018.1:0-168658 GCF_002113255.1 Pseudomonas sp. B14(2017)
TGACCAACAAGGCCGGTACCGACCTGGTGATCAAGCTGAGCAACGGTGAGACGATCACCATCGCCGCCGGTTCGAAAGAAGCGTCGATCACCATCGATGCCCCAAGCGACGACGTCTACGTCGATGCCGAAAACCTGAGCGTGACCGTTACCGGCACCACCGGTGGTGACTTCGAGAAGCTGGACGTCAGCAGCACTGCGGCTGTGACCAAGGTCACTGACACCATCGACACCACTACCGTCACCCTGACCGCCACGCAAAGCGTGGTCGAGGGCGGCGTAGTGACCTACACCGCGTCGGTTAACCACAAGGTCACCGGTTCCGATCTGGTAGTGAAACTGGCCAACGGCCAGACCATCACCATCCCGGTGGGCGAGTCGTCGGCTTCGGTACCGTTCACCGCGCCGAACAACGTCCATAACACCAACCTGGACCTGACCAACAAGATCACCGACATCTCGGGCGGCAATTACGAGAAGACCGTGGCCGTTGGCGAGCCGGTGACCACCGTCACCGACAACCCGGCGACTCCGGACGTCACCACGCTTACCCTGACCGCGACGGACACCGTGGCCGAAGGCGGCAAGATCACCTACACCGCTACCTTGACCAACAAGGCCGGTACCGACCTGGTGATCAAGCTGAGCAACGGTGAGACGATCACCATCGCCGCCGGTTCGAAAGAAGCGTCGATCACCATCGATGCCCCAAGCGACGACGTCTACGTCGATGCCGAAAACCTGAGCGTGACTGTCACCGGCACCACCGGTGGTGACTTCGAGAAGCTCGACGTCAGCAGCACTGCGGCTGTGACCAAGGTGACCGACACCATCGACACCACCACCGTGACCCTGACCGCCACGCAAAGCGTGGTCGAGGGCGGCGTGGTGACCTACACCGCATCGGTCAACCACAAAGTCACCGGTTCGGACCTGGTGGTGAAGTTGGCCAACGGCCAGACCATCACCATCCCGGTGGGCGAGTCGTCGGCTTCGGTGCCGTTCACCGCACCGAACAACGTGCACAACACCAACCTGGACCTGACCAACAAGATCACCGATATCTCGGGCGGCAACTACGAGAAGACCGTGGCCACCGGCGAGCCGGTGACAACCGTGACCGATGGTCCAGGTACCAAGGACGTTACTCACCTGACCCTGAGCGCGACGCCGACAGTTGCCGAGGGTGGCAAGATCACCTACACCGCTACCTTGACCAACAAGGCCGGTACCGATCTGGTCATCAAACTGAGCAATGGCGAGACCATCACCATTGCGGCTGGCTCGAAGGAAGCTTCGATCACCATCGATGCGCCAAGCGATGATGTGTATGTCGACGCTGAAGTCCTTCAGGTAAAAATGACCGAAACTTCGGGTGGTGACTTCGAGAAACTGAATGTAAACAGCGGCGCAGCGGTGACCAAGGTTACTGACACCATCGACACCACTACCGTGACGCTGACGGCGACTTCGACCGTCGCTGAAGGTGGCGTGGTCACTTACACCGCGTCGGTCAACCACAAGGTCACCGGTTCCGATCTGGTGGTGAAACTGGCCAACGGCCAGACCATCACCATCCCGGTGGGTGAGTCGTCGGCTTCGGTACCGTTCACCGCCCCGAACAACGTCCACAACACCAACCTGGACCTGACCAACAAGATCACCGACATCTCGGGCGGCAATTACGAGAAGACCGAGGCCGTTGGCGAGCCGGTGACCACCGTCACCGACAACCCGGCGACTCCGGACATCACCACGCTCACCCTGACCGCGACGGACACCGTGGCCGAAGGCGGCAAGATCACCTATACCGCCACCCTGACCAACAAGGCCGGCACTGACCTGGTGATCAAGCTGAGCAACGGTGAAAGCATCACCATCGCTGCGGGCTCGAAAGAAGCCTCGATCACCATCGATGCGCCGAGCGACGATGTGTATGTCGATGCCGAAAACCTGAGCGTGACCGTTACCGGCACCACCGGTGGTGACTTCGAGAAGCTCGACGTCAGCAGCACTGCAGCCGTGACCAAGGTGACCGACACCATCGACACCACCACCGTGACCCTGACCGCCACGCAAAGCGTGGTCGAGGGCGGCGTGGTGACCTACACCGCATCGGTCAACCACAAAGTCACCGGTTCGGACCTGGTGGTGAAGTTGGCCAACGGCCAGACCATCACCATCCCGGTGGGCGAGTCGTCTGCTTCGGTACCGTTCACTGCACCGAACAACGTCCACAACACCAACCTGGACCTGACCAACAAGATCACCGACATCTCGGGTGGCAACTACGAGAAGACCGTGGCGGTTGGCGAGCCAGTGACCACGGTCACCGACAACCCGGCGACTCCGGACGTCACCACGCTCACCCTGTCTGCGACGGATACCGTGGCCGAAGGCGGCAAGATCACCTACACCGCCACCCTGACCAACAAGGCTGGTACCGACCTGGTCATCAAGCTGAGCAACGGTGAAACCATCACCATAGCCGCCGGCTCGAAGGAAGCCTCGATTACCATCGATGCCCCAAGCGACGACGTGTACGTCGATGCCGAAGACCTGAGCGTGACCGTCACCGGCACCACCGGTGGCGACTTCGAGAAGCTGGACGTCAGCAGCACTGCGGCTGTGACCAAGGTCACCGATACCATCGACACCACCACCGTGACCCTGACCGCGACTTCGACCGTCGCTGAAGGTGGCGTGGTGACTTATACCGCTTCGGTCAACCACAAGGTCACCGGTTCGGACCTGGTGGTGAAGTTGGCCAACGGCCAGACCATCACCATTCCAGTGGGCGAGTCGTCGGCATCGGTGCCGTTCACTGCACCAGACAACGTCCACAGCACCAACCCGGATCTCACCAACAAGATCACCAATATCTCGGGCGGCAATTACGAGAAGACCGTGGCCGTAGGCGAGCCGGTGACCACTGTCACTGACAATCCGGCCACTCCGGACATCACCACGCTCACCCTGACCGCAACGGACACCGTGGCCGAAGGTGGCAAGATCACCTACACCGCTACCTTGACCAACAAGGCCGGTACCGACTTGGTGATCAAGCTGAGCAACGGTGAAAGCATCACCATCGCTGCGGGCTCGAAAGAAGCCTCGATCACCATCGATGCGCCGAGCGACGACGTGTACCTCGATGCCGAAGACCTGAGCGTGACTGTCACCGGCACCACCGGTGGCGACTTCGAGAAGCTGAACATCAGCAACTCTGCAGCTGTGACCAAAGTCACCGACACCCTCGATAACACCGGGCTGACCCTGACTGGCACTCCTACCGTCCAGGAAGGTGGCCAGATCACCTACACCGCCACCTTGACCAACAAGGCCGGCACCGACATGACCATCAAGCTAAGCAACGGTGCCGTCATCAGCATCGAAGCGGGCAAGCTCTCCGGTAGTGTTACCGTTCCGGCGCCTACCGATGACGTCTATATCGATGCAGGCAACGTTTCGGCGAAGATCACCGAAACCAGCGGTGGCAACTTCGAGAAACTGAATGTCAGCGATACGGCGGCGGTCACTGCGGTAACGGATACCATCCAGACCACCACCCTCAGCATCAGCGGCACCTCCGCGGTCGCCGAAGGTGGCGATGCCACGTACGTCCTGAACCTGACCAACAAGGCCGAGAGCGACGTCACCGTCAAACTGACCTACACCGGCACCGCGGCCGATGGCACGGACTACACCGGCGTGGCCACCGTGGTGATCAAGGCCAACAGCACGCAGGCAACGTTCACCATCCCGACCCTCAAGGACAACTTCACCGAGGGCACCGAGCATTTCACTGTCAAGATCGATTCGGCCACTGGCGGCAACTTCGAGAAGCTCGACATCAGCTCCAGCGCCGGCAGCGTGACCACCCAGATCTTCGAGCCAGCCCCGGTTCTGGACCTGGATGGCAACGACTCCAGCGGCAAGACCGGTGCCGACTACCAGACCACCTTCACCGAGAACCAGCCAGGCAGTGGTGTGTCGATCGGCGATGTGGACGTCACCATCACCGACTTCGACAGCTCGAAGCTGACTGGCGCGACGGTCACCCTGACCAACCGCCAGCCGGGTGACGCGCTGAACCTGGGCAACAGTGTCAACGGCATCTCGATCAATGCCAACAGCACCGACGGCAAGGTAGTCCTGACCCTGAGCGGCGCTGCATCGCTGGCCGACTATATCCAGGCGATCAAGAACATCACCTTCATCAACAGCAGCGAGAACCCGAGCACCACGCCTCGCATCATTACCGTGACGGTGACCGACGGCGTTAATACCTCGAACACCGCCACGACCACGGTGAATGTGATCGCAGTCAACGACGCACCGGTTGCCACCGGCGGCGCTGTCACTGGCGTCGAAGACACGCCGCTGGTGCTGACCTGGAACGACTTCAACATTTCCGACGTCGACAGCGCCCTGTCGAGCCTGGGTGTGACCTTCACCCAGCTGCCAGCGGGTTCCCTGCAGCTCTTCAACGGCACCGCCTGGGTCAACGTCGCCCAGAACCAGACCGTCAGCCAGGCCGACATCGCTGCCGGCAACCTGCGGTTCGTGCCGAAACCCAACGAGTCGGGTATCGACGGATATGGCGGAACGGGCGTCGGCAACAAGCAGGCCGACTATGCCCAGATCAAGTACAAGCCTACCGACGGTACCGCTGCTGGTGGCGAGGCCACGCTGAAGGTCGATATTGCACCTGTAGCCGACAAGCCTGGCCTGAACATCGGCAGCAACACCCCCGATTCGCTTGGCCTGACCAAGGAAACCTGGAACAGCCTCACGGGCCTGGGCACCAACGGCAACGGCATCAGCGGTACTGCGCTGAAGAACGTGTTCGCCAACTCTGGCAGTGCCAGCAAGACCGAGCAGGTTACCAGCGCCGATTCGGGCGGTAGCGTTGCCGCCGGCACTGGCTCCAAGACCTCCGGCCTGATCTACCTGGAAGCCGGCCAGACCTACACCTTCAGCGGCACCGCCGATGACAGCCTGCAGGTCTACATCGGCAAAACCAGCGTGGTCGGCGCCACCTGGGGGGCGGGCGGTACGATCTCCGGTAGCTTCTCGCCGCCTGTCAGCGGCTACTACACCCTGGAGATCTACCACGCCAACCAGTCCGGCCCGGGTAGCCTGGATATCAACGTCAAGGTCGGCAACGGCCCGGTGACCGACCTGAGCAGCTCGGCCATCCCGATGTACCCGAACGTTGCGGCGATGGGTAACGCCGGGCTTTCCGTGTCCGATTTCCATGGCAGTGACGGGCAGGGCTACTACGACGGCTACAAGCTCAACGAAGGGCCGGAGAACGGCACCGTCAAGCTGGTTGGCATTTCCACCAACCTGACCGACACTGACGGCTCCGAGAGCCTGAGCGTCAAGCTGGACGGCATTCCGGCAGGTTCGGTGCTCAGCGATGGCGCCGGTCATACCGTAACCGTCGGCGCCACTTCGGTTGACGTCACCGGCTGGAGCCTCAACGGCCTGAGCATCAAACCGCCGGCGTACTACCAGGGCAGTTTCGATGTGAAGGTCACCTCGACCGCCACCGAGAGCGTGGGCGGCAGCAAAGCCTCCACCGAAGGCACGATCAAGGTAACTGTCTATCCGGACACCTACACCGCCAACAACCTGACCACCGACAGCGACAGTTTCACCGGCACCGCCACCAGCGACATCATCGTTGCCGACATCAGTGGCCTGCATGTGACGCCGGGTCAGGACTACAACATTGCGTTCATCGTCGATACCTCAGGCAGCATGGGCAGCGCGGTCGATGCCGCGCGCAACTCGTTGAAGTCGGTGTTCGATACCTTGGCCAACAGCGTCAAGGGCGCGCAGTCCGGTACAGTGAACATCCTGCTGGTGGACTTCTCCACCCAGGTGAACAGTACGGTTTCGGTCAACCTGGGCGACAAGAACGCGTTGAGCACGCTCTACACTGCGCTCAATACGCTCTATTCCAGCGGCTCGACCAACTACGAGGATGCCTTCAAGACCACCGCCAACTGGTTCAAGCAATTGATGGACGCGGGCAACACCGGCAGCCGCCAGACGTTCTTCATCACCGACGGCCAGCCGAACGTGTACCAGGCTGGCGAACGTGAGGGCACCTTCAAGAACATCGGCACCACGGTGGATTCCGTGCTCAAGTCGATCAGCTACAAGTTGGGCGACGTGGTCACCAACAAGATGGTGGGCAGCGACAACCGCTTCAGCATCGATGCCAAAGGCAACATGACCGCCGAGTACTGGGGCAAAAAGGGCTGGACCAACGACAGTGGTGCGTCTGGACAGCTGCATGCCCAAGGTGATGGCACCTTTGAGTTCTCCTACGCTGAAAGCGGTTACTACTATGTGGACTACAACTCGCAACAAAGCTTCCTGTTGCTGTCCAACCTGTCTGGCGTGGAAGCCATCGGCCTGAACAGCGCGGTCAATGTCAACGACCTGAAGCCCTACGACACCGATAGCAAGCCGCAGACCAACATCGACCCGAGCAAACTGGCGGAAGCGATCCTGGGCCACACCGAAGCCACCGTGCCGGGCAATGACACCGTCAACGGTGGTGATGGCAACGACATCATCTTCGGTGACCTGGTGAGCTTCGGTTCGGTCGCCGGCAACGGTGTCGAAGCCATACAGGGCTATGTCGCAGGCCAGCTGGGTGTGGCCCTGGGTGATGTCGACGGTCGCGTGCTGCACAAGTACATCGTCGAGCACGTCAGCGAATTCGATGTCTCGCGCAGTAACGATGGCAATGACATTCTCAACGGTGGTGCGGGCAATGACCTCCTGTTCGGCCAGGGCGGCGACGACACCCTCGACGGTGGCAAGGGCAATGACATCCTGATCGGTGGCCTGGGCAAGGACACTTTGCTCGGTGGTGAAGGCAATGACATCCTGCTTGGCGGCAAGGGCGATGACACCATGACCGGTGGCAGCGGTGCCGACACCTTCGTATGGAAGGCTGGCGATACCGGCAATGACGTGATCAAGGACTTCAAGGTGGCCGAAGGCGACCGCATCGACCTGAAGGACCTGCTCCAGGGCGAGAAGGGCAGCACCATCGACAACTACCTGAAGCTCACCACGGTGGAAGGCACGACGACGCTGCAGGTCAGCAGCGAAGGCAAGCTCAATGCCGCCGGTGGTATCGCCAACGCCGATGTGACCATCAAGCTGGAAGGGGTGAACTGGTCCAACACCACGATCAACTCGTTGATCAGCGGTGCTGACCCGACCATCATCGTCCACAACAAGGACAGCTGATGCGCCAATGGGCTGCCCTGCAGCCCATCGCCATCACCGGCTTCAGGCTGGCGCTGTCCCTGTAGGAGCGGCCTTGTGTCGCGATGGGCTGCAGAGCAGCCCCCAGGTCTCCGGCATTGTTGCCGAAACCGTGGGGCCGCTTTGCGGCCCTATCGCGACACAAGGCCGCTCCTACAGGGCGCGTGCCTGGGCCTTTCCCGCAACTCCATGACAGCGCATACTCTGGCGCCGGGCCGGCGTGCCTGGTGATCTTTGCCTATGCTGCTGTCTACCACCAAGGAACCAATGTGACGAGGGACACCGCCATGTTCTACGTGCAACGCGATGCCGCTGGCCAGTTGCTGCGGGTAGAAGCAGCCGCTTTTGACGAGTTCACCGAAATGCTCCCCGCCGACCATGCCGATATCCAGGAATGGTTTGCCCATGACGTGGTGGAAAACAGCCTAAACCAGCTCAAGCAAAGCGACCTCGACATGATCCGCGTGCTCGAGGACCTGATCGATGTACTGACCGCCAAGGGTGTGTTCAAGATCACCGACCTGCCCCCCGGTGCGCAGGCCAAGCTGCTCAACCGTTCTACAGCGCGCAAGGCGCTCAGCAGCCTGAACAACCTCATCGATGAAGAAGAGCAGGGCGGCTTGATCTGATTGCGTAGCACCCCTGGCAGCAGTGCTATGGTTATTCTTTAACGGTATTTAAAATAAAGCTCTTATGACTTTATAGTCACTTCCACTGCGTACCCGTCGACCAATCGATGCGCCGCACGACTTGAACCCACACGGGAAATCCCCGTGCGTTTCTGATCGTTGCGCGCCATTGAAGTCGCGCACTGCGTGGGAGTGAAAAATGTCAGCCGCCTCGAACGCCTTGTCGATCATCGACAGCGCCCAGCCGCAACGCTTCGAAATCCGCCCGTTCTCCGGTGCCGTGGGCGCCGAGATCATCGGCCTGGACCTGGCCAAACCGGTCAACGCCGAGGATTTCGCCCGTATCCATCGCGCCCACCTCGACCACCATGTGCTGGTGTTCCGCGACCAGCGCATCAGCCCCGACCAGCAGATCGCCTTCAGCCGCCGCTTCGGCCCATTGCAGATCCATGTGCTCAAGCAGTTCCTGCTCGCCGGCCACCCCGAGATCCTGATCGTTTCCAACATCGTCGAAAACGGCCAGAACATCGGCCTGGGTGATGCCGGCAAGTTCTGGCACTCGGACCTGTCGTACAAGGAGCTGCCCAGCCTCGGCTCCATGCTGCATGCCCAGGAACTGCCCGACGAGGGCGGCGATACCCTGTTCGCCGACATGCACAAGGCCTGGAACGCCGTACCCGCGGCCCTGCGCAAGGTCATCGAGGGCCGTGATGCTGCGCACTCCTACACCGCCCGTTACGCCGAGACCAAATTCGAAGGCAACTGGCGCCCGACCCTGACCGCCGAGCAACTGGCGCAGGTACAGGAAGTCATCCACCCGGTGGTCCGTACCCACCCGGAAAACGGCCGCAAGGCGCTGTTCGTCAGCGAAGGTTTCACCACCCGTATCGTCGGCCTGCCAAGTGACGAAAGCCGCGACGTGCTGCAACAGCTGTATGCCCTGAGCGTGCTGGAGCAGAACATCTACCGCCACCAGTGGCAGCCCCACGACCTGGTGTTCTGGGACAACCGCTCGCTGATCCACCTGGCCACCGGCTGCCCCGCACACCTGCGGCGCAAGCTTTACCGCACCACCATCCAGGGCGATGCCCCGTTCTGACGACTGAGGAAACCCATCATGCGTAAATCCATCAGCCGCCTGGCGGCAAGCATCGGCCTGGGCGCAAGCCTGGTCGTAGGCAGCCTGGCGGCCCCCGCCGCGGCGCAAGCAGAAGGCAAGATTCGCATCGCCGAACAGTTCGGTATTGTCTACCTGCTGCTGAACGTAGTGCGTGACCAGCATCTGATCGAAAAACATGGCAAGGAGCAGGGCATCGACATCGAAGTCGATTGGGCCCAGCTGTCGGGTGGGTCGGCCATCAACGACGCACTGCTGTCCGGTTCGGTGGACATCGCCGGTGCCGGCGTCGGTCCACTGTTGACCGTGTGGGACCGTACCAAGGGCCGACAGAACGTCAAGGCCGTGGCCTCGCTGGGCAACTTCCCGTACTACCTGGTCAGCAGCAACCCCAACGTGAAGACCATTGCCGACCTCTCCGACAAGGACCGCATCGCCGTGCCGGCGGTAGGCGTTTCGGTGCAGTCGCGCTTCCTGCAATACGCCGCCGCCCAGCAATGGGGCGACAAGGAATACAACCGCCTCGACAAGTACACCCTGGCCGTGCCGCACCCGGATGCCACTGCCGCGCTGCTGGCCGGCGGCACCGAACTCAACGGGCACTTCTCTAACCCGCCGTTCCAGGACCAGGTGCTGGCCAACAAGAACGTGCACGTGGTGCTCAACAGCTACGACCTGCTCGGCCCCAACTCGCCGACCTTGCTGTTCGCCACCGAAAAATTCCGCAAGGACAACCCCAAGACCTACAAGGCCTTCGTCGATGCGCTGGCCGAAGCCGCTGACTTCGCCCAGAAGGACAAGGCGGCCGCCGCCGACACCTACATCCGCGTGACCAAGGCCAAGATCGACCGCGACACGTTGATCAAGCTGATCGACAACCCGCAGTACGAATTCACCGTCACGCCAAAGAACACCTACAAGCTGGCCGACTTCCTCTATCGAGTAGGCGCCATCAAGCACAAGCCGGAATCGTGGAAGGACTACTTCTTCCAGGATGAACGCCCGCTGCAGGGGAGCTGACCGATCATGACCGCCCCATTGCCAGGCCACACGGCCAGCAACCTGAGCCGTGTCGCAACGCCGCCTTTGCTCAAGGTGGATAACCTCAGCCTCGAATACCGCACCGCGCAACGCGTGGTGCGGGCCACCCACCAGGTCAGCTTCGAAGTCGACCGTGCCGACCGCTTCGTGCTGCTCGGCCCCTCCGGCTGCGGCAAGTCCACCTTGCTCAAGGCCGTGGCCGGGTTCATCTCGCCCCAGGAAGGGCAGATTCTGCTGCAAGGTCAGCCAGTCAGCGGCCCAGGCCCCGACCGCATCGTGGTGTTCCAGGAGTTCGACCAGCTGCCGCCATGGAAGACGGTGAAACAGAACGTCATGTTCCCTCTGCTGGTGTCGGGCCAGCTGAAACGCGCCGAGGCCGAGGAGCGGGCGCTGCACTATCTGGAAAAAGTCGGCCTGGCCGCCTTCGCCGATGCCTACCCACACACCCTGTCGGGCGGTATGAAAGCGCGCGTGGCGATTGCCCGGGCCTTGGCCACGCAGCCGAAGATCCTGCTGATGGACGAACCGTTCGCGGCACTTGATGCGCTGACCCGGCGCAAGATGCAGGAAGAACTGCTGCTGCTGTGGGAGGAGGTGCGTTTTACCCTGCTGTTCGTTACCCACTCCATCGAAGAGGCTCTGGTGGTTGGCAACCGCATCCTGCTGCTGTCGCCCCACCCGGGGCGGGTGCGAGCCGAAGTGCACAGCCACCAGTACGACTTGGGCAGCCTGGGTGGTAGCGACTTCCAGGCCAGTGCCCGGCGCATCCATCGTTTGCTGTTCGATGAGGCGGATGCCCCCGAACAGCCCGACGATCTTGGTTTCAACGATATCCGTATCGCCTACTGACAGGAGCTTCAGCCATGACCACTACACCTGTACGCCAGGAATACGAGGTGCAGCTGGAGCCTTTGCTCAGTGTGCCTGTGGAGCGCAACCTGCCGTTGGCTCAGCGCCTGTGGCAGCACGGCTGGTTGCGCAAGGCGGTCATCCTGCTGGTGATCGCCGTGCTGTGGGAGGCCATTGCCCGCTACCAGGGCAACGATCTGCTGCTACCAACCTTCCTGCAGACGGCCACGGCGCTGTGGGACGGCATGGTCAGCGGTGAGTTGCCGGCCAAGGTTGGCGTGTCGCTGGTGATTCTGCTCAAGGGTTACCTGCTGGGGATCATCCTGGCCTTCGGCCTCACCAGCTTGGCGGTGTCGACCCAGCTTGGGCGCGATCTGCTGGGCACCCTGACCTCGATGTTCAACCCGTTGCCGGCGATTGCCCTGTTGCCGCTGGCTTTGCTGTGGTTCGGGCTGGGCGACAACAGCCTGATCTTCGTGCTGGTGCACTCGGTGCTCTGGGCGCTGGCGCTGAATACCTATGCGGGTTTTCTCGGCGTGTCGGAAACCCTGCGCATGGCCGGGCGCAATTACGGCCTGAAGGGGCTGCGGCTGGTGCTGCATATCCTTGTCCCGGCGGCGCTGCCATCAATCCTCTCGGGGCTGAAGATCGGCTGGGCGTTCGCCTGGCGTACACTGATCGCTGCCGAGCTGGTGTTCGGGGCCAGCAGTGGCAAAGGCGGGTTGGGTTGGTACATCTTCCAGAACCGCAACGAGCTGTACACCGACAAGGTGTTTGCCGGGTTGGCGGTGGTGATCCTGATCGGCTTGCTGGTGGAAGGGCTGGTGTTCAATACCCTCGAGCGGCTGACGGTGCGGCGCTGGGGCATGCAGCGCTAACTGGTATGCCTGTGCCGGCCTCTTCGCGGGCTTGCCCGCTCCCACAGGAAAACCACACACTTCAGAATCTGTAGAGTACCTGTGGGAGCGGGCAAGCCCGCGAAGAGGCCAGCACAGGCTAAAAATTCTGGTACTGCGCCGCCGCATTGCTCAGGATCTTGCCAATCTCCTCCCGCAAGCCGCCCGGCTGCTCCACCACCACCCCATCGCCATGGCTCAACAGCCACCAGCGCAACGGCCAGCCGTCACTCACCGTAGCCTGCAACCGATGCCCGTGCTCCAAGGCCGTCAGCTGCATGTCGCTACTCAACGGCGCAACCCGCAACTGCCGCGCCAGCGTATCGCTGATCCGCGCCACCAACTCCACCCCCTCGCCCCGAGCCGGTTGCAGCGCATCACCGCGCAGGTGCGTCAACAAGTCGAAATTGCCGCGCAAGTCGCCCACTGCGCTCGCCGACCAATGCCAGCCAAACGGGATGCTCTTGTCATTGCGCTCCAGCGGAAATATCAGCGACAGCTCATTGAGATCACGCTCGACAGTGCGTTTGCTGACAGTGAAGCCCACGTCACGCAGGCGCCAGACCAATTCGGCGCTGGTAATGCCTGGGGAGCGGCTGGGCAACTGGCGCAGCAGCGCCCACTGTCGGCTGAGGGTGGCGCGAGTTGTGGCGAACGGCAAAAGATAACGTCCTTGTCTAGGCTTGCCGCAATAGGATGGCGGCAGGCGTGGGTCATGGCAATTGGCCACAGCCTGCTCAGATCAAGGAAGTCGCATTTGGTTGCCTGGCGCCGAATCGTTCGCGACAGGTTTTGACGTTACGTCACGCAGAATCACGCCTCATCACAGCCGAAGGTTGGGGTTGTGTGTCGTTCAATGAGGATGAACATGTCTGCTGCCAGCAATATCCATTCGCTGCTTGCCCGCCTTTTGCCCGAGCGGGTCATTGCCCCACCGGCCGCTGTCGGGAGGCGACAGCGACTGTTTGCCGGGATAGGGTTGCCCAGCCAGCGCTCGCTGCTGGTCAGCCGCCTGGACGAAGCCAGCGACTTGCAGGCGGTGTACGTCGACCTGCGCCGCCAGGCCTTGCAAGGCAGCGTGGCGGCGCTCAACGACCTTGGCTGGATCTGGCTCAACGGCAAATACTGGCGTGCTGACACCGTGTTGGCCGGCCACCTGTTGCGCATGGCGGCCCTGCAAGGCAATGCCGCGGCATGGTTCAACCTTGGGCAGCAACATTACTTTGGCAAAGGCATCGAGCCCTCTTACATGCAGGCGGCGGAGTGCTACCGGCAGGCTTTCGAGCGGGGCATGCTGCATGCCGCTGCCGCGCTGGGTGACCTGTACGAGGAAGAGGTGTGTGATGGCGGCCTGCAGTGGCAGGTCGACCTGATACAGGCCTACCAGTGGTTCCTGCGCGGGGCCGAGCAGGGCGAGGCACGCTGCCGTTTCGAGGTGGGCTACCGGCTGATGCATGGGCTGTACGTGGAGGCTGATCTCAAGGCCGCGCTGTACTGGCTGGAGCTGGCAGCTGCTGCGGGGGTGGTACAGGCGGCCGAAGAGCTGGCGGTGCACTTCAGCAGCCGTGACGAGGGCCGCTACCAGGAGTGGCGTGACCGGGCGGTGCAGATGGGCAGTACATTGGCCTTGACCATGAAGCTGGAAGACCAGATTCAGCCCTGAATTTGCTGCTGCTTGTCCGGGCCCTTTCGCGGGCTCGCCCGCTCCCACAGGAATTGCACAAATTTCAGGTCCTGTGAGGTCCCTGTGGGAGCGGGCAAGCCCGCGAAAGGGCCAGTAAGACAAAAGCATGAACAACATTTCACCCGGGCTATCCGTCACCCCCGGTTGACGACAGGGGGAGGCACAGGCGTATATTGATAGTTAGCAAACTATGAATATCCTTGGTTCCTGTCATGTCCCTTGATCTCCTGCGCCTGCAAGTCAGCAGTGGCATGGTGGTTGCCGCCCGCCATTGGCGGCGCATCTGCCATACCGCCCTGACCGGTTACGGCATTTCCGAGGCCTGCGCCGCGCCGTTGCTGATGATCGTGCGCCTGGGTGACGGCGTGCATCAGGTGGCCGTGGCCCAGGCCGCCGGCCTGGAAAGCCCGTCGCTGGTGCGCCTGCTCGACCAGCTGTGCAAGGCTGGCTTGGTATGCCGCAGCGAAGACCCACTGGACCGCCGCGCCAAGGCCCTGAGCCTGACCGCCGAAGGCCGCACCCTGGCCGAGTCCATCGAAGCCGAACTGGTGCGCCTGCGCCGCGAGGTGCTGCATGGCATCGACCAGGCCGACCTGGAAGCCGCCTTGCGCGTGCTGCGTGCCTTCGAAGCCGCCGGCCTGGGCAACACAGGCGGGGCAGCATGAACGGTTTCTTCAGCTCGGTGCCCCCGGCCCGCGACTGGTTCTATGGCGTGCGTACCTTTGCCGCCTCCATGATCGCCCTGTACATCGCCCTGCTCATGCAGTTGCCGCGCCCCTATTGGGCCATGGCCACGGTGTACATCGTCTCCAGCCCGTTCCTTGGCCCCACCAGCTCCAAGGCCCTGTACCGTGCCGTGGGCACGCTGCTCGGTGCCGGCGGGGCGATTTTCCTGGTACCACCGCTGGTGCAGTCGCCGTTGCTGCTGAGCATCGCCATCGCCCTGTGGACCGGCACCTTGCTGTTCCTTTCGCTGAACCTGCGCACCGCCAACAACTACGTGCTGATGCTGGCCGGCTACACCTTGCCGATGATTGCCCTGGCGGTGGTCGACAACCCGCTTGCTGTGTTCGACGTGGCGTCTTCCCGCGCCCAGGAAATCTGCCTGGGGATCGTCTGCGCGGCGGTGGTCGGGGCGATCTTCTGGCCACGCCGGCTGGCGCCGGTTGTAGTCGGTGCCACTGGTAGCTGGTTCGCCGAAGCGATCCGCTACAGCGACACCTACCTGGCCCGCCAGGCCAGCGCAGACCAGGTTGGCGGCATGCGCGGGGCGATGGTCGCCACCTTCAACTCGCTGGAGCTGATGATCGGCCAGCTCGGCCATGAAGGCGCTGGTCCGCACACCCTGAAGAATGCCCGCGAGTTGCGCGGGCGCATGATCCACCTGCTGCCCGTGATCGATGCCCTCGACGACGCCCTGGTCGCCCTCGAAGGCCGCGCCCCGGCACAGTTCGCCCAGTTGCAACCGTTGCTCGATGCCGCCCGCGAATGGCTCAAGGGCACCGTCGACAGCGCCTCCGTCGCCCGCTGGACCACCCTGCACGAACAGATCGAACGCCTGCAGCCCGGCGCCGCGGCCCTCGACCAGCGCGCCGAACTGCTACTGTCCAACGCCCTGTATCGCCTGACCGAATGGGCCGACCTGTGGCAGGACTGCTGCAGCCTGCAACATGCCCTGCGCAGCGACGATTCCAAACCCTGGCGCGCGGTGTACCGCCACTGGCGGCTGGGCCGCCTGACGGCGTTCTTCGACCGTGGCCTGATGCTGTATTCGGTGGCCTCAACCGTGCTGGCGATCGTTGTCGCCTGCGGCCTGTGGATTGGCCTGGGCTGGAACGACGGCGCCAGCGCAGTGATCCTCGCCGCCGTGTCGTGCAGCTTCTTCGCCGCCATGGACGACCCGGCGCCGCAGATCTACAGGTTCTTCTTCTGGACGCTGATGTCGGTCATCTTCTCCAGCCTGTACCTGTTCCTGGTGCTGCCCAACCTGCACGACTTCCCGATGCTGGTGCTGGCCTTCGCCGTGCCATTCATCTGCGTTGGCACCCTGACCGTGCAGCCGCGCTTCTACCTGGGTACCTTGCTGACCATCGTCAACACCTCGACCTTCATCAGCATCCAGGGTGCCTACGACGCTGACTTCTTCACCTTCCTCAATTCCAACCTGGCCGGCCCCGTGGGGCTGCTGTTCGCCTTCATCTGGACCCTGGTGATGCGCCCGTTCGGCGTGGAGCTGGCAGCCAAGCGCATGACCCGCTTCGCCTGGCGCGACATCGTCGAAATGACCGAGCCGGCCACCCTGGCCGAGCACCGCCAGGTCGGTGTGCAGATGCTCGACCGCCTGATGCAGCACCTGCCGCGCTTGTCGCAAACCGGGCAGGACAGCGGCGTGGCACTGCGCGACCTGCGCGTGGGGTTGAACCTGCTCGACCTGCTGGCCTATATGCCGCGTGCCGGGCAGCAGGCTCGCGAGCGCCTGAACACGGTAGTCGAGGAAGTCGGCGCGCACTACGCCGCCTGCCTGCGCGCCGGCGAGCGCCTGCACGCCCCGGCCGCGCTGCTGCGCAACATGGAGCGCGCGCGCCTGGCGCTGAACCTGGATGAACTGTACGAGCGCGGCGATGCCCGTACCCACCTGCTGCACGCGCTGAGCGGCCTGCGCCTGGCGCTGCTGCCGGGCGTGGAGGTGATGCTCGAGCCAGCCGAACAACCGCAACTGCCCCCCGGCCTCGACGGAGCGCCCCTGTGATTGGTGAACTGGATATCAGCGGGGTATTCCTGCCCACGCTGCTGGTGATGATGTTTGGCACCTACCTGCTGTTCCTCGGGGTGCACGCGGTGCTGGTGCGCCTGCATTTCTACCGCCTGGTCTGGCACCGGGCGTTGTTCAACGTTGCTCTGTATGCCGTGCTGCTTGGTGCGGTGGACCACTTTTGCCGAAACCTGATGCTGCCATGAAAAAACCTTTGCTGACCCTGGGCCGTGTGGTCCTGACCTTGCTGGTAGTGACCTTCGCCGCCGTGCTCGTGTGGCAGATGGTGGTGTACTACATGTTCGCCCCCTGGACCCGCGACGGCCACATCCGCGCCGACGTGATCCAGATTGCCCCGGACGTGTCCGGGTTGATCCAGAAGGTCGAGGTGCGTGACAACCAGACCGTCAAGCGCGGCGATGTGCTGTTTACCATCGACCAGGACCGCTTCACCCTGGCCCTGCGCCAGGCCAAGGCGACCTTGGGTGAGCGCCAGGAAACCCTGGCCCAGGCCTCCCGCGAAGCGCAGCGCAACCGCAAGCTGGGCAACCTGGTGGCCGCCGAACAGCTGGAAGAAAGCCAGTCCCGCGAGGCCCGTGCCCGTTCCGCCGTCAGCGAAGCGCAGGTGGCCGTCGATACCGCCCAGCTCAACCTCGACCGCTCGGTGGTGCGCAGCCCGGTGGACGGTTACCTGAACGACCGAGCACCGCGTAATCACGAATTCGTCACCGCCGGCCGCCCGGTGCTGTCGGTGGTCGACAGCGCCTCGTACCACGTCGATGGCTACTTCGAGGAAACCAAGCTTGGCGGTATCCACATCGGCGATGCCGTGGACATTCGCGTCATGGGCGACAACACCCGCCTGCGTGGCCATGTGCAAAGCTTCGCCGCCGGCATCGAAGACCGTGACCGCAGCAGTGGCGCCAACCTGTTGCCCAACGTCAACCCCGCATTCAGCTGGGTGCGCCTGGCCCAGCGTATTCCGGTGCGCATCGCCTTTGATGAAGTGCCGCAAGACTTCCGCATGATTGCCGGGCGAACCGCCACGGTGTCGATCATCGAGGGCCAGCGCCCATGAAACAGCTGATCCTGGCGGGGCTGTGCCTGTCGTTGGGGGCCTGCATGATGGTCGGCCCCGACTATGAGGTGCCGAAGGACGCGGCGGTGCAACGCAGCGACCTCAACGGCCCGCTGCGCCAGGATGCCGACAGCGTGGTATCGGCACCGGTGCCTGAGGACTGGTGGCAGCTGTATCAGGATCAACGGCTGAACGAGCTGGTGCGCCAGGCCCTGAGTGCCAACACCGACCTGCGCGTGGCTGCCGCCAACATTGCCAAGGCGCGCGCCCAGGTCGAAGTGGCTGAGTCGCAAGGTGGCTTCAACGGCGGCGTCAAACTTGGCGCCCAGCGCCTGCAGGAATCGGGCGAGGCCTTCCTGCTGCCAGAGAAAGTGCCGGTGGCCAACATCGGCGAAGCCATCATCAGTGCTTCGTACCAGTTCGACCTGTGGGGTACTTTCAAGCGTGGCACCGAGGCGGCCAAGGCCAATGCCGACGCAGTGCAGGCCGCCGCCGATACCGCCCGCATCACCTTGGTGGCGGATGTGGTCAAGGCCTACACCCAAGTGTGCTCGGCCAACGAGGAATACCACATTGCCCGCGAGTCGCTCGATCTGCAGGAGCAGAGCGTGAAGCTCAACCAGCGCCTGCGTGATGCCGGGCGTGGCGACGAAACCCAGGTCACCCGCTCGCAGACCCAGTTCAAATCCTTGCGCGCCGAACTGCCACGCTTCAAGGCGGAGCGCGAGACGGGCATCTATACCCTGGCTGCCTTGTTGGCAAAACCGGTCGACCAGCTGCCTGCCGGCACTGCCGATTGTGCCGAGCTGCCGCACCTTAACCAGCTGGTCCCGGTGGGCGATGGCGCGGCGTTGCTCAAGCGCCGTCCAGACGTGCGCCAGGCCGAACGGCAGCTGGCCGCTGCCACTGCCTACATCGGCGTGGCCACCGGCGCCCTGTACCCCGACATCAGCATCGGCGCCCAGGTTGGCACCATCGGTATCCTCGAGAACCTTGGCGAGCCGGCGACCAACCGCTGGGGCTTCGGCCCGCAGATCAGCTGGACCATCCCCACCAATGGCACCCGCGCCCGCATTCGCATGGCCGAAGCCTCGACCCAGGCAGCCCTGGCGAATTTTGATGGGGTAGTGCTGAACGCCATTCGCGAGACCCAGACCCGCCTGGCGCAGTACAGCGCCCTGCTGGACCGGCGTGACGCGCTGGCCGAGGCGGAGAAGTCGGCCAAGGAAGCGGCGGACCAGACGCACCGGTATTACCAGGCGGGGCGTGAATCGTTCCTGGCCGACCTGCAGGCGACGCGTACCTATACCGACATGCGCGCGCAGCTGGCAGCGGCCAATAGCCAAGTGGCTCAGGGGCAGATTGGAGTGTTCCTGGCGTTGGGTGGGGGGTGGAAGGACACCGCCAAGCCTTGAGGCCCAATCGCCGGCAAGCCAGCTCCCACAGGTACTCCACCGCCTTTGAGACCTGTGGTTCACCTGTGATAGCCGGCTTGTGCATGCCTTGAAGTTGGTCCGGACCATGTGGGAGCTGGCTTGTGCATGCCTTGAAATTGGTACGGACCATGTGGAAGCTGGCTTGTGCATGCCTCGAAGTTGGTGCGGACCATGTGGGAGCTGGCTTGCCGGCGATGAGGCCCAGGCAGGTCAGCGCCTGCCACAGGCCTGATGAGTACCCTGTGGGAGCTGGCTTGCCGGCGATAGGGCCCTGACAGGCAAAGCCCCATCAAAGCCAAATTGCATCCCAGTGCGGATAATCCCTCACCCTCGCGACCAATCCTGCCCGCTTCGGATTCATGACGATGTACCGCGCCATTGCCTGCACATCCTCCTCCCGGCGCAATGCCCGGTCATGAAATCCCTTCTGCCAGAGCTGGCCGCTTCGCCCTTGATACCTGTTGATCATCATGGTGCTGCGAGATTTCACCCTGCGCATCAAGCGCTTCAGGCTGCCCGGTCCAAGCTCGACCAGCCAATGAAAATGATCTGGCATCACCACCCAGGCCAGCGATCTGACGGCACCTTCCTCTTCAGCCTGGCGCAACTCGGCAACCAGCAAGCGGGCCGAGTGAAAGTCAGTGAATATTGGGGCCCGGTCGAGGGTTGTGCTGGTAAGCAGATACAATCGACTGGTTTCCGAAAAACGGCCAAGCCGTAACTGGTCTGAGTGGGGGCGATCCATGTTCCCTGTCTCCTGATGGTTTGCTCCTCAGGCTAGTGGCTATGGATCTGCGAATAACCAATCAATTGGTACCCGGTGTTTCCAGTGACATCGGCGCAACCTTTATCGCCGGCAAGCCAGCTCCCACCTCGACCGCATCTCCCTCAAGCCATGTGCAATACCTGTGGGCAAGCAACACAAGACAGAATCTCCCACAGGTTCAGCGCATCCCACTCTTCATCTGATTTGTAGCAAGATTTTTCATGAAATCCGCCCGGCACCCTTGAGTGAAGCAAAGTGGGAGTGAACAATGTTCTCTTTCGCATTCCCTTCGAGACTGGCCATGAAAACCCGTTCCCGTCTACTTGCCTGGCTGCCGGTTATATTGCTCGGCCCGGTGCTGGCGCTGTGCAGCACCTTGGCGTTGGCCGAAGCCCCCGCCGAGGCCACCAAGGCCCTGCACCTGCTGGACTATATTGGCGCCGACTACCCGCCCACCGTGCAAGGCGGCAAGGTGATCGACGATGGTGAATACCGCGAGCAGCAGGAGTTCAGCGCGGTATTGGCCGACCTGGTCAAAGGCCTGCCTGCGCATGCTGAACAAGCAGCCCTGGAGCAGGGCGTCCAGGCGCTGCGCCAGGCCATCGACCAGCGCCAGGACGGCCCGGCTGTTGCCAGGCAGGCCCGCCAGCTGGGCGCACGCCTGGCGGTGGCCTACGAGGTCAGCCAGGCTCCAGTGATTACCCCGGACCCAGCCCGCGGCGCTTCGCTGTATGCGCAAAACTGCTCGATCTGCCACGGCGACACTGGCGCTGGCGACGGCCCGGCCGGCGTGGGCCTGGAGCCTGCACCCGCCAACCTGCGCGATGTTTCGCGCCTCGACCAGTTGAGCCTGTTCGACCTCTACAACACCCTGGCCCTGGGCATCGATGGCACCGAGATGCCTTCGTTTGCCGACCAGCTGGACGACCGCCAGCGTTGGGATGTGGCTGCCTACATCGCCAGCTTCACCGCCAAGCCAGAAGCCGGAAAAGGCGACAAGACTTGGAACATCGCCGACCTGGCCCGCCAGACCCCGGCCGAAGTCGCCGCCAGCGAAGGTGCCACGGCCGTGGAGGCGTTCCGCGCCCAGCGCGCCCAGCCGCCGCAGGTCAAGCGTGGCCCTGCGCAATTGCTCGAATACACCGCGAGCACCTTGGACAAGAGCCTGGCGGCCTACCGCGCAGGTGATCACGACCAGGCCTATGACCTGTCAGTGGCGGCCTACCTGGAAGGCTTCGAGCTGGTGGAAAGCTCGCTGGACAACATCGACACCCAGGCGCGCAAGGACACCGAAAAATCGCTGATGGCCTACCGTCAGTCGCTGCAGGACGGCTTGCCCGTGGCCCAGGCCGAGCAACGCCTGAGCGAAGCCAAGGCCAAGCTGGAGCAGGCTTCCAAGCTGCTGGGCAGCGATGGCCTGAGCTGGTCGCTGAGCTTTGTATCCGGCTTGCTGATCCTGCTGCGCGAAGGCCTGGAGGCGATTCTGGTGCTGGCGGCGATCCTGGCCTTCCTGCGCAATACCGGCCAGCAGTCGGCGGTGCGCAGCGTCAACATCGGCTGGGGCCTGGCGTTGGTGGCTGGTTTCGCAACCTGGGCGCTGGCAGCCTACGTGATCGACGTCGGTGGCGCCCAGCGCGAACTGCTGGAAGGCTGCACGGCGCTTTTCGCCGCGGTGATGGTGCTGTGGCTTGGCGTGTGGATGCACGACCGCCGCCATGCCGCCGCCTGGCAGGACTACATCAAGAGCAGCCTGGTCAGTGGTGGTGGACGTTTCGGTTTTGCCGTGCTGGCGTTCTTCTCGGTTTACCGCGAACTGTTCGAAGTGATCCTGTTCTACGAAACCCTGTGGCTGCAGGCCGGCCCAGCCGGGCACCAGGCGGTGCTGGCGGGTGGTGCCACGGCGCTGGTGCTGCTGGTGGGGTTGGCCTGGGTGATCCTGCGTGGCTCGGCCAAGCTGCCGCTGTCGCTGTTCTTCAGCATCAACGCCGCGCTGCTATGTGCCTTGTCGGTGGTGTTCGCGGGGCATGGCGTGAAGGCGTTGCAAGAGGCCGGGGTACTTGGAACACGGCCGGTGGCGTTCTTCGAGTTCGACTGGCTGGGGATTCACGCTGACGCCTACTCGCTTTCGGCGCAGGCGCTGGCCTTGCTGGCGATCGTGTTCCTGTACGGGCGCTCGCGCCTGGCGGAAAGGCGCAGGGCAGCGGCCAACTGATTGGGGCCGCGCTGCGACCCATCGCCGGCAAGCCAGCTCCCACCCCGACCGCATCGGCTTCAAGCCATTTGCAGTACCTGTGGGAGCCGGCTTGCCGGCGATGGGCTGCAAGGCAGCCCCTGGCATTATCAGTTCAGGCCGGCTGTGGCGCCTTGAGAATGTTCTGCAGCAACTGGACACTTTCGACAGCGTCATGACCCAGGCTGGTCAGGTAGCCGCCATCAGGTTGATCGGTCAGCCCCTTTTCATGCAGGCGTTGCGCGGCGGCTACCAGGGCGGGGGAAGCGTTCTTGTGAATCTTGATGCCTTCCTGGCTGCTGTCGTGCTTGAACAGCGAAAGGACTTCCAGTTCAGCGATCAGATCGGGGGTAAAAGGCATGGCGACTCCTGACTTCCAGACAAGGATGACGGCACCGTTCTACGGTGCCTGATCTTCGAGTGTAGCCGGGTTATTCGTCCTCGCCTTGATCCATCTCAGGCGGCAGTTCCGGCAGCGCGCGCAGGGCATTCTCGTACCACTCGCGGTCGAACTCGCGGTCTTCCACCAGCATGTTGTCAATTTCGAAGGCCAGTACATGGGCCATCAGGTTGAGAATGTCTTCGCGCTCGTAACCGACCAGGGTCAGTTTGTTGAACGTGGCTTTCGCCGCCGCCGGGTCGCCGCTTTCGATCTGGTTCTCGATGGCCTGGGTCAGCGTTGCCTCGGCGAAGGCTTCGTCGTCGTCATTGTCGATGTCGGTGGGCTCGCTCATGGCGGTACTCCTGTGATGGGATGCACAGTGTGCCACGCCTGTGGCGGCAATGCCCGGGCATTGACGGGGCGCATGACGCTGGTCAGGAGCGGGCGTACGGTCTATAAAAGCCGGGCCAACCCCTTACGGCCTGGAGGCTGTTACCTCATGCTCAAGCTTCATGGATTCTCGGTCAGCAACTACTACAACATGGTCAAGCTGGCCCTGCTGGAAAAAGGCCTGCCCTTCGAGGAAGTCACCTTCTATGGCGGCCAGGCGCCACAGGCGCTGGAAGTGAGCCCGCGAGGCAAGGTGCCGGTGCTGCAGACCGAACACGGCTTCCTCAGCGAAACCAGTGTGATCCTCGACTATATCGAGCAGACCCAGGGCGGCAAGGCGCTGCTGCCGGCTGACCCGTTCGGGCAAGCCAAGGTGCGTGAGCTGCTCAAGGAAATCGAGCTGTACATCGAACTGCCGGCGCGTACCTGCTATGCCGAATCTTTCTTTGGTATGCAGGTCGAGCCGCTGATAAAGGAAAAAGCCCGTGCCGACCTGCTGGCCGGTTTTGCTACGCTCAAGCGCAACGGCCGCTTCGCACCCTATGTGGCGGGTGAGCAACTGACCCTGGCAGACCTGATGTTCTGCTTCTCGGTCGACCTGGCCTGCGCGGTGGGCAAGAAGGTGCTGAACATCGACTTCCTGGCGGACTTCCCGCAGGCCAAGGCGTTGCTGCAGCTGATGGGCGACAACCCGCACATGGCGCGGATCGTGGCGGACAAGGAGGCGGCGATGCCGGCCTTCATGGAGATGATTCGCAGCGGCAAGCGCTAAAAGCTGGGGCTGCTTCGCAGCCCATCGCCGGCAAGCCAGCTCCCACAGTTACAGCCACGCTATACCTGTGGGAGCGGGCGTGCCCGCGAACGAGGGCGAAGCCCTCGCAATGGGCCTTAACGCGAAGCCAGCAGCGCCTTGCCGCGGGCGACGGCCGCACGCACCTGCGCCGGTGCGGTACCGCCAATGTGGTTACGGGCATTCACCGAGCCTTCCAGGGTCAGCACGGCAAACACGTCCTGCTCGATCTGGTCGCTGAACTGGCGCAGTTCGTCCAGGCTCATTTCGGCCAGGTCCTTGCCGGTGTCCACGCCATACTTCACCGCGTGACCCACGATCTCGTGGCAGTCACGGAACGGCAGGCCACGGCGTACCAGGTAGTCGGCCAGGTCGGTGGCGGTGGAGAAACCGCGCAGGGCCGCTTCACGCATGATGGCGTGCTTGGGCTTGATTGCCGGGATCATGTCGGCAAAGGCACGCAGCGAGTCGCGCAGGGTGTCGGCGGCGTCGAACAGCGGCTCCTTGTCTTCCTGGTTGTCCTTGTTGTAGGCCAGCGGCTGGCCTTTCATCAGGGTCAGCAGGCCGGTCAGGGCGCCGAACACACGGCCGCTCTTGCCACGTACCAGTTCCGGCACGTCCGGGTTCTTTTTCTGCGGCATGATGGAGCTGCCGGTGCAGAAGCGGTCTGGCAGGTCGATGAACTGGAACTGCGCGCTGGTCCACAGCACCAGCTCTTCGGAGAAGCGCGACAGGTGCATCATCGCCACGCTGGCGGCGGCGCAGAATTCGATGGCGAAGTCGCGGTCCGACACGCAGTCCAGCGAGTTGCCGGCCACGGCTTCGAAGCCCAGCAGCTTGCAGGTGAGTTCACGGTCGATCGGGTAGGTGGTGCCTGCCAGCGCGGCGCTGCCCAGGGGCATGCGGTTGGCACGCTTGCGGCAGTCGACCAGGCGCTCGTAGTCGCGGCTGAGCATTTCGAACCAGGCCAGCAGGTGGTGGCCGAAGGTGACCGGCTGGGCCGTCTGCAGGTGGGTGAAGCCGGGCATGATGGTCTCGGCTTCACGCTCGGCCTGCTCCAGCAGGCCCTGCTGCAGGCGGGTGATTTCGGCCAGGATCAGGTCGATTTCGTCGCGCAGCCATAGGCGAATGTCGGTGGCCACCTGGTCGTTGCGGCTACGGCCGGTGTGCAGCTTCTTGCCGGTGATGCCGATACGGTCGGTCAGGCGTGCCTCGATGTTCATGTGCACGTCTTCGAGGTCGACACGCCAGTCGAAGGTGCCAGCCTCGATCTCGCCCTGGATGGTCTTCAGGCCATCGATGATGGTGTCGCGCTCGGCATCGCTGAGCACGCCGACCTGCGCCAGCATGGTGGCATGGGCGATCGAACCCATGATGTCGTGGCGGTACAGGCGCTTGTCGAAATCGACCGAGGCGGTGAAACGGGCGACGAAGGCGTCGACGGGCTCACTGAAGCGGCCGCCCCAGGACTGATTGGTCTTGTCGGTGCTCATGGATTCACTCATTGCAGGCGTGAACGAAAAAGTGGCGCCGATGATAGCAGGGTTTAGGCTGGCCGCCGCAGGGCGCTGGTCGAGAGAAATGCGCGGAAAACGATAGAGAAGGATTTGCAGGAATGAACGGCAGTGTTCCACGGACCGTCTACAGTTGGACAGAGGACTGGCAGTGAATCTGCCGGCCGAGTGAATCTTTGGCCATCGCACCGGTCTAGAGCGTGACCTTAGTGTCGCTCGAACCATACCTGTCTACGCTATACCTGTGCGAGACTCATTCAGGAATCCAGCGCAATTATGAATGTCCTGATCGTTGATGACGAACCCCAAGGCCGTGAGCGCCTTAGCCGGCTGCTCGGCGAACTGGAGGGTTACACCGTGCTGGAGCCTAGCGCCACCAACGGCGAGGAGGCCTTGGCGCTGATCGAAAGCCTCAAGCCCGATGTGGTCCTGCTGGACATCGGCATGCCAGGCCTGGACGGCCTGCAGGTTGCTGCTCGCCTGTGCGAGCGCGAGGCGCCGCCGGCGGTGGTGTTTTGCACCGGGGACGATGAATACGGTGCCGAGGCTTTCAAGGACAGTACCCTCAGCCATGTGACCAAACCTTTCCAGGCCCAGGCCTTGCGCGATGCCTTGCGCAAGGCTGAAAAGCCCAACCGCGCCCAATTGGCGGCGCTCACCAGGCCGGCCAATGAAGGCGGAGGCCCGCGTAGCCACATCAGTGCCCGCACGCGCAAAGGCATCGAACTGATCCCTTTGCCCCAGGTGATCTATTTCATTGCCGATCACAAGTACGTGACCTTGCGCCACGAGGCCGGGGAAGTACTGCTCGACGAGCCCCTCAAGGCCCTGGAAGACGAGTTTGGCGAACGTTTCGTGCGTATCCACCGCAATGCGCTGGTCGCCCGTGAGCGGATCGAACGCCTGCAGCGCACGCCGCTGGGGCATTTCCAGCTATACCTGAAAGGCCTGGACGGTGACGCCCTGACCGTCAGCCGGCGCCATGTGGCCGGTGTGCGCAAGATGATGCAAACCCTCTGAGCCTGTACCGGCCCAATCGCCGGCAAGCCAGCTCCCACAGGTATAGCGTCAGCCTTGAGCCTTGCAGGGCTTCTGTGGGAGCTGGCTTGCCGGCGATTGGGCGGTACAGGTAAGCACAGGATCCTGATCCACATCTGCTAGCGATACCGGCGATGCTGTTATCATCGACAGCATTTCTCTGGATCGGGGCGTTCCATGTCCACTCGCGAAATCCGCATTGCCACTCGTAAAAGTGCCTTGGCCCTGTGGCAGGCCGAATACGTCAAAGCCCGCCTCGAGCAGGCCCACCCCGGTCTGCTGGTGACCTTGGTGCCCATGGTCAGCCGTGGCGACAAGCTGCTCGACGCGCCGCTGGCAAAGATTGGTGGCAAGGGCCTGTTCGTCAAGGAACTGGAAACCGCCCTGCTGGACAACGAAGCCGACATCGCCGTGCATTCGATGAAGGACGTGCCCATGGACTTCCCCGAAGGCCTGGGCCTGTATTGCATCTGCGAGCGCGAAGACCCGCGTGATGCCTTTGTTTCCAATACGTTTGACAGCCTTGATGCGCTGCCTGCCGGCAGCATCGTCGGTACCTCCAGCCTGCGTCGCCAGGCCCAGTTGCTGGCGCGTCGCCCGGACCTGCAAATCCGCTTCCTGCGCGGCAACGTCAACACCCGCCTGGCCAAGCTGGATGCCGGTGAGTACGACGCCATCATCCTCGCCGCCGCCGGCTTGATCCGCCTGGGCTTCGAAGACCGCATCACCTCCACCATCAGCGTCGATGACAGCCTGCCGGCTGGCGGCCAGGGCGCGGTGGGCATCGAATGCCGCAGCGCCGACCAGCAAATCCACGCGCTGCTGGCGCCGCTGCACCATGCCGATACCGCCGACCGGGTTGTGGCCGAACGCGCCCTGAACAAACGCCTGAATGGTGGCTGCCAGGTACCGATTGCCTGCTATGCGGTGCTGGAAGGTGACCAGCTGTGGCTGCGTGGCCTGGTCGGCCAGCCCAGCGGCGGTACCCTGCTGGTGGCCGATGCCCGCGCCCCACGTACTGCCGCCGAAACCCTGGGCGTGCAGGTGGCCGAGGACCTGCTGGGGCAGGGCGCCGAGGCCATCCTCAAGGAAGTCTACGGCGAGGCCGGCCACCCGTGAGTTCGTGGCGCCTGTTGCTGACCCGGCCTGCCGAGGACTGTGCGGCACTGGCGCAAAGCCTGGCAGCGGCGGGGATAGCCAGCAGCTGCCTGCCGCTGCTGGCAATCGAGCCCGTCGCTGTGGATAACCAGCAACGCCTGTTGCTGGAAGGCCTGCAGGGCTTCCAGGCGATCATCGTGGTCAGCAAGCCGGCAGCCCGCTTGTTGCTTGAGCAACTGGCCGATGCCGGCCTGCAGCCACCCGTGCAAGGCTGGTTCACTGTGGGCGAGGCAACCGCCGCCGTGCTGCAGGGTGCGGGCCTGGCGGTGAGCTTCCCCCCACGTGGCGATGACAGCGAAGCGTTGCTGGCGCTGCCGGCCCTGCGCCAGGCAGTTGCCGTGCCGGCACCGCGGATCTTGATCGTTCGTGGCGTCGGAGGTCGCGAACTGCTGGCAGAGCGTCTTGCAGAGCAAGGTGCTAGTGTCGATTATCTGGAACTGTATCGTCGCTGCCTGCCGGCTTACCCGGCAGGCACCCTGATGCGCCGCATCGAAGCGGAACGCCTCAATGGCCTGGTGGTCAGCAGTGGGCAGGGTTTTGAACACTTGCAGCAGATGGCCGGCGCCGATTGGCCGCAGCTGGCGCGTCTGCCGCTGTTCGTGCCCAGCCCTCGGGTTGCCGATCAGGCCAGGGCCGCCGGGGCCCAACAGGTTGTGGATTGCCGTGGCGCCAGTGCCACGGCCTTGCTGGCAGCCGTGCAGCGCAGCGCTGCACCTGCCTCTTAAGGCGCTAAGCTGAACGCGATGCGCCCCCATGCAAAGGATGGATACGTGAGCGAGACTGTCTTGTCCAATAACGATCAGCCGTCGGCACAAGCGCCGGCGGAACCCGTCACCACCCCACCTGCCAAGCGCTCCGGCAGTGGCCTGGCAACGCTGGCCCTGCTGTTGGGCGCGGCCGGGGTGGCGGTAGGTGGCTGGGGTGTCTGGCAGGTGCGTCAACTGCAAGGCAGCGAATTCAACCAGGGCCAGCACATCGAGGCGCTGAACCAGCGCGCCGAGGCCCTGCAGCAGCGTGAGCAGCAGATCAGCGCGCAACTGGCCAGCCTGCCAGCGGCCAGCGAGCTGGAAGACCGCCGCCGCCTGGTCGCACAGTTGCAAGGCGACCAGCAACGCCTCAGCCAGCGCCTGGAAACCGTACTGGGCGAAAGCCGCAAGGAATGGCGCCTGGCCGAGGCCGAGCACCTGCTGCGCCTGGCCACCCTGCGCCTGTCGGCGCTGCAGGACATCACCAGTGCCAAGGCTTTGGTCGAGGGGGCGGACGAGATCCTGCGCGAGCAGAGCGATCCGGGTGCATTCGCCGCCCGTGAGCAACTGGCGCGTAGCCTGGCCACGCTCAACAGCACCCAGCAACCGGACCGTACCGGCCTGTTCCTGAAACTGGCCGCTCAGCGTGAGCTGGTGCAGCAACTCAGCGCCCAGTCGCCGGAGTTCGACACCAATGCCGATGCCTTGGGCGCGCTCACCGCCGATGGTGACGGCGCCAGTCGCCTGTCCCAGTGGTGGGCCGAGATCTCCAAGTACTTCCAGATCGACTTCAACGCCGATGACAATGTGCGTCCGCTGCTGGCCGGGCAGCAACTGAACCAGCTGCGCCTGGCCCTGAGCCTGACCATCGAGCAGGCCCAGTGGGCAGCGCTCAATGGCGATAGCAAGGTGTACACCCAGGCGCTGGACGACGCCCGCAGCGTGCTGCTGGCCAACTTCAACGCCGACAACCCGCAAAGCAAGGCCATGCTTGACAGCCTCAACGCCCTTGCCGAACAGCCGGTGTCGGTGGTTACCCCCGACCTCAGCGAAAGCCTGGCCGCAGTGCAGGCCTATATACAGCGCCGCCACCTGCCGGCCGAGGCTGAAGGGGGCAAGCCATGAAGCGTGTCTACCTGCTGGCCGTGCTGGCGATCGTGGTCGCCGCGGCGCTGGGTATTGCGGTCGCCAAGCACAGCGGCTACGTGCTGATCTCCTATGGCAGCTTCCGCTACCAGTCGGGGCTGTGGGCGGCCCTGGCCGGCTTGCTGGTTGTGGTGCTGCTGCTGTGGCTGGTGCGCTACCTGGTCGGCCTGGTGCTGACTTCCAGCGGCGTGGTCAACCCGTGGTCGCGGCGTAATCGCAGCCGGCGCGTTCGTCTGGCCATCGAGCAGGGCCAGCTGGACCTCGCCGAGGGCCGTTGG
This sequence comes from Pseudomonas sp. B14(2017), assembly GCF_002113255.1. Taxonomy (NCBI): domain Bacteria; kingdom Pseudomonadati; phylum Pseudomonadota; class Gammaproteobacteria; order Pseudomonadales; family Pseudomonadaceae; genus Pseudomonas; species Pseudomonas sp. B14(2017). Next base: position 29,219 of record NZ_NEJY01000018.1, read on the forward strand.
GCCAGTGCCCAGCGCCATCTGCACCGTGCCGCCGAGGCCGAGCGCCAGCCGTTGCTGTACTACCTCGGTGCCGCGCGTGCCGCCAACGAGCAAGGCCGAACCGAAGACAGCGACAACCTGCTGGAACGTGCCCTGGAGCGCCAGCCGCAAGCGGAACTGGCTATCGCCCTGACCCATGCACAGTTGCAGATGGACCGTGGCGAAAGCGACGGCGCCCTGGAAACCCTGCTGGCCATGCAGGAGCGCCACCCGCACAACGGCCAGGTGCTGCGCCTGCTGCAGCGCCTGCACCTGGAGCGCGGCGACTGGTCGGCACTGATCCGCCTGCTGCCCGACCTGCGCAAGGGCAAGGTGCTGCCGGCCGCCGAGCTGGCAGCCCTGGAACAACGTGCCTGGGGCCAGAACCTGAGCCTGGCCACCACCCGTGGCGAGGACGCGCAAAGTGCCCGTCAGGCCTTGGAGCGCGCCTGGCAGCAACTGACCGCAGCCCAGCGCCAGGAGCCACAGCTGGTGCTGGCCTATGCCGAGCAATTGCGCCAGGTGGGTGCCCAGAGCGAAGCCGAACAAGTGCTGCGCACCGCCCTCAAGCGTGAATACGAAAGCCACCTGGCCCGCCTGTACGGCCTGGTGCGCGGCGATGACCCGGCGCGCCAGCTGCAAACAGCCGAAGGTTGGCTCAAGGCCCACCCGCAAGATGCCAGCCTGCTGCTTACCCTGGGCCGTCTGAGCCTGCAGAACCGCCTGTGGGGCAAGGCGCGCGACTACCTGGAAAGCAGCCTGCGCATGGAGCGCAACCCCGAAGCCTGTGCCGAGCTGGCGCGCCTGCTCGCCGGCCTTGGCGAGACCGAGCGCAGCAACCAGCTGTTCCAGGAGGGCCTCGGCCTGCTGGACGAGCGCCTGCTAGCCCTGCCTTTGCCCGAAGGCGTACGCGCCTGACCTACCCCAGGGCCCGCGCAAAGGTGCGGGCCTTGGGGGCGGGTAACCTTTCTCTCGATGTAAGTTAGATCTGCAATCCATTTCTTCAGACGTTTCCTACTGCATAGTTGGAAATTTCCTTCGCGATTCAGCGACTTGTCGTTGCTGTCGCGCCTTGAAACAAAGCGCGTCTTTCCTCTACCGTTTCAGGCCACTTCATTATTCCGGGACCTTCACCGCCCATGTTGCCGGCCCGTTTGCGCACCTTTTTCCTACCTGCCTGCCTTGCTGCATTGGCGGTACTGGCCGCGTCCTTCCACCTGGAAAGCGTCCTCGGGCTGGTGCCCTGCCCGTTGTGTTTCAGCCAGCGGCTGCTGCTTGGCCTGTACGCGCTGCTGTGCCTGGCGGCAGTGCTGCAGGCACCGGGTACGGCGGGCATTCGCTGCTACGCGCGGGCGACGCTGGGCTGTTCGCTGGCCGGGGCGTTGCTGGCAGCGCGACATGTCTGGTTGCAAGGGGATGACGGGGCCATCCCGGTCTGCCCGGTGCCGCTCGGGCGGCTGTTCGAGCAATCCTGGGGCGAGGCGGCCCGGCAATTGTTGTTCGGCGGCCCGGATTGCAACTCGCTGGCCTGGAGCTTTCTCGACCTGACCCTGCCCGAGTGGAGCCTGCTGGCCTTCCTGCTGCTGGCGGTGCTGCCCTTGAGTTGCCTGCTGGCGTATCGTTTCCGCACCCTGGCGAGAACATGACCTGGCGCAAGGTTGCGCCATTGGCACGACCAATGGCCGTGTAACAGGGTATTAAACACTTGTATGAACTTTGTCCGCTGCGTACCTTGAAGGGCAGCACGCGCGGGAATAATCTCCCAGCACGCATACCGAAAACACAACTGCTCGATGCCGCCTGCTGATGTCACCTTTGTGCTGCACGGTCGTGGTGCGAGGTGCAGCGGCATCTACCCAGAAGGGAAGAGATCGCCATGCTCGATAGTTGTCAGAACGCTCAGGAACGCTGGGGTGGGGTTCACAAACTGATCGACCGCTGGCTGGAGGAGCGCCAGGAACTGGTGCAGGCTTTCCGCGCGCTGCGCGATGCCAAGCCGGCCTTCGCCGACAAGGACACGAACGGGGAGTTTTGCACGCTCCTTGTCGACTACGTTTCGGCGTGGCATTTCGAAGTCTGCGAGCAGCTGGTCAGTGAGGCCAAGGCCTTCGGCGACGAGAAGGCGCTGAAGTTGGCCGAAGATATCAACCCACGGATCAACGACAGTACTCAGATCGCACTGGCCTTCAATGACCATTGCGCCAAGGGTGAATGCAAGGACACCGAACGCTTTGCCGAAAAGCTGGGCAAGCTGGGTGGCCTGCTGCACGAGCGCTTCGAACTGGAAGACTGCCTGATCGAAGTGTTGCACAACGCGCACAAGGAAGAAGGCGCAGTCCAGGCCTGAGGGTTGGCGTCAGTCGCCAACCGCCAGCAGTTCGATCTCGAACACCAGGGGTGTGTAGGGTTCGATCAGGTCGCCTGCGCCCTCGGCGCCATAAGCTTGCGCTGAGGGAATCACCAGGCGCCATTTGGCGCCGGTGTGCATCTTTGGCAAGGCCACCTGCCATCCTTCGATTACCGAGTCCAGGCTGAACCACTGGGGCGTCTGGTTCTGGTCGAACACCGAGCCGTCTGGCAGCCTGCCCACGTAACGCACCTGCACCTTGCCACCGGCTTTGGGCTGCGCGCCCGTACCTGCTTGCAGTTCGCTGTAGAGCACGCCCTCCGGTAGTTCGTGCACGCCATAACGACCACGCTCGTTGGCCATGAAACGTGTTTCGGCAGCTTGAAGTTTCTGCATGGCGGCATCGCCTTCCTGCGCTTCCTGCTGCTGGAGCAAGGCCTGCATGCGTGCGTTGTCGAGTTTAAGCGGTTGCCCCTGGTAGGACTGGCGCAGGCCTTCTACCAGCGCATCCAGTTGCAGGCCCGGCATACCCTGGCGCAGCCGCTCACCCAGGCTGGCGCCGATGCTGTAGGCGAGGTCATGTTCTTCGCTGTCAGCCAGGGCGAGGGGTGCCAGCAGGCATAAACCTAAAACAAGATATCGAGGCATGGTCAGTTCCTGCGCCAATGAGCGGGGAAGTATGCCAGTGTTCGTTATTTGTATTTGCCTTTTTACGCCCGCTGTAGGAGCGGCCTTGTGTCGCGAAAGGGCTGCAAAGCAGCCCCGGCAATATCTGCGGTGGTGCTGAATCCAGGGGCTGCTCCGCAGCCCATCGCGACACAAGGCCGCTCCTACAGGGGGCTGTGCAGTACAGATAATTGCCAAATATCAGCAATGATTTATTCAGCAACTACACTTGCTCGGAGCTGCAAGATAACAACTTTGCCCAGGCATGCAACGCGGCGTAAATAATACTGTCAACATGCCCTAGCGGCGGTAGCAGCAGAAGCATAGTATGAGCCGCAATCTCGTCAGCCAGGAGGTAAACCATGTCGGCTAAAAAGAAGCCAGTAAGCACGCCGTTACACCTGCTCCAGCAACTTTCGGGCAGCTTGCTCGAACACTTGGAAGATGCCTGCTCGCAAGCGCTGGCTGATGCGGAAAAACTGCTGGCCAAGTTGGAAAAGCAGCGTGGCAAGGCCCAGGAAAAACTGCACAACGGTCGCCTGAAACTGCAAGACGCGGCCAAGGCAGGTAAAGCCAAGGCGCAGACCAAGGCGCAAAAAGTCATTGGCGAACTTGAAGAACTGCTCGACTCCCTCAAGGAACGTCAAACCCAGACCCGTTCTTATATCCAGCAACTCAAGCGCGATGCCCAGGACAGCCTCAAGCTGGCCCAAGGTGTAGGCAAGGTTCGCGAAGCTGCAGCCAAGGCGCTTGACCAGCGTGCTGCCAAGACCTCCAAACCAGCAGCCGCCAAACCTGTCAACAAGGCTGCTACGGCCAAACCTGCAGCCAAGCCGGCCGCCAAGGCCACTGCTGCCAAACCTGCGGCCAAGCCAGCCGCCAAGGCCACTGCTGCTGCCAAACCTGCGGCCAAGCCGGCAGCCAAGGCCACTGCTGCTGCCAAACCTGCAGCCAAGCCAGCCGCCAAGGCCACTGCTGCTGCCAAACCTGCAGCCAAGCCAGCCGCCAAGGCCACTGCTGCTGCCAAACCTGCGGCAAAGCCAGCCGCCAAGGCCACTGCTGCTGCCAAACCTGCGGCTAAACCAGCCGCCAAGGCCACTGCTGCTGCCAAACCTGCAGCCAAGCCGGCTGCCAAGGCCACTGCTGCTGCCAAACCGGCAGCCAAGCCAGCAGCCAAAGCCACCGCAGCCGCTAAACCTGCAGCCAAGCCAGCGGCAGCCAAAACGCCAGCCAAAGCCGCTGCTGCCAAGCCGGCCACGAAACCAGCTGCCGCCAAGGCCCCAGCACGTACGGCCGCCAAACCCGCCGCCAAGCCAGCAGCTGCCAAGCCTGTTGCCAGCAAGCCAGCCGAAGCCAAACCGGCTACGCCAGCCGCCAGCACTCCGGCCGTCGCGACCAACTCGGCCACCCCGGCAACTTCGGTAGCGCCATCGGCACCTGCCAGCACCCCGGCTCAGGCACCGTCTTCGGCGTCCTGAAGCGCTGCCGCCGCGACGCGCAACCGAACCAGCGCGTCGTGGTGGCGGGCCTGGGCCGGCGCCAGCCGGTCCAGCCAGTTTTCCATGGGCTCATGGGCGCCCACCGGCCACAGTCGCGAACGCTCCTGCAAGCGTTCCAGCAAGGCTTTCTCGGCCTGTAACTCCAACCCTTTCACCTGCTCACGCAACGCCGCCAGCTGCGCATCACTTTGCGCCGCTGCTCGCCACTGTTGGCGCAAGCTACGTAACGGGTTGACCACTTCGCGCTGCCAGGGCTCGGTAACCTCGCGCAATGCCTGCACGCGTTCGTCCAGCACGGCCACGCCACGCGCCTGCAGCCAGGTTGCGCACAGCAGCAGACAGACATCGCCACCCTGCGCCTGCAGGGCGAGGCAGGCGGCTTCTACGCCGGGCCTGGCGTACAGGGCCAGGGCGTGATTCCACAGGTCGGTGTGCATGGTTCCACTCGCGCTATGGGCCGAGGAAGCTGGTAGACTCCGCGACCATCATGATCAGACTATCCAACCTCACTTTACAGCGTGGTCCGCAGCGCTTGCTAGAAGGCGCCGAGATGACCCTGCACACCGGTCACAAGGCCGGCCTGATCGGCGCCAACGGCGCCGGAAAATCCAGCCTGTTCGCCTTGCTGCGCGGTGAGCTGTCGCCCGATGCCGGCGATTGCCAGCTGCCCGGTGACTGGCGCATCGCCCACATGCGCCAGGAAGTCGATACCCTCGACCGCCTGGCCGTGGACTATGTGCTCGACGGCGACGTGCGCCTGCGCAAGGTCCAGGCCGAACTGGCCGCGGCCGAGCAGGCCCACGACGGTACCGCCCTGGCGCGCCTGCACATTGAGCTGGATAGCGCCGACGGCTATACCGCCGACGCCCGCGCACGCAAGTTGCTGGCCGGCCTTGGTTTCACCAACGAACAGATGGACCGCCGCGTCGGCGACTTCTCCGGTGGCTGGCGGATGCGCCTGAACCTGGCCCAGGCCCTGATGTGCCCGTCCGACCTGCTGCTGCTCGACGAGCCCACCAACCACCTGGACCTGGACGCTATCCTGTGGCTGGAGGACTGGCTCAAGGGCTACCCCGGCACGTTGTTGCTGATCTCCCACGACCGCGACTTCCTCGATGCCGTGGTCGACCATGTGCTGCACGTCGAGCAGCGCAAGCTGAACCTGTACAAAGGCGGCTACACCGCCTTCGAGCGCACCCGGGCCGAGCGCCTGGCGCAACAACAGCAGGCCTACGAGAAACAGCAGGCCCAGCGTGCGCACATGGAAAAGTACATTGCCCGCTTCAAGGCCCAGGCCACCAAGGCCCGCCAGGCACAGAGCCGGATCAAGGCCCTGGAGCGCATGGAGGAGCTATCGGCGGCGCATGTCGATTCGCCGTTCGACTTCGTTTTCCGCGAGTCGCAGAAAATCTCCAGCCCGCTGCTCAGCCTGTCCGAAGGCCGCCTGGGCTACGGTGACAAGGCGATCCTCGACAAGGTCAAGCTGCAGCTCACCCCCGGTGCGCGCATTGGCCTGCTCGGCCCCAACGGCGCAGGCAAGTCGACCCTGATCAAGAACCTCGCAGGCGAACTCGAGCCACTGTCGGGCCGCCTGGTGCGGGGTGAGAACCTGGCCGTGGGCTACTTCGCCCAGCACCAGCTGGATTCGCTGGACGACAAGGCCAGCCCGCTGCTGCACCTGCAGCGCATTGCCCCCGCCGAGCGTGAGCAGACCCTGCGCGACTTCCTGGGTGGCTTCGACTTCCATGGCGATCGCGTCGACGAGCCGGTGGTGAACTTCTCCGGTGGTGAGAAGGCCCGCCTGGCGCTGGCCCTGATCGCCTGGGAGCGACCAAACCTGCTGCTGCTCGACGAACCGACCAACCACCTCGACCTGGAAATGCGCCTGGCGCTGACCATGGCCCTGCAGGAGTTTGCCGGTGCCGTGGTGGTGGTGTCGCACGACCGTCATCTGCTCAAGAGCACTACCGACGACTTCCTGTTGGTGGCTGACGGCAAGGTCGACATCTTCGATGGTGACCTGGACGACTACAGCCGCTGGCTGGTCGAGTACCGCCAGCGCAGCGCGCCGGCCAGTACCGCCCCGGTCAACCCGGACAAGACCGACAAGAAGGCCCAACGCCAGGCTGCCGCAGCCTTGCGCCAGCAACTGGCCCCGCACAAGAAGGCTGCTGACAAGCTGGAAGCCGAGCTCAACCAGGTGCACGCGCAACTGGCCGAGATCGAGACCGCGCTGGGCGATGGTGGCCTATACGACGCGTCGCGCAAGGACGAGTTGCGTGACCTGCTGGCGCGCCAGACCAAGCTGAAGCAGCGCGAAGGCGAACTGGAAGAGGCCTGGATGGAAGCGCTGGAAACCCTCGAAAGCATGCAGGCCGAGCTCGAGGCGCTGTCCTGATGGAGGAACTGCGTTCGCTGCTGCCAGGGCAATGGATGGACACCTTCTGGCTGGGCTTGCAGATCCTGTTGATCCTGGTAGCGGCCTTCGTCCTGCAGCGCATCGTTGCACGCGGGCTGAGCCGCCTGGGCCAGCGTTACCCGTTGCCGCCGGAACTGCTGGTGCCGGTGCGTGGCGGCCTGCGCTGGCTGATCATGGGCAGCGCGTTGCTGTTTGTGCTGGAGCGCCTGGGTGTATCGGCGACTGTGCTGTGGACAGCACTGTCCGGCTTCGTCGCGGTGGCGGCGGTGGCCTTCTTCGCCATGTGGAGCGTGCTTTCCAACCTGCTGTGCGCGGTGCTGATCTTCACCGTCGGGCCGTTTCGTATTGGTGACGTGGTCGAACTGGTCGACACCCTGGACAAGCCGGGCGTCAAGGGCCGGGTGATTGCCATCAACCTGCTGTTCACCACCCTGATGGAAATGCCCGAGGCGGGCGGGGCGCTGGTGCAGGTGCCCAATAGCCAGTTCTTCCAGAAGTCGGTACGGCGCTGGCGCGGGGCTGAGGTGCAGTCCATGCACAAAGAGTCGTCCGCCGAGGTGGATTGATTAATCCTGTACGGCCCGCGAAGAGGCCGGTACAGGCAGAACAAATCCTGCAAAATTTACTGGTTATTTTTTCACCAACACCTTAGCTTAACGTTTTGCAACATATGTTCGAGCGAGGTGTGTGATGTCGATGGAAGTGTGGTTGGGCTTCTTTGCCGCCTGTTGGGTGATCAGTCTTTCACCCGGTGCCGGGGCGATTGCCTCGATGTCCAGCGGCCTGCAATACGGCTTCTGGCGTGGTTACTGGAACGCCCTGGGCCTGCAACTGGGCCTGATCGTGCAGATCGCCATCATCGCCGCCGGCGTCGGCGCCATCCTGGCCGCCTCGGCCACGGCCTTCCAGATCATCAAATGGTTCGGCGTCGCCTACCTTGTCTACCTGGCCTACAAGCAATGGCGAGCCTTGCCGATGGACATGAGCGATGAATCCGCCGTGCGCCCTATCGGTAAACCGCTGAGCCTGGTGTTCCGTGGCTTCCTGGTCAACGTCAGCAACCCCAAGGCACTGGTGTTCATGCTGGCGGTGCTGCCGCAGTTCATCAACCCGCATGAGCCGCTGTTGCCGCAGTATGTGGCGATCACGGTGACCATGGTCACCGTGGATATGCTGGTGATGGCGGGGTACACCGGGTTGGCTGCGCGGGTTTTGCGCTTGCTGCGTACGCCCAAGCAGCAGAAGCGTTTGAACCGGACGTTCGCCGGGTTGTTCATTGGCGCGGCCACCTTCCTGGCGACTTTGCGTCGCGCGCCAGTCTGACAGACCGTATGTAGGCCATTCGCGGGCTTGCCCGCTCCCACAGGTATTACTGCAGCCCTGAGGGCAGCGCAGTACCGGTGGGAGCGGGCAAGCCCGCGAATGGGCCACCTCTATTTCTGCTTGTCCACCAACCCCTTGAGCAAATCCACCGGCAGCGGAAAGACGATGGTCGAGCTCTTGTCCCCCGCAATCGTCCCCAGCGTCTGCATGTAACGCAACTGCATCGCCCCAGGCTCCTTGCTCAGCATCTGCGCCGCCTGCATCAATTTCTCCGACGCCTGCAACTCACCCTCGGCATGGATCACCTTGGCCCGTCGTTCACGCTCGGCCTCGGCCTGGCGGGCAATGGCACGCACCATCGATTCGTTGAGGTCGACGTGCTTGATCTCGACGTTGGCCACCTTGATGCCCCAGGCATCGGTCTGTGCATCCAGCACCTGGCGAATGTCCGAGTTCAGCTGCTCGCGTTCGGCCAACAGTTCATCCAGTTCGTGCTTGCCGAGCACCGCGCGCAGCGTGGTCTGGGCCAGCTGGCTGGTCGCCACGAGGAAATCCTCGACCTGGATGATCGCCTTCTGCGGGTCGAGCACGCGGAAGTAGACCACGGCGTTGACCTTGACCGAGACGTTGTCGCGGGTGATCACATCTTGCGGTGGTACATCCAGCACCACGGTGCGCAGGTCGACCCGCACCATTTGCTGGATCACCGGGATCAGCAGGATCAGCCCCGGCCCCTTCACCTGCCAGAAGCGCCCCAGCTGGAACACCACGCCGCGCTCGTACTCGCGCAGGATGCGGAATGCCGACAGCAACAGCATCGCCAGCACGATCAGCACCGCGCCGAAGCCCAATTGCATGAACATGGTCATTCTCCTTGCGCCGCGGGCGCGGCGGCGCTCACTTCCAGCATGACGCCATGGCGCGCGGTCACCCGCACGTTCTGGCCCGCTTGCAGTGGCGTTGCACACTGCGCGTGCCATTGCTCGCCCTGGGCCAGCACGAAGCCACAGAACGGGTTGCCTGCCATCACCTGGGTGACGGTGGCCAGGCTGCCGACCAGGCCGGCGTCACCGCTGACCAGCGCCCGTCGGCGGGCCTTGAGCGCCATGCCCAGCACACCGCCGATCAGCAGCGCCGAGAGCCCCGCCAGGGTGCCGATCAGGGCCAGCGGGATACCGAAACCAGGGGCATCGGTGTCGATCAGGATCAGCGCGCCGACCACGAAGGCGACGATGCCGCCAAAGCCGACCACGCCGAAACTGGGCAGGAAGGCTTCGGCGATCATGAAGGCGATACCGAGCAATATCAGCGCCACCCCGGCGAAGCTCACGGGCAACAGCTGCAGGGCATACAGCGCCAGCAGCAGGCAGATGCCGCCGACCACGCCGCCTACCGTCGAGCCGGGGTTCATGAACTCGAACAGCAGGCCGTACACACCGATCATGATCAGGATCAGCGCCACGCTGGGGTTGGTGATGACTGCGAGCACCCGTGTGCGCCAGTCCGGCAGGTGCTCGACCTGGCTGGCGCCGGCAGTCTGCAGTTGCTGGGGCTGGCCAGCGACAGTGAGCGTTTTGCCATCGAGCTTGCGCAGCAGGTCGGGCAGGTCATCGGCCACCAGGTCGATCACGTCGAGCCGCAAGGCCTCGCTGGCGGACAGGCTGACCGCCTCGCGCACAGCCTTCTCCGCCCAGTCGGCATTGCGCCCGCGCAGCTGCGCCAGGCCACGAATGTAGGCTGCCGCATCGTTGACCTGCTTGCGCGCGAGGGTTTCGTCATCGCTGCCTTTGGCCTTGTCGTCCTTGGGCGTGCCTGGCGGGGCGCCTATCTGCACGGGGGTTGCGGCGCCCAGGTTGGTACCGGGCGCCATGGCCGCGACATGGCTGGCATAGAGGATATAAGTGCCAGCGCTGGCGGCGCGGGCACCACTGGGGGCGACGAAGGTTGCGACCGGCACGGGGCTGGCGAGAATCGCCTTGATCATCTGGCGCATGGCGCTGTCGAGCCCGCCCGGGGTGTCCATGCGGATAACCACCAGTTGCGCACCCTGCGCCTTGGCCTGGTCGAGGCTGCGCACCAGGTAGTCGGCGCTGGCCGGGCCGATGGCGTCATCGATGCCCAGCACCCAGACTGCACCGGGCGCTGCCAAGCTGCCTGGCGTGATACCAAGCAGCAACAGCAGCAACAGCCAGCGCCAGCAGCGGGTGATCACCTGTCGTCACCTCGTTTGCCTCTATTGCACAAGTTTAGCCCTGCCTGCTGGTACCCGACCTAAAATTGGAAATTGGGGGGCGAAACCGGAGGTGCATCATGCGTATGGCAAAGACCCTGCAGGATCGCCTGGACAAGGCCAACTGCGATTACGACATCATTCCCCATCCACATTCGGCCACCAGCCTGGAGTCGGCCCGTACGGCCGGCGTGCCCGCCGAGCGGGTCGCCAAGTCGGTGATGCTCGATGACCGTCATGGCAACTACATCATGGCCGTGCTACCGGCCAACCGGCATCTGGACATGACCAAGGTGCGCATGTCCGGGGCCTGGCAACTGACCCGTGAAAGCGGCCTGCCGAGCCTGTTCGGCGACTGCGAGCGCGGTGCCGTACCGGCGCTTGGCGATGCCTACCAGATAAAGATGCTGCTTGATTCGAGTCTTACCCGCCAAGGCGATGTCTATCTGGAGGCGGGTGATCACGATCACCTGATCCACATGAGCATGGAGCAATATCTGAAGCTGGTGCCGCGCGCCGAAGTGCGTGAGCTCAGCTGATGCTCTCAACCCATGCCGGGCCGGCATCGTCGACGACCGGTCTGGCGACGAGGAGGAACCATGGATAAGCCGATTCATCCTTTGTCCGAGATTTTCAAACAGCTGGGGCTGTCTGACGATCCGGTCGATATCGACCGTTTCATCACCACCCATTCGCCGCTCGACGACGATATAAAGCTGGTTGACGCGCCTTTCTGGAACGATTCACAGCGCGATTTCCTGAAAGAGAAGTACATCGCTGATGACGACTGGATTCCGATGATCGACCAACTGAACGAGGCGCTGCATCCAAGCAAAAAATAAAGCGCCGAGTGGTGCCTGACGAGTGATTGGCCGTTGCTATGCTCAGGAAAACAACAAGGGGATAGCGCGATGAAAGATCCCTACGCACCGGGCTTCTGGTGCTCCGTGACGATCCTGGGCACATTGACGGCCAGTTATTTCTACGGCATACGGCAAACGCAACAGATGAACCAGGCAGTGCACTTTCTGTATGCCGCTGCCGCCGTCACCGTGGCGGTTGCACTGGTGGCGCTGACCTGGATCGCCTGGCAGCAATTGCACCTGAACAAGCGCGAGGTGGTGCAGGGGCGAACGTTGCTGACCATCTGGAACACCAAGGTTGCGCTGCGCCGCGTCGAGACGGTGTTCGACCGCTACTTCTGGGGCAGCTACTGGCATTCGGGGCGCACCTTCGAAGAGGTCATGGGCGAGCTCAAGGGCACGCCGCTGGAGCAGAGCCTGGATGCTCTGAAACGCCAGTGCCGCTTGCTCGACCGCGAAATTCATGACCACCATCACCACTGGCTGGCCAATGCCCGCGACCTGTCCAGCGTGGCCCAGGCCATGGCCCGTGAACGCTACCAGCTGGATGTGGGCGAGCCGACCCGCAGCGGCCATGGCAACACCGCCGTGCTCAACCGGGACCTGGAAGTGCTGGTGTACACCTGGTCGGCGCGCCTGCGCAGCTTCGACCATCAGCTGGACGAACTGGAGCGCGCCTACCATTGAGGCGCTTCATTCACCGCGGATGTATTGCTCCAGTTTGAGGATCAGGTTTGCCTGTTCGGCGATGGTTTCCTTGACCAGGTCACCGATCGACAGCAGGCCGAGCAGCTCGCCATTGCTGACCACCGGCAGGTGGCGCAGGTGGCGGTTGGTCATCAGGTTCATGCAGTACTCGAGGTTCTGCTTCGGTTCCACGGTGACCACCGGCGCACTCATGATCTCACGCACGGGGGTAGCGGCGGACGAGCGGCCCTTGAGCACCAGTTTGCGCGCATAGTCCCGTTCACTGACGATACCCACTACCTGGTTGGCCTCGACCACCGGTAGCGCACCGACGTTTTTCTCCGCCAGCAGCTTCAGGGCGTCGAGTACCGAGTCATCCGGGCCGATGGTGTACACGGTCTGGTGCTGGGACTTGGTCTTGAGGATTTGTTCGACGGTCTTCATACGGGCCTCTGCGGGTGAAAAAAGCGATGTCTCGGAGTAAATAAAGCATCCGGCACGGCGCTCTGCACGGCAATGCAGGAAACGGCATCGAGTCGATTGAAAAACGTCATGAATGGTCGCCTGTACCGGCCTCTTCGCGGGCATGCCCGCTCCCACAGGTTGCGTAATTCCTGTGGGAGCGGGCGTGCCCGCGAAGAGGCCGGTAGAGTTGGCTCAGAGCTTCGGCATCTGCCCGATCCGCGCCACCATCTCGCTCACCACCTGCAAGTCCAGCATGAACTGCTCAACGGTCTTGAACTCGTTGTCGTTGTGCCCGGTGTACTTCACATCCGGCATGGCCAGGCCGAACTGCACGCCGTTAGGCAAGTCGTGTACCGAGGTGGCGCCCGCCGAGGTACCGAACTCGTGCTTCATGCCCAGGTTCTCGGTGGCCACGTCAAGCAAGGCCTTGACCCATTCGCCCTCGGGGTTGCGATACATCGGCTCGTCCAGGCTGTAGTCGAAGGCCACCGAGGTATGGCTCTGCCGGGTCCATTTGCCCAGCTTGTCAGCCAGTTCGTCCTTGATCGTGGCAATTGGCTTGCCTTTCGGAATGCGCAGGTTCACCGCCAGTTTCAGGCCTTTTTCATCCACCCCGACAAAGGTCAGCGAGGCGGTCAGCGGGCCCATGAACGAATCCTTGAAGGCCACGCCGAGCTTGTTGCCCAGGTAGTCCAGGCCCCAGTTGTCGGCGGCATAGCGGGCGGCATCGGTGAAGTGGTTGTGCTTGAGCGGCACATCCTTGCCCAGGCCGTTGATGAAACCAAGCATGCGCGCCACCGGGTTGACCCCGGACTCCGGCTCCGAAGAGTGGGCGGACACGCCGGTCACGGTGAGCAACACCTGCTTGCCATCGGCCTTGGCGGCGATGCTGAAGTCGCCGCCATTACGCTTCACGTAATCGGCGCCGGCTTTTTCCAGCTGGCTGGCCAGCTTCGCCGGGTTGTCGGTGACCAGGGTCGCGACCGAGGTTGTCGGGATCTGGTTGGTGGCCAGGCCGCCGGTCAGGTTGACGATCTCGGCACCCTTGCCACTGGCCTGGCGCTTGCTGAAGCTGGCCATGATCGTGCCGTAGCCTTTCTCGGCGATGACCACCGGGTAGCCGCCATCGAGGGCCAGGTTGTAGTCGGGCGTGGGGTTGCGCTCGAAGTAGTAGGGGATGGCATCACCGCTGGTTTCTTCAGTGGTGTCGATCAGCAGCTTGAACTGGCGAGCTAGCGGCAGGTTCTCGTCCTTGGCCACTTTAAGCGCGTACATCGCCACGACAATGCCGTTCTTGTCGTCTTCGGTGCCGCGGCCGTACATGCGGTCACCGACCAGGGTGACCTTGAACGGGTCCAGGCGCGTGCCATCGGCCAGCTTCCAGTTGTCCGGATTGACCGGCACTACGTCGGCGTGGGCATGGATGCCGACCACTTCCTTGCCGCTGCCCAGCGAAATCTCGTACACCCGGTTGTCGATATTGCGGAAAGCCAGGCCGAAGCTATCGGCCAGGGCCTTGATCTTGTCGGCGATCCTGAGGAACTCGGGGTTCTCGTGCTGCGGCGTGCCTTCGACGTTGAAGGTGGGGATGGCCACCAGTTCACGCAGGGTTTCGCTGGCAGCCTTGCCGTACTTGATGCGGGTATACAGGCCGAGCAGGCGGTTGATCTCGTTCTGCTGCTCGGCGGCCAGTGGCTTGCCGGCCAGGTAGGCATCCAGGGTTGCCGCGAGGTTGTCGGCCTTGGCCAGGTCGCTGCCTTTGAGCTTGCCGAGGAACTGCTTGAAGTCGCTTGGGTCGCTGCCGTCGAAGGCTTTGACGATGGCCGCGGACTGCTGCTGGGTAAGGTTGGCCTGTGCCGGTTGGGTGAACAGGCCGATGCTGGCCAGCAGCAGGGTGGTGGCGGTAAGTTTTTTCAGGTGCATGGTTGTGCGCATTCCTTCGCCAATCATTGTTGTGGGTTGCCCGTCGGGAAACGGGAAGACGCCCACGCTAACACCAATGACCCGTGGCACGGGAGTGCCAGAAACGCGACATGTCGCACAAACGAAAAAGCCCCGGGCACAGGCCCAGGGCTTTTTGATATGGCGCACTCGGCGGGATTCGAACCCACGACCCCTGCCTTCGGAGGGCAGTACTCTATCCAGCTGAGCTACGAGTGCAACGCGCACGCATGATACCCATCTGATCCGATGGCGTCCATCGCCTTGATCTGTAGCCGTTTTTACCTTTCGCCGAGAGCTGCCGACAGCAGCAATCACAAACGCATCTATCCATATGCGATATCGATATTTCCACAGCAGTTATTATGCCCTCTATTCTCTGGTCACAACTTGTTATAACAAGTATTCGATCAGCGAAGAGACCCCATGGCCGAACTGCTCCCCCTGTCCCCGGTACCGCTTTACACCCAGCTCAAGGAATTGCTGCGCGAGCGCATCCTCGACGGCACTTATCCATCGCATAGCCGCATGCCCTCGGAAAGCGAACTGGGCAAGGCTTTCGACGTCAGCCGCATCACTGTGCGCCAGGCACTGGGCGACTTGCAGAAGGAAGGGCTGATTTTCAAGATTCATGGCAAGGGTACCTTCGTAGCCAAGCCCAAGGCTTTCCAGAACGTCAGTACCCTGCAGGGGTTGGGCGAGTCGATGACGCAAATGGGTTACGAGGTGATCAACCGCCTGCGCAGTTTCCGCCATGTGCCAGCCAATGCATTGGTGGCCGCGCGGCTGCAGGTCGAGGAGGGCAGCCTGGTCACCGAGATCCGCCGAGTACGGCTGATCAACCGCGAGCCGGTGTCGCTGGAGCTGACCTGGTTGCCCAAGGCCGTCGGCGAAAAGCTGGAAAAGGCCGACCTTGTCACCCGCGACATTTTCCTGCTCCTGGAAAACGACTGCGGCATTGCCCTTGGCCACGCCGACCTGGCCATCGATGCCGTGCTGGCCGACAGCGACCTGACCCAGGCCCTGGATGTTGAAGAAGGCTCGCCGATCATGCGCATCGAGCGCCTGACCCATGCCGCCGACGGTACGCCACTGGACTTCGAACACCTTTACTACCGCGGCGATGCTTTCCAGTACCGCCTGCGCATCGACCGCCAGAAGGGGAGCAAGGCATGAGCATCCAGACCCAGGACTACGACATCATCGTCATCGGTGGCGGTACCGCCGGGCCGATGGCGGCGATCAAGGCCAAGGAGCAGGACAAAAGCCTGCGCGTGCTGCTGCTGGACAAGGCCAACGTCAAGCGCAGCGGTGCCATCAGCATGGGCATGGATGGCCTGAACAACGCGATCATCCCAGGCCATGCCACCCCCGAGCAGTACACCAAGGAAATCACCGTGGCCAATGACGGTATCGTCAACCAGGCCACGGTGCATGCCTACGCTACCCACAGCTTTGAAACCATCGAGCAACTCGACCGCTGGGGGGTGAAATTCGAGAAGGACGAGACCGGCGACTACGCGGTGAAAAAGGTTCACCACATGGGCGCCTACGTGCTGCCCATGCCCGAAGGCCACGACATCAAGAAGGTGCTGTACCGTCAGCTCAAGCGTGCCCGGGTCGAAATCAGCAACCGTATGGTCTGCACCCGTGTGCTGCTCGATGGTGAAGGCGCGGCCGCTGGCGTGCTGGGTTTCGATTGCCGTAGCGGAGAGTTTCGCGTGGTGCGGGCCAAGGCGGTGATCCTTGCCTGCGGCGCGGCCGGGCGCCTGGGCCTGCCGTCGTCGGGCTATCTGATGGGCACCTACGAGAACCCGACCAATGCCGGTGATGGCTACGCCATGGCCTACCATGCAGGTGCCGAACTGGCCAACCTCGAGTGCTTCCAGATCAACCCGCTGATCAAGGACTACAACGGCCCGGCCTGTGCCTACGTCACCGGCCCACTGGGTGGATATACCGCCAACAGCAAGGGTGAGCGCTTTATCGAGTGCGACTACTGGAGCGGCCAGATGATGTGGGAGTTCCATCAGGAACTCGAGGGCGGCAATGGCCCGGTGTTCCTCAAGCTCGATCATTTGGCCGAGGAAACCATCCAGAACATCGAAGAGATCTTGCACAGCAACGAGCGCCCCAGTCGTGGCCAGTTCCACGCCGGGCGTGGCACCGATTATCGCCAGCACATGGTCGAGATGCATATCTCGGAGATCGGTTTCTGCTCGGGGCATTCGGCGTCGGGGGTGTGGGTCAATGAAAAGGCCGAGACCAGCGTCAAAGGGCTGTATGCCGCGGGCGATATGGCAGCGGTGCCGCACAACTACATGCTCGGGGCCTTCACCTATGGCTGGTTTGCCGGTGTGAACGCTGCGCATTACGTGACCGGGCGCGAATTCGCCGAGGTCGATGCCGAACAGGTCGAGCGCGAGCGCGCGCGGGTGTTTGCCCCGCTGCAGCGTCAGCATGGCCTGCCGCCAGCGCAGGTCGAGTACAAGCTCCGACGCATGGTCAACGATTACCTGCAGCCGCCGAAGGTGACCAAAAAGATGGAAATCGGCCTGGCGCGCTTTGCCGAGATCGAACGTGACCTGGACCAGATGAAGGCCAGTAACCCTCACGAACTGATGCGTGCGATGGAAGTTTCGGTGATTCGCGATTGCGCCGAGATGGCGGCGCGGGCCTCGCTGTTCCGCGAGGAAAGCCGCTGGGGGCTGTACCACCACCGGGTGGACTTCCCTGAGCGCAATGATGGCGAGTGGTTCTGCCATTGCCATCTGAAAAAGGGCGAGAACGGTGAAATGACCAGTTTCAGGAAAGCGGTCGAGCCTTACCTGATTGCGTTGGACGCAGAAGAGCAGACCGCCTACGACCAGCTGCGGGTAAAGGCCGATGCAGCCTAGGCGACGTTGTGTCCTGTGAACACTTCGAAGAACGAGGGCCGCAGGCCCCGAGGACTCCGTGAAATGGCCTACCAGCCGCAAGAAATCTTCTTTCGCAGCAGCGCCCCCGTCACCATCGACGAAGACAAGTGCATCGCCGAAAAAGGCTGCACCGTCTGCGTGGAGGTTTGCCCCATGGACCTGCTGGCGATCAACCCGGCCACGCAGAAGGCCTACATGGCCTTCGACGAATGCTGGTACTGCATGCCCTGCGAAAAGGACTGCCCCACGGGTGCGGTGAAGGTCGACATCCCGTACCTGCTGCGCTGATTCATCCCGCCATCCGGCGCACCACCGGACGCCCTCCTGCTGTGCCCCTCGTTTCCCACCACCCAAGCCGGGCGGCGGAGACGACCCAACTCTTATAACGACTCGAGGGGAAACACCCATGCGCCTTGTTGCAACCGTGGCCGGCCTCGCGCTGGCGCTCACTGGCCTGAATGCCAGCGCCGAAACCATCCGCATCGCCATTGGCACCCAGGACACCACCATCAACTGCGCCACTGGTGGCCTGCTGATACGCGAGCTTGGCCTGCTGGACAAGTACCTGCCGCATGACGGCAAATACAAAGATGCCAAGTATCAGGTGGAGTGGAAGAACTTCACCAGCGGTGCGCCACTGACCAATGAAATGGTCGCTGGCAAACTCGACTTCGGTGCAATGGCCGACTTCCCCGGGTCGTTCAACGGTGTTGCTCACCTGGATGCCGGCAAGCGCAGCCTATTCGTAAGCGTGCTGTCGGGCAGCGTGCACGGCAGCGGCAATGGCATCGTCGTACCGGCGGCGTCCAGCGTGCAGTCGCTGGCTGAACTCAAGGGCAGGACCATTTCCGTGCCGTTCGCCTCCACCGCCCACGGCATGCTGCTGCGTGCCCTAGCAGCCCAGGGCTGGGACCCGCAGAAGGATGTGCGAATCATCGCCCAGGCGCCGGAAATCGCCGGTTCCGCCCTGCGTAGCAACCGCATCGAGGCCCATGCCGACTTCGTGCCGTTCGCCGAACTGTTCCCCAACCGCGGCTTCGCCCGCAAGATCTATGACGGCGCCCAGGCCAACGCACCGACCTTCCATGGCGCTTTGGTCGATGCCGATTATGCGCAGAAATACCCCGAAGTGGTCACCGCCTACCTGCGCGCCAGCCTCGAAGCCGATCGGCTGATCGCTGCGGAACCTGAGAAGTACAGCGAGTTGATCGAGAAAGTCACCGGCATCGAGGCCGAGGTCAATTACCTGTTCCACGGCCCGCTCGGCCTGCAGACCCGCGACCTGACATGGAAGCCTGAATACCGTCAGGCAGTCGCAACCTCCATCGATACGCTCAAGCTGCTTAAAAAGACCGACCGCGGCCTCGACACCGACAAGTTCATCGACGACCAGTACATCCGTGCGGCCTTCAAGGAGGCTGGCCTGGACTACGACAAGGCGCTGAAAGACTACGATCCGCAGCCACTCAAGGCCAATGACGCGCTGACAGGCAAACCGATTACTGACTTCAGCCGCCTGGCACAGATCTGGGTGCGCGGTGAAGGCAAGGTCCGCCACTACGCTTCGCCGGAGGCCGCGCTTGGCGCCTTGGCCCAGCTGGAGCAGGAGGGCAAGGACATCCGCGCCATCTACGCCCAGGCCGCCGACAGCGGAATCAAGTTGCTGGCGAACCAGGCCTGGTTCGTGCGTAACGCCAAGGGTGAACTGGCGGCGTTCCTGCTCAAGGACCAGGCCGAGCAGTATGCCAAGGCCCATGGCGGTGAAGCGCTGGACTTCGTCAGCGCCAACCAGAAGCTGGTCGCCCAGCGCTGACCGGGAGGCACCGACATGACCTGCAACCTCAAGCGCTGGCCGGTGCGCCTGGCTTCGCTGCTGGCCTGCCTGCTGTTCTGGCAGGTCGCGGCGAGCGTGAAGCTGGACCTCGGGCTGCTGACGTTCACCTATGTCCCCACACCGAAGGCGGTGCTGGAAGCTGCCTGGCAGTTGCTGACTTCCAGCACCCTGCTGGCGCACCTGGGCAGCAGCCTGTCACGGGTGTTTGCCGGTTATGGCGCCGCGGCGCTGATTGGCGTGGCCCTGGGGTTGTTGATCGGCCGCTCGAAATGGGCCGAGGACACCCTGATGCCACCACTCGAAGTGCTGCGGCCGATTCCGGCGGTGGCGTGGATCCCGCTGGCGATCCTGATGTTCCCGTCGTCGGAACTGTCGATGGTGTTCATAACCTTCACTGGCGCGCTGTTCCCGATCCTGCTGAACACCGTGCACGGCGTCGAGGCCATCGACCCGCGCCTGGTGGCGTCGGCGCGCAGCCTCGGTGCAGAGCGTTGGTCGATCCTGCGCGAAGTGGTGTTGCCTGGAGCGCTGCCAAGCATCGTCACTGGCCTGGCCATCGGCATGGGGACTTCATGGTTCTGCCTGGTCACCGCCGAGATGATTTCCGGACAGTTCGGTATCGGCTACTACACCTGGGAGTCGTACACCTTGCAAAACTACCCGGACATCATCGTCGGCATGCTGCTGATCGGCGTGCTGGGCATGGGCAGCAGCGCCCTGGTCAAGCGCCTTGGGGAATTGGCCACGCCTTGGTACCGCACGCGGAGGGCCAGCTGATGACCAGTTATCAACCAGCACCAGGGCGTATCGACGGGCGTGGCCTGTCGATTCGACTGGGGCACGGCAGCGAAGCATTCGAGGCGGTGCAGCGTCTGGACTTTGCCGTAGAGCCTGGCGAGTTCGTCTGCATCCTTGGCCCCTCCGGTTGCGGCAAGTCGACGTTGCTTGGCGCCCTGGCCGGGCACCTGGTGCCCAGCAGCGGCCAGTTGAGCGTGGATGGCCAGACCGTTGCCGGGCCGTCACCGCAGCGTGGCATGGTGTTTCAGCACCACACCTTGCTGCCTTGGCGTAGCGTGCTCGACAACGTGGCCTTTGGTCTGAAGATGCAGGGCCAGAGCCGCGCCGAACGTCGCCGGCAGGCTCGTGAAATGCTGCAACTGGTGGGGCTGGCCGACTTTGCCGGGCGCTGGCCCAGTCAGTTGTCCGGCGGTATGCAGCAACGGGCCGAGATTGCCCGGGTGCTGATCAACCGGCCGCGCCTTTTGCTGATGGACGAACCCTTCGGTGCCCTGGATGCGCAAACCCGTGCACGCATGCAGGAGCTGTTGCTGGATATCTGGGCAAGCATCCGCACCACCGTGGTGTTCGTCACCCACGATATCGACGAGGCGCTGTTCCTGGCCGACCGTATCCTGGTGATGAGCCCGCGACCTGGCCGCTTTATCGAAGACCTGCACCTGGAGTTTCCGCGCCCACGCCGCGCCAGCCTGCTGACCAGCCCTGAATTCACTCACCTCAAGCGTCACTGTCTGGCCTTGCTCCGTCACGAGGAAGGCCGCGAACTTCCGCGCCTGACCCCACTGGGCCTGCCGGACACTGAGCACCCACCGCTACGGATCGCGCTATGACTGAACGAACGACTGACAACCCCGACATCCTTGCTCTTCTGCCTCGCCTTGGTGCCGCTGATGCAGGTGTGCGCCGTATCGCCCTGATCGAACTGGCCGACCTGGAAGACCCGGATGGCTTGCCATGGCTCACCGATGCACTACTGGTGGATGCCGCCGACGAGGTGCGTGCCGAGGCCGCGCGCCTGCTCGAGGCCTGGGAAGAACCCGAAGTTGTGCAGGCCCTGTGCGCTGCGCTGGCCGATGCTGCCGAGCCGGTACGGCTGGCTGCCGCCCAGAGCCTCAGCGAACTCAAGAGCCTTGAAACCGGTCACCTGATCCTGCCATGGGTCAAGCATGCCGATGCCTTCGTCCGTGCAAGCGCCCTGCGTGCCTTGCGCGAGCTGCGCCTGGAAGATGCTGCAGAGCCTGCACTGCTGGCCCTGGCCGATGGCGACGCCGCGGTCCGGCGTGAGGCAGTGGGTATTCTTGGCTGGCTCAAGCACCAGCCGGCATTGCCAGCATTGGCAAAGCTTGCCGCAGACGAGCCGGACACCGAGGTGCGTCGCGCGGCCATTGGTGCGCTGGGCCTCGCCCGCGACAGCGCGGTGGTGCCAGCATTGGTGGCTGCATTGGCTGACAAGGCCTGGCAAGTGCGCGAAGAAGCCGCCACCACGCTAGGCAAGGTGGGCCTGGCCCCAGCAGGCCCGGCACTGGTAAATGCCCTTGCCGATGACTTCTGGCAAGTACGTCTGCGTGCGGCGCGGTCCCTGGGGCGGCTGCGTCATGCTGCGGCCCTGGACGCGCTTGGCGAGTTGCTCGGCCACGGCATTGCCAACCTGCGCAAGGAGGCGGCTCTGGCCCTGGGTGAGCTGGGCCAGGCGCGTGCCTTGCCGGTGCTGCAGGCCGCCGAGGCCGATAGCGACCCCGAGGTGCGCAAGGCTGTGCGGATCGCCATGGCGCAACTGCGCGGGGCCTCCTGATGAACGCCCCGCAAGCTATTCGCAACATGCGCGGGCCCGGGCAACTGGTGCTGCAATGGCAAGACGGCGAACACAGCTTCAGCCATGCCCGCCTGCGCGGTGCTTGCCCCTGTTCACAATGCCGAGCGGCACGGCTGCAGGGGAGCATCAGCCTGGTTCGCGATGATGTGCGCGTGGTGCAAATCGAGCCGCAAGGATATGGCGTGCAGCTGGTGTTCAGCGATGGGCATGAGCGGGGTATCTACCCTTGGGCTTACCTGCGTGACCTCAGTGCCCGGTGAGACCTGAATTCGCAAGCGGTCCGCGTACCCTGTGGGAGCGGCTTTAGCCGCGAAGAATCCAACTCGGTGCATGGCACCGGCTGCGCCGGTGTTCGCGGCTAAAGCCGCTCCCGCAGGGGCCCTGCTAATTCAGTGAGTCATGGGCAGTTCTATGAGTACGGGCCCGTTCCCACAGGCTCAGAGCGCAATCAGCTCCGGCCTCAGCCCTTCGACCCGTCGCACCGGCGGCGTCAGGTAGCCGCCATCCCCGGTGATCTGGTGCAGCACCTTCTCCCGCAGCTCGTGAAGTGCCACGCCCGTACGCAACCGTGGGTGTGGCAGGTCGATCTCCACCACCGACTTGATCCGCCCCGGGCGCGGCTCCAGAACCACCACCCGGTCGGCCAGGTAGGTGGCCTCCTCGGCGTCATGGGTGACCAGCAGCGTAGTGATGCCGGCACGTTCGCGAATGGCCAGCAGCTCGTCCTGCAGTTGCTGGCGGGTCAGCGCATCCAGCGCGCCGAACGGCTCGTCGAGCAGCAGGATACGCGGGCTGGCTACCAGGCCTCGGGCGATCGCCACGCGCTGGGCCATACCGCCGGACAGCTGGTGAGGGTAGGCCGACTCGAAGCCGACCAGCCCCACCAGTTGCACGAACTCATGTACCCGCCGCGCGCGCTCACCCTGGGTGAGCGGTTCGTTGACCAGGCCCAGGGCAATGTTCTGTTCCACGCTCAGCCAGGGGAACAGCCGGTGTTCCTGAAACACGATGCCGCGTTCGCTACCAATGCCGCTGACAGTGTGGCCGTCCACACGGATGTTGCCGCTGTAGTCGGTATCCAGCCCTACCAGCAGGCGCAGCAGGGTGGATTTGCCACAGCCGGAAGCACCAACGATGGCGATGAACTCACCCTGGTTGATCGACAGGTTGAAGTTGCGGATGGCTTCCAGCGGCTGGCCATCGACGCTGAACACTTTGCCGACCCCCTCGAAGCTGACCAGGGGCGGGGTGACGTCGGGCTGGTTGGCCGCGTGCAGGTGCGAGGTATTGAAGGCGTTCATGCGGTTCTCCAGCGCGTGGCGCGCGATTCGAGGCGTTGTCCAAGGGTGCCGAGCAGGGCGCCGACCAAGCCGATCAGCAGCATGGCGGCCATTACCTGATCCATGCGGAACAGTTGCTGGGCGCCGATCATCAGGCTGGCGATGCCACCGTCCGAGGGCATGAAGTATTCGGCACCGATGGTGCCCAGCCAGGCGTAGATCAGCGACAGGCGCAGGCCGGCAAAAATGGCCGGGGCTGCGCCGGGCAGCACCAGCAGGCGCAGGCGTTGCCACAGGTTCAGGCGCAGGGTGCGCGCGGCTTCACCCAGCTGCGGCGAGAGGCTGGCGATACCGCGCTGGGTGGCGATCAGCAATGGGAAGAACGCAGCCATGCCGACGAATACCTGCTTGGCCCCTTCACCCAGGCCGAACCAGGCTGTGAGCAGCGGCACCCAGGCAAACAGCGCCACCTGACGCAAGGCCGACAGGCTTGGCCCGAAGATACGTTCGGCATTGGCCGAAAGCCCCAACAGCAAACCGACCAGCAGGCCAGCGCTACCGCCCAGCAGCAAGCCGGCCAAAGCGCGCTGCAGGCTCAGCAGCAAGGCTTGCGGCAGCGAACCATCGGCCAGGCCGGTCAGCAGGGTGCGCAACACTTCAAGTGGCGAGGTCAGGATATTGCTGTCGACCCAGCCAAAGCTGCTGCTGGCCTGCCACAGGGCCAACAGTGCCAGTGGCAGCAGCAGGCTTTGCCAACCCCGCGGCACGGGGCCACGGTGCTGCTCCCCTGTGGCCGCTTGCGGCCAGTACAGCAGGCGCTTTTCCAGGGCCGAGAAGCCGCGCTCCAGCAGTGCGCCGACCAGGCCGATCACCAGGATGCACAGCAGCACCAGGTCGAGCATGAACAGCTGCCGTCCCCACACCATCAGGTAGCCAATCCCTTCGCTGGAGGCCAGCAGTTCGACCGCCAGCAGCGAGGTCCAGCCGGTGGCCAGGGCCAGGCGTACGCCGGTGAGGAAGGCGGGCAGGGCAGCCGGTAGCAGCAGGCGCAGGAACAGTAGATGGCGAGGCAGGCGCAGCACCGCAGCGGCCTCTCGCAGCTTGGGCTGGGCATCGCGTACACCGACCAGCGTGTGCAAGGTAACGGGGACCACCACGGCTTTCACCAGCACCACTAGCTTGAGCAACTCACCGATCCCGAAGAACAGCATGAACAACGGGATCCAGGCCAGGGTAGGTATCTGTGCCAGCGCCACGAAGGTTGGCAGCACCAGCGTCTGCGCCCGCCGCGAAGCACCCAGCCAGACCCCCAGCAGCAACCCGCTGCCGATGCCGACCGCCAGCCCCCAGAACAACCGCTGCAAGCTTATCCACAGGTGCCCCCACAGCTCGCCGGAGCCAAACTCCACCGCGCTCTGCCACACCAATGCTGGCGCCGGCAGAATCTGCTCGCTCATCCAGTGCTCCCGGCTGGCCACCACCCACAGCAGTGCAACCAGCACAGGCAAGACCCAGGGCAACAAGCGGGCGCGATCCTTGTGGGAGCGGCCTTGCGTCGCGAAAGGGTCGCGCAGCGACCCCCGGAACAATCCCCGACCTCTGCTCAGAATTCCATTCATCGGCCATCTCTCGAAGCGTTGTTAGATTATTCATTTATGGAATTAAAAATTCTAAAAAATGACTTTCAAGAGATAAGAGCATGCGCTTCATGCATACGGAAGCCCCTCGCCGTTGCGTTTTCCTCATATTTTCCATGCGTTTTCCGCAAGCCAGCCGCAGGCCCGCATACCGCCTGATTTATGCCTTCCAGTTACTGAAGAATGAAGTTTTGATCTTTGTAGGTTCTAACCAGACCTGCCTAGCTTCTGGCCAAAGCGCCGGCCATCGCCGGTGGCAGCCTGCCAAGGAGCCTTGCCATGAAAACCCCGCTGCGCCACCTGATCACCGCCCTTGGGCTGGCCTTCACCCTCAGCGCCCACGCAGCTGAAGCGGCCAAGCCAGCAAGCATCCGCATCGCCGTGCCCGACCTCAGCGCGGGCAGCAAGCCCAGCGCCGGTGGCGTGGTCGACGTGCTGCGTGACCAGCAACTGCTGGAGAAGGAATTCGCCAAGGACGGCATTCGCATCGACTGGCACTTCTTCAAGGGCGCCGGGCCGGTGGTGAACGAAGCGTTGGCCAACGGTCAGGCCGATTTCGCCTACCTCGGCGACCTGGCCGCCATCGTCGGCAAGGCCAATGGCCTGGACACCCGCGTGCTGTCGGCGGGGGTACGTGGGGTGAAGAGCTACCTGGGCGTGGTGCCCGGTTCCGGCATCAAGACCCTGCACGACCTCAAAGGCAAGCGCGTGGCGGTGTTCCGTGGCACCGCCAACCAGCTGTCGTTCGCCAGCGCCCTGGCCAGCCAGGGGCTTAGCGAGCGCGAGCTGAAGGTGATCAACCTGGACTTCAACGCCGCCAATGCCGCGCTGGCCGCCAAGCAGATCGACGCCACCTGGGGCCTGTCCAACCTGCTGTCGCTGCGCGAGCGCGGGCTGGTCGAGCTACCGGTCAACTCGCGTGACCTGGAAGGCGCCGGCAGTACCCAGGCGGTGCTGCTGGGCACTGGCGATTTCATCCGCAAATACCCCGAGCTGGTGCAGCGCCTGGTCAATGCCCAGCAACAGGCCAGCGCCTGGCTGCGCGACGAACACAACCGCGAGGCCTATGTCGAGCTGGTGGCCAGCAATGCCAACTGGCCGCGCAGCATCCTCAACGACGACCTGGCCAAGGAAGACCTGGCCCATTACTTCGATCCACGGCTGGACGCCGAATTCGTCGGCCAGTTGCAACAGGGTGTGGACCTGGCCGCCAAGGAGCGCCTGATCCGCCGTGGCTTCCAGGTGGCCGACTGGATCGAACCACGTTTCCTCGACGCCGCCCTGCAACAGAAACAGGCCGTGCAGGCCGCCCGCTGAACCCCGAAAACCCGACAATGACCGCAAGGACACGACCATGAGCAACGCCGCCCTGGCCACCGCGCCACAAACCCTCGAACTCGACATCCACCCGGTTGCCGGCCGCATCGGTGCCGAAATTCGCGGGGTGCAATTGTCCGCCGACCTTGATGCCGCCACCCTCGACGCCATCCAGGCCGCGCTGGTGAAGCACAAGGTGATCTTCTTCCGTGGCCAGACCCACCTGGATGACCAAAGCCAGGAAGCCTTCGCCAAGTTGCTCGGTGAGCCGGTCGCCCACCCCACCGTGCCGGTGGTGGATGGCACAAGCTACCTGTTGCAGCTCGATGGTGCCGAAGGCCAGCGGGCCAACTCCTGGCACACCGACGTGACCTTCGTCGACGCCTACCCCAAGGCCTCGATCCTGCGCAGCGTGGTGGTGCCGGCATCCGGTGGCGACACCGTGTGGGCCAACACCGCCACGGCCTACCAGGAGCTGCCCGAGCCGCTGCGCGAGCTGGCCGACAAACTGTGGGCGGTGCACAGCAACGAATACGACTACGCCAGCGTGAAGCCCGATGTGGACCCGGCCAAGCTGGAGCGCTATCGCAAAGTGTTCACCTCCACGGTGTACGAGACCGAGCACCCGGTGGTGCGCGTGCACCCGATCAGTGGCGAGCGGGTGCTGCAGCTGGGGCATTTCGTGAAGCGCATCAAAGGTTATTCGCTGGCGGATTCGCAGCACCTGTTCGCGGTGCTGCAAGGGCATGTGACGCGCCTGGAGAACACCGTTCGCTGGCGCTGGCAGGCGGGGGACGTGGCCATCTGGGATAACCGCGCGACGCAGCATTATGCGGTGGATGATTACGGGACCCAACCGCGGGTGGTGCGGCGGGTGACCCTGGCGGGTGAGGTGCCGGTCGGGGTGGATGGGCAACTCAGCCGCACTACGCGTAAAGGCTGATATCGCCGGGGCCGCTTTGCGGCCCTTTCGCGACACAAGGCCGCTCCTACAGGCGATCGCATACCCTTGTAGGAGCGGCCTTGTGTCGCGAAACGGGGGCAAAGCCCCCGCCAGCTACAACTCGGTATCACAGGCAATCAATTGTCTGACCAGCCCCTGAGCCAACGGCGATAGCCCATACCCCACCCGGCTCACCACCCCATAACGGGTATAGAACGCTTCTTCCTGCTCCACCGTCAGGTCGGCCAGCTGCAATGCCACCAATCCCCCGTCACGCTGATACGGCCGCAAGTTGGCATTGCAGGCAATGCCGATGGTGTCCGAATGCATCACCACATTCAGCAGTGCATAGCCATGCTCGCACTCCACCGTCGGCAGAAAATCCTGCCGACCGCTGAGGTCGCTGAGGATCTTGCGGATGTTCGGCGGGCGGAAGGTGGTAGCCAGTGGGTAGTCGAACAGGTCGCGCGCCCGCACGCTCTCGCGCTCGGTCAACGGGTGCCCGACGCGGCAGCAGAAATGCCAGCGCTGCGGCGTCAGCTTGTGCACCTGGTAGTCCGGGTCGGACTCGAACTGGCGGGTGTCAGCGACGAAGAACTCGATCTCCTCGGCAACCAGCTTGCGGTTCAGCGCCTGCCAGTTGTCCACCTGGAAGCAGGTACGTGCCGCGGGGTATTCGGCGACGAAGCGTGCCACCGCCCGCGGTACCAAACCCCCTGCCGGCGCCGGGCCGGAGCCGAAGCGCACCACGCCGGTAGTGGCACCGTTGAACTGGTGGATCTCGTTGACCAGGTTGTGCGCCCCATGCACCAGCCGCCGCGAATGCTCCAGCACCAGCAGGCCCTGGCGAGTCGGCGCCAGCTCCTTGCTGGCGCGGTCCACCAGGCGGCAGCCGATGTTGTGCTCGAGGGTCTGGATGCTGCGGCTGAACGCTGATTGCGACAGGTTCACCGCAGCCGCCGCAGCAACGAAGCTGCGGTGCTCGACAAGGGCAATGTAGTGGCGCAGCTGACGGAGATCGATATGCATTTTTTACATTGAAACTTTCGGTCGAATGCAATTGCTGACAAGGGTTAGCCCCCTTATAAAGGGAGTTACTTATTCCACAAAATATGAATTACAAATATTTATATCGCCTAAAAGAATATAAGCCCGACTGACCGCGATTCGGTTCCGCCAACGGAAATGCTCGCCAGGGCCCATGCCTCAAGGAGCATTTGCATGTCCGGAGTTTCCCGTTGGCCTGCGCGCGCGTCGCGTTTCACCTTGCAACCCTTGGCTGCCGGCGTGCTGCTGGCGGCGTCCTCTGCCAGCTTCGCCGAAGAGCCGGTCAGCGCCACCCCGGCGGTGGAGCAGGAAGCCAAGCTCGGCACCGTCACGGTCAATGCCCGCCGCCGCGAAGAAACCGCGCAAAGCGTGCCCACGCCGATCAGCGTGCTCGACAGCGAAACCCTGGAAAGCCAACGCATCTACCGCGTGCAAGACCTGCAGCAACTGGTACCCAGCACCAACGTCGCCTACGTTCATGCCCGCCAGTCGAGCATTTCGATCCGTGGCCTGGGCAACAACCCCGCCAGTGATGGCCTGGAAGGCAGCGTCGGCATCTACCTGGACAACGTCTACCTCGGCCGCCCCGGCATGGCGGTGTTCGACCTGCTGGACGTGGAGCAGCTGGAGGTGCTGCGCGGCCCGCAAGGTACGCTGTTCGGCAAGAACACCACCGCCGGCGTGCTCAACATCACCACGCGCAAGCCCACCTTCCACCGCGAGGGCAGCATCCAGCAGTCGTTTGGTGAAGACGGCTACCTGCAAACCCAAGGCAGCTTCTCGGGGCCGATCAGCGACACACTGGCCGGGCGCATCAGCGCCTATCGCACCGAAGACGACGGCTATGTGAAGAACATCCACAACGGCGACGACCTCAACGGCGGCAAGCGCCAAGGTTTTCGTACCCAGCTGCTGTTCAAACCGAGCGAAACCTTCAACCTGCGCTGGATCGGCGAATACAACGAAGAAGACTCCGACAACGGCATCCTCAGCCTGTACAGCACCGGCCCGACCATCAATGGCGTCAACCGCTATGAAAGCCTGGCCGCCCAGGCCGGCGCGACGTTGGTGTCGGGCAAGCACCGCAAGGTCAACTTCGACGCCGACCAGCAGGTGACGGTGTTTCAGGGCGGTACCTCGGTGGAGGCCAACTGGACCCTGCCCAACGACTTCACCCTGACCTCGATCACCGCCTACCGCTGGTGGGACTTCACCCCGCGCAACGACGACGGCCTCAACGTACCGGTGTTCTACAGCGCGGGGGTGTCGGTGCGCGACAAGCAGTACTCGCAGGAAATCCGCCTGGCTTCGCCCACCGGTGGTGCCTTCGACTACGTGCTGGGCGCGTACTACTTCAAGCAGGACCTGGACAACAAATCCTTCACTTTCTACGGGCCGCAGGCGGACATCTGGAACCTCACCCCGGCCGGCGCCCTGGCCAACGTCGACACCATTGGCAACGGGCACATCGATACGGACAGCTACGCGCTGTTCGCCCAGGGCACCTGGCACATCACCGACCGCCTGGACTTCACCGCCGGCGTTCGCGGCACCTATGAAGAAAAGAGCGCCTGGGTGACCCGCGATGCACCAACCGGCGGTGCGGCAGTAACCGGGGCCGCCGCAGCAGCACGCCAGGGCCGGGTAGGCGCCTACGATTCAGGCGACCTCAACCAGTACAGCTTCAGCCCCTCTGGCCTGCTGGGCCTGAGCTACCGGTTCAACGAACAGTTGCTGGGCTACGCCACCCTGACCCACGGCGAGAAGTCTGGCGGCATCAACCTTACCGTTGGCGCTGCGCCACGGCTGGGCACCGACTCGCTGCTGGTCGGCACCGAGCGGGTCAACAACGCCGAACTCGGCTTGAAAAGCTCGCTGTTCGACGACCGCCTGCAACTCAATACCAACCTGTTCTGGGCCGAAGTGCATGGCTATCAGGCCAACGTCTACGACCAGATCAACCGCGTGCAGTACCTGGCCAACGCCGGCCGCGTGCGCTCGCGTGGCCTGGAGTTCGAAGCCACGGCGCTGCCGCTGCGCGGCCTCACGGTCAACTTCAACGGCTCGTGGAACGACGTGCGCTACACCGAGTACAAAGACGCCCCATGCCCGCCGGAAGTGAGCCTGGCCAATGCCACTGCCACCTGCGATTTGTCCGGCCACCAGGTGGTCGGTGCCTCCAAGTACATCGCCAACCTCAACACCCAGTACAAGTGGCAGGCCAGCGAGCACATCGAACCCTACGTCACCGCCAGCTACGCCTTCCGCTCCAAGGCGGTGGGCACCATCGACGATTCCGATTTCGGCCAGATCCCCAGCTACGCGCTGGTCAACCTTTCCGCCGGTGTGCGCCTGGACCAGGGCGACGGCGTGGTCGACCTGTCGTTGTGGGTGAAGAACGCCGGTGACAAGACCTACTTCACCAGCCTGTGGAACTCCGCCAACGGTGGCTATGCCGGCGTGCTCGGCACCCCGCGCACTTTCGGCGCCACCGCCCGTTACGACTTTTGAGCACAAGGAGCTATGCCATGAATGCCAAGACCGAAACCCCTGCATTGCCTGAGGGCGCCTGCCTGACCGCCAAGGTTCCCGAGCGTGACGAGGCGCTGCTCGGCGACGTGGTGGTCAACCCGTATCGCCTGGCGCCGCTGACCGCGATCATTCGCGACGGTGGGCGCAGCCTGAGTGCCGCGCACGTGCGCGTGCTGGGGCGGGGCGAGCGCGGTGTGGACATCGCCTACGAGGTGTCCGACCGTTCGTTGTGGACCTATGGCGGCATCCCGGTATTCGGCCTGTACCCGGATCACGTCAACCAGGTGGAAGTGACCTACAAGCTCGACGGCGAGCGCATCCGCGAGCAGTACCAGATCTACGCCCCGGCCGTGCGCCTGCCTGTGGTCGCCAGGCAGACCGCCGCCTTGCCTGAAGTGCAGCCAGTCAAGGTAGCGCCAGGTTTTGAACAGCGGCTGTACCTGTTCAACCACCTGCAGGGGGACATCCCGGGCGGGCGCGCCTTCAAGTGGAATGCCCTGGGCGGTGCGGCGGAATGGGACCAGGTGGGCAACAACTGGATCGCCGACAGCAATGGCGACGTGCGCTGGTACCTGGACATCGAGCAGATCCACGACTCCAACCGCCGCGATGGCCTGGGCGGCACCATGGGCTTCCAGCAGACCCGCGACGGCAAGCTGATCTGGGGCCAGGGCCAGACCTACTCCAAGTACGACCTGCTGGGCCGGCGCATCTGGCAGCGCAGCCTGCCCGACAAGTTCGCCGACTTCTCCCATGAAATCCGCGAGACCGCCAATGGCACTTACCTGCTGCGGGTGGGCACCAGCGACTATCGCCGGCCCGACGGCAAGCGCGTGCGCTCGATCCGCGACCACATCATCGAGGTCGACGAGGCCGGTGACGTGCTGGACTTCTGGGACCTCAACCAGATCCTCGACCCATACCGTGGCGACCTGCTGGAAACCCTGGGCAAGGCAGCCATCCAGTTGCCGGCCAGGGTGCAGAAACAGGACGAGCGGCTGGCCAACGAACTGGCCGAGGGTGACCTGCCCTTTGGTGACACCCCGGGGGTGGGCACCGGGCGTAACTGGGCGCACGTCAATGCCATCGACTACGACGCCGATGACGACAGCATCATCGTTTCAGCACGGCACCAGGGCGTGGTGAAGATCGGCCGCGACAAGCAGGTGAAGTGGATTCTCGCCTCGCCCCAAGGCTGGCCTGAGCGTCTGCGCGAGAAAGTGCTGAAGCCGGTGGCGAGCGAAGGCTTCGACTGGTCGTGGACCCAGCACACTGCCTGGCTGACCGGCAAAGGCACGCTGACAGTGTTCGACAACGGCTGGGGCCGCGACTTTGCGCCGACCAGGCTGACCGGCAACTACAGCCGGGCGGTGGAGTACCGCATCGACGAGGCCAAGGGCACGGTCGAACAGGTGTGGGAATATGGCAAGGAGCGCGGTGACGAGTGGTACAGCCCGGTGACCTCGGTGGTGGCCTACCGGCCGGAGACCGACACCCAGTTCATCTACTCGGCCTCGGTGAACTTCCTGACCCCGGAGAAACTGACCACCACCGTGCTCAACGAGGTACGGCGCGGGACCCAGGAGGTGCTGGTGGAGCTGAAGGTACACAGCCGGCAGCCGGGCAGCGTGGGGTACCGGGCCCTGGTGATCGACCTGGCCAAGGCCTTCTGACCCATCCCTTCCGGGAGGGCCGTCGGTCCTCCCATCACATTTCCTTCAGCTCGTTCGTCTAACCTGTACTGGCCCTATCGCCGGCAAGCCAGCTCCCACAGGGACCCCACAAAATTCAGCACCTGTGGGGTCCCTGTGGGAGCTGGCTTGCCGGCGATAGGGCCGGTTGCTACGGCACAGAAATGTGAAATTTCCGCCAGGGTGTTCAACCATTCGTTCTTTTTTTCGAACAGCCTATTGTCCAACACCCCAGCAGCCGCTTAGCATTCGTTTGAGATTTCAAACGCTCGATGCCCTGCCTTGGGCGCTTTTCAACAATCAACAATTCGGGAAGCCGACATGCAGCTCAAAGACGCTCAGTTGTTCCGCCAGCAAGCCTACATCAATGGTGAGTGGCTGGATGCGGACAACGGCCAGACCATCAAGGTCACCAACCCGGCCACTGGTGAAGTCATCGGTACCGTGCCGAAGATGGGCACCGCGGAAACCCGCCGCGCCATCGAAGCCGCCGACAAGGCTCTGCCGGCCTGGCGTGCCCTGACCGCCAAGGAGCGTTCGGCCAAGCTGCGTCGCTGGTTCGAACTGATGATCGAGAACCAGGACGACCTGGCTCGCCTGATGACCACCGAACAAGGCAAGCCGCTGGCCGAAGCCAAGGGCGAAATCGCCTATGCTGCCTCGTTCATCGAGTGGTTCGCCGAAGAAGCCAAGCGCGTCTACGGTGACACCATCCCGGGCCACCAGCCAGACAAGCGCCTGATCGTCATCAAGCAGCCAATCGGCGTTACCGCGGCCATCACCCCGTGGAACTTCCCGGCCGCCATGATCACCCGTAAAGCCGGCCCGGCCCTGGCCGCTGGCTGCACCATGGTGCTCAAGCCTGCCTCGCAGACCCCGTACTCCGCCCTGGCCCTGGTCGAGCTGGCCCACCGTGCCGGCATCCCGGCTGGCGTACTGAGCGTGGTTACCGGCAGCGCTGGCGAAGTTGGCGGTGAACTGACCGGCAACTCCCTGGTCCGCAAGCTGTCCTTCACCGGCTCGACCGAAATCGGTCGCCAGCTGATGGAAGAATGCGCCAAGGACATCAAGAAGGTTTCCCTGGAGCTGGGTGGCAACGCCCCGTTCATCGTGTTCGACGACGCCGACCTGGACAAGGCGGTCGAGGGCGCGATCATCTCCAAGTACCGCAACAACGGCCAGACCTGCGTCTGCGCCAACCGTATCTACGTGCAGGACGGCGTCTACGACGCGTTCGCCCAGAAGCTGGCCGCCGCTGTTGCCAAGCTGAAGATCGGTAACGGCCTGGAAGAAGGCACCACCACTGGCCCGCTGATCGACGGCAAGGCTGTCGCCAAGGTCCAGGAACATATCGAAGACGCCGTTGGCAAAGGCGCCAAGGTACTGTCCGGTGGCAAGATCATCGAAGGCAACTTCTTCGAGCCGACCATTCTGGTCGACGTACCGAAGACCGCTGCCGTCGCCAAGGAAGAGACCTTCGGCCCGCTGGCGCCGCTGTTCCGCTTCAAGGACGAGGCCGAAGTCATCGCCATGTCCAACGACACCGAGTTCGGCCTGGCCTCGTACTTCTACGCCCGCGACATGAGCCGTGTGTTCCGTGTTGCCGAAGCCCTGGAATACGGCATGGTAGGTATCAACACCGGCCTGATCTCCAACGAAGTGGCACCGTTCGGTGGCATCAAGGCTTCGGGCCTGGGCCGCGAAGGTTCCAAGTACGGTATCGAGGACTACCTCGAAATCAAATACCTGTGCATCAGCGTCTGATAGCACGGTAACGGCTTTACCTCTGCCAGCGGGGCGCGAGAGCGACGTCTCGCTGGCCTTTTTTACATCGCAGTACCTGGTGGCCAGGGCGTTCACGGCAGTCGATCAACGAATACTGTTCGCGAGCACTCCCAGCCACCCCCGAATAAAAGCGCCACTCCAGACCGGCGCAATGAGGGCATTATGAGCAAGACCAACGAATCCTTGATGCAACGTCGTGTCGCCGCCGTCCCACGTGGCGTTGGCCAGATCCACCCGATCTTCGTCGATACCGCGAAGAACTCGACCGTGATCGACGTTGAAGGCCGCGAACTGATCGACTTCGCCGGCGGCATCGCAGTACTGAACACCGGCCACCTGCACCCGAAAGTGGTTGCGGCCGTGCAAGAGCAGCTGACCAAGGTCAGCCACACCTGCTTCCAGGTGCTGGCCTACGAACCTTATGTAGAGCTGTGCGAAAAGATCAACAAGCTGGTCCCAGGCGACTTCGACAAGAAGACCCTGCTGGTCACCACCGGCTCCGAAGCCGTTGAAAACGCTGTCAAGATCGCCCGTGCCGCCACTGGCCGCGCTGGCGTCATCGCCTTCACCGGCGGCTACCACGGCCGTACCATGATGACCCTGGGCCTGACCGGCAAGGTCGTGCCGTACTCCGCTGGCATGGGCCTGATGCCAGGTGGCATCTTCCGCGCCCTGTTCCCGAGCGAACTGCACGGCATCAGCGTTGACGACGCCATCGCCTCGGTCGAGCGCATCTTCAAGAACGACGCCGAGCCGCGCGACATCGCCGCGATCATCCTCGAGCCGGTACAAGGCGAAGGCGGCTTCCTGCCAGCGCCGAAAGAGCTGATGAAGCGCCTGCGCGCCCTGTGCGACCAGCACGGCATCCTGCTGATCGCCGACGAAGTACAGACCGGCGCTGGCCGTACCGGCACCTTCTTCGCCATGGAACAGATGGGCGTTGCGCCTGACCTGACCACCTTCGCCAAATCCATCGCTGGCGGCTTCCCGCTGGCCGGTGTGTGCGGCAAGGCCGAGTACATGGACGCCATCGCTCCTGGCGGCCTGGGCGGCACCTACGCTGGTTCGCCGATCGCTTGCGCCGCGGCCCTGGCCGTGATCGAAGTGTTCGAAGAAGAGAAACTGCTGGATCGCAGCAAAGCTGTGGGTGAACGCCTGACCGCTGGCCTGCGCGAAATCCAGAAGAAGTACCCGATCATCGGTGACGTCCGTGGTCTGGGCTCGATGATCGCTGTCGAAGTCTTCGAGAAAGGCACTCACACCCCGAACGCTGCTGCCGTTGGCCAGGTTGTCGCCAAGGCGCGCGAGAAGGGCCTGATCCTGCTGTCCTGCGGCACCTACGGCAACGTCCTGCGTATCCTGGTTCCGCTGACCGCCGAAGACGCTCTGCTGGACAAAGGCCTGGCTATCATCGAAGAGTGCTTCGCTGAAATCGCCTGATGTGACGTGCTTCAGAAAAAACCCGCTTCGGCGGGTTTTTTTTTGTGCCCAGGAAAGCCGTGGGGCGCTATCGTTGTCGGAGGATTTGCTCAGGAAGCTGCGACGGACTGTGTGTCAGGGCTATTCAGGAGTTGGCGATGAACGCTGCAGACCCCACCCCACCAAGCGTACTGATTGTCGAGGGCGACCCTTGGGTACGCGACATGCTCAGCGAAATGCTGTTGAGCGTGCGCTGTGATGCCCGGCTGCAGGTCTGCGCCGACGGCTCGCAGGCCTTGAGTGCGCTGTCCAGCAAACCCGACCTGATCATCGCCGCGCGCGAACTGGCCGGTGTCGATGGCCTCGACTTGTTGCGCAAGGTGCGTGCCAAAGGTCCGGGGTTGCCGTTCATTCTCATGAGCAACCGCAGCGACAGTGCCAGTGTGCGCGAAGCACTGCCCTTGCACCCCACGGCCTACCTGAGCAAGCCGCTGAACCTGGACACCCTGCGCAAGCGCCTGGAAGAGTTGCTGCTGGCGGTTGGCGAAGAGATCGCCTGCCCGGTGCCGGCCTTGCAGGCAGGTGCCAGCCTGCCGGCCTACCTCGAACAGCGTCGCGCTACCGCCGATGGCGGGCCGCTGCTGGCCGATGTGCAGGTGGCGATCAAGCGCGCGCTCAACCCCCAGGGCCTGAACCTGAGAGTGCTCGAAGAGGAAGTGCAGGGCGACCCGCAGATCACCGCCGTGCTGATCGCTGCGGCCAACAGCGCAGCGCTGCACCGCGAAGCACCGGTGCAGACGTTGCTGCAGGCCTTGAACAAGCTTGGCAGCACCCAGAGCATGAACCTGATCCTGGGCATGACCCTCAAGCGCAGTGCACGCCTCAGTGACCCGCTGCTGGCGGAGCATGCGGCCCGTTACTGGGAGTTGTCGCTGCACGCTGCCGAATATGGCCGCACCTTGGCACGCATGCTCGAGCTGGACGAAGGGCGTTGTTATTGCGCGGGGTTGCTGCATTGCCTGGGCGACCTGGCGGTGCTGCGCTGCCTGCAGGAATGGCGGCTGGCCGGGGGCGAGCTGGATGAGGATCAGGTGCAGCTGTCGCTCAATGAGTTCGGGGCGGCGTTCGGCTCGGCGCTGCGTACGCGCTGGCGGTTGCCGCTGGGGTTGCGCGAGTTGATCGCGGCGATCTACCAGCTGGGCGGTGGGGTGTATTCGCGGGAGATCCTGGCCATGAACCTGGCCGGGCAACTGTCGCGGCTGCCGGCCGAGCAGGGGCTGGAGAAGGTGGCCAGCAGCAAGACCGCGCGGCTGCTCAAGCTTGGCCTGCCGGAACTGAGGCGGTTGCGTAAGGTGGAGAACCCGGAGGTGAAGCCGCAGGAAGAGCCGCCGGTGGCTGAGGCCGAGGTTTCCAGCTGAGATTTTGGGGCCGCTTTGCGGCCCATCGCCGGCAAGCCAGCTCCCACAGGTACTGCACAAGGCTGGAGGATTGCGCCGTACCTGTGGGAGCTGGCTTGCCGGCGATTGGGGTGCAGAGCACCCCCAGGGCTCAGCCGCGGACGATCTGGTTCTTGCCCTGGCGCTTGGCCTGGTACATCGCCGCATCGGCACGGGCATACAGGCTGTCCAGCGCCACATCCTCGTCAGTCAGCCCGGTCACCCCCTGGCTCACCGTCACCCCGTAGGTCTGCTCACCATGGCTGAAGCTCAGCCGCTGGATCTGCCGTTGCAAGCGCTCGGCAATCTGCTCCGCGACCTGGGCACTACAGCC
This sequence comes from Pseudomonas sp. B14(2017), assembly GCF_002113255.1. NCBI lineage: Bacteria > Pseudomonadati > Pseudomonadota > Gammaproteobacteria > Pseudomonadales > Pseudomonadaceae > Pseudomonas > Pseudomonas sp. B14(2017). The sequence continues at coordinate 66,461 of NZ_NEJY01000018.1, forward strand.
GGGGAACACTGCCGCGAACTCCTCGCCACCAATGCGCCCGAACAGGTCACCTCGGCGTAGCACGGCCTTGCCGCTATCGGCGATCTGCTGCAATACCTGGTCGCCTTCCTGGTGACCGTAACTGTCGTTGATGCGCTTGAAGTCGTCGATGTCCAGCAGCAGGAAGGCCAGTGGCGTACCGTCTTCGCGGGCGCTGTCGAAGGCTTGCTGGGCGCATTCGAAAAAGTGCCGTCGGTTGCTGCTCTGGGTCAGCACGTCGGTTGTGGCCAGGCGCTGCAGTTCACCTTCGAGCTGCTTCTTCTCGGTGATGTCTTCGGCGATGCCGACGATGATCACCCGGTCGCCATCGCGTTGCTGGTTGATGTAGCACTTGTCGCTCAGCCAGCGTAGCTGGCCGTCGGCATTGAGGATGCGGTACTCGCGGTCTTCCACCGAGCCCTTGAGCAGTACCTGGGCCAGGCTGCGCTCGGCGAACTCCAGGTCGTCGGGGTAGATGCTGTCGCGCCATTCGTTGTAGTCGGCCAGCACCAGGCTGGCCGGGCGGCCGAAGATGCGTTCGTAGGCGGGGCTGACGTACAGCACCTGACGGGTTTCCCAGTCGAAGGCCCATAGCACCGCGTTGACGCTGTCGAGCAGCGAGCTGAACAGCTGCTCGCGCTCGCTCAGGCGGGCAACCTCGCCCTGAGCGTGGAGCAGCGCAAGCAAGGTCTGGGCGGCTTCGGGAGGCGGGGTGCCGGGCAGTGTCGTTGGAATGTTCTTGGCCATGTGCACGGAGCAGATCTCGGCGTGAAAGCGTGCGGCCAGCATCTGGCCCGCCACGCGGGCGATGTGCCAGATATGAGTGTAAACGAGAGGGCGAAGTTCCGGGCGGCACGCCCCGCCAAAGGGGCGTGCCGATCAACGGCGGTCAGGCGCCGGTCGGGCGCAGGGAGTAGGTCTTGAGCTGTGCCGCGAAGTCGCGCAGGGCATGGATGCCGCTGGTTTCCGCCTCGTGTACCCAGTCTTTCATGGCGGCCAGCATGTCGTGGCCGTTGGCGCTGGTGCGCGCCCAGATCTGCTGCAGGGCCAGGCGTTTTTCGTAGATGGTCTTCAGCGCCTGGCTGTGGGCGAGCATCGACTCGATGCGCACATGGTGGCGGTCTTCCAGCAGGCTGGTCTCGCGCGACAGCAGGCGCTTGGCGCGGCGGAAGTGGTGGCGCAGCGAGGCATCGACGCGGGCCAGTTCCTGCTTGACCAGCGGGCCGATCACCAGCTTGCGGTACTGGGCCATGATCTGGAAACGGTTGTTGAGGATGGCCATGGCGGTGTCCATGTCCAGGCTGGCCTTGCCGGCCACCCGGTGGGCGATGGGCGCCACGCGCTGTACCTTGGCCAGGCGCAGCAGGCAGAACAGGCGGATCCACGCCCAACCCATGTCGAACTCCCAGCGCTTGACCGACAGCTTGGCCGAGTTGGGGTAGGTGTGGTGGTTGTTGTGCAGCTCTTCGCCACCGATGACGATGCCCCACGGCACCAGGTTGGTGGCGGCGTCGCGGCACTCGAAGTTGCGGTAGCCGAGAGCGTGGCCCAGGCCGTTAACCACGCCGGCGGCCCAGAACGGAATCCACATCATCTGCACTGCCCAGATGGTGATGCCGATGGTGCCGAACAGCAGCAGGTCGATTACCGCCATCAGCGCGATGCCGCCCAGCTTGTAGCGCGAGTAGAGGTTGCGCTCGATCCAGTCGTCCGGGCAGTTCTTGCCGTAGATGCGCAGGGTTTCCGGGTTGCGCGCCTCTTCCCGGTAAAGCTCGGCACCCTTGCGCAGCACCGTGCCCAGGCCCTTGTACAGCGGGCTGTGCGGGTCGTCGGGGGTTTCGCACTTGGCGTGGTGCTTGCGGTGGACGGCAGTCCATTCGCGGGTGTTCTGCGCCGTGGTCAGCCACAGCCAGAAACGGAAGAAGTGCTTGAGCGCGCCATTGAGCTCCAGGGCCCGGTGCGCGGAATAGCGGTGCAGGTAGACCGTGACGCTGACGATGGTCACGTGGGTCATCAGCAGGGTGATGCCGACCAGTTGCCAGGCCGACAAGTCGAGCAGGCCGTTGTACCACATAGGTGTAAATACCCTCGGAATGCAGGAGGAGGGGCTGATTATCCCTTGGGCAGGAAATAAATACAGTCACCCGTTCAGATAGGAAGTCACGACATGTTTCAGCCTTTATAATGCCCCATCATTTTTTATGGGCAATTGCACCCGACATGTCTGTTTCCGTTCGCGACGCCTTGCGCATGGCTGCGCTGTATGTGGTGCTCTCGATCCTCTGGCTGACGCTGGCCGAGGTGGTGTTGCACGGCATGACCGAGGATCCCCTGGCACTGACCGTAGGCCGGCAGATCAACGTGGTGGTCTGGGTGCTGCTGAGCGCCTTGCTGATCTATGTGTCGCGGGTGCGGCTGCTCGACTTCATCGGTGTTGGCGCGCGTATGCGTGGTGAAGACCGTGAACGCCTGCGCATGGCTGCGGCAGTGTTCGACAGCACCCTCGAAGGCGTGCTGGTGACCGACCGCCATGGCCTGATCGTGCACGTCAACCGTGCCTTCATGCGCATCACCGGCTACCAGCAGGACGAGGTCATCGGCCAGCGCCCGAACAAGTTCAAGTCGGGCCGCCATGGCCTGGCGTTCTACCAGCAGATATTCGCCACCCTGGCGGAAAAGGGCGAGTGGAGCGGCGAAATCTGGAACCGGCGCAAGAGTGGTGAAATCTACCCGCAGTGGCAGACCATTTGCGCCATCCGCGACGATGAAGGCGAGCTCAGCCATTACGTGGCGGTGTTCAGCGACATCAGCGCGATCAAGCATTCGGAACAGGAACTGGCCTACCTGGCCCACCACGACCCGCTGACCGACCTGCCCAACCGCCTGCTGTTCAACGACCGGGTCGAGCAGGCCCTGGCGGCAGCCCAGGCCAACAAGCGTGGTTGTGCCCTGCTGTTGCTGGACCTGGACCACTTCCAGAGCATCAACGACGGCCTAGGCCACACCATTGGCGACCAGTTGCTGAAACTGGTGGGCGAGCGCCTGGGTGAGGTGCTGGGCAGCGGTGTGACCCTGGCGCGCCTGGGGGGCGACGAATTTGGCGTGCTGGCGGAAAACTGCCATGAGGTCGGCCAGGCGGGCAAGCTGGCGCAGGGCATCATCGAGCGCATGCGCGAGCCGTTCCTGTTCGACGGTCACCGCCTGTTCATCAGTGTCAGCGTGGGCATCAGCCTGTTCCCCAGCGATGCCTTGAGTGCCGAGCAGTTGCTGCGCAATGCCGACTCGGCGTTGTACAAGGCCAAGAGCAACGGGCGGGCCTGCTATGCGCTGTACACCGAAGAGCTGACCGCCCACGCCCAACAGCGGGTTGAAACCGCCGGCGAACTGCGCCGGGCCCTGGAGCAGGACGAGCTACGGGTGTTCTACCAGCCGGTGCACGACCTGGCGAGCGGCCGCCAGGTCGGCGTCGAGGCCCTGGTGCGTTGGCAGCACCCCCAGCGGGGCCTGGTGCCGCCGGGCGAGTTCATCCCGATTGCCGAGCGTACCGGGCTGATTGCCGAGATCGACGCCTGGGTACTGCGCCAGGCGTGTCGGCAGATGGTGCGATGGCAGGGTGAAGGGCGGCAGCTGGCGTTCGTGGCGGTGAACATCTCCAGTCGCCTGTTTGGCCAGCACGAGCTGTACCAGCAGGTGGCCGAGGTGCTGCACGACACCGGCCTGGACCCGGCCTTGCTGGAGCTGGAGGTGACCGAGAGCGCGGTGATGGAGGACCCGGAGGTGGCCCTGGAGCAGTTGCATCGCCTGCGCGAGCTGGGGGTGACCCTGGCCATCGACGACTTCGGCACCGGTTATTCATCGCTGCTGCGGTTAAAGCGCTTGCCGGTGCAGAAGCTGAAGATCGACCAGGGCTTCGTTGCCGGGTTGCCGCTGGATGAGGACGACATCGCGATCGTCCGGGTGATCATCGCCCTGGCCCGCAGCATGGGCATGCAGGTGCATGCCGAGGGCATCGAGCAGGCAGAACAGGCCAGCTTCCTGCTGCATGAGCTGTGTCAGCTGGGGCAGGGGTACTGGTTCGGGCGGCCGGTGCCTGCCGGGGATTTGCGCTGGGGTTGAGATCGCCGGGGCCGCTTTGCGGCCCTTTCGCCGGCAAGCCAGCTCCCACAAGTACTCACAAGGCTGGAGGGCAGCGCTGGCCCTGTGGGGGCTGGCTTGCCGGCGATGGGGCGCGCAGCGGCCCCCGAACTATCGTTTGTTCAAGCCTTTCGCCAACCGGTCTCCACCCAACTGGATCAACGCCACCAACGCCACCAGCATGGCAATCACGGTCAGCATGATCTGGCTGTCGAAGCGCTGGTAGCCATAGCGGTAGGCGATGTCCCCCAGTCCCCCGGCACCGATCGCTCCGGCCATGGCCGAGGAGTTGATCAGGGTCACCAGGGTAATGGTGAAGCCCCCGACAATCCCCGGCAGCGCCTCTGGCAGCAGCACGTGCCAGACAATGTGCCAGCGTCGGCAGCCCATGGCCTGCGCAGCCTCCACCAGGCCGTGGTCGACTTCGCGCAGGCTGACCTCGGCAATCCGCGCGAAGAACGGCGTGGCGGCAATGGTCAGCGGCACCACCGCCGCCCACACGCCATAGGTGGTACCCACCACCAGGCGGGTGAAGGGGATCAGCGCGACCATCAGGATCAGGAACGGTATCGAGCGGAACAGGTTGACGAAGGCACCCAGCACCCGGTTCAGCAGCGGCGCCTCGAAGATCCCGCCCTTGTCGCTGGTGACCAGCAGCACCGCCATCGGTACCCCCACCAGCAGGGCGATCAGCGACGACACGCCGACCATCAGCAGGGTATCGAGCAAGCCTTCCAGCAGGCGATCAAACCACATGGCCCAGTACCTCCACGTCCTCGGCCCAGCGGCGGGCGCGTTCCAGCAATTGATGGGTGTCGTGCGGCGAGTGCTGCACCGACAGGATCAGCTGCCCCAGGGCATGCTCGCCAATGGTTTTCACACCGCCCTGCAGCAGGCGCACGCGGCCGCCAAGGTCGTTGAACAGGGCAGACAGTTCGGGCTCGCCGAGCAGGGTCAGCCTCAGCACCACGGCACTGTCGCGGCTTGCCGGGCTGGCCCGCAGGCTGGCTTGCAGCGCGGCTGGCAACCTGGCTTGCAACGGCGCCAGCAGGGTACGGGTGACTTCGTGGCGTGGTGAGCCAAACACCCGCCAGACCTCACCCTGCTCGACCACTTCTCCACGTTCCAGCACCACCACCCGGTGGCAGATATCGCGGATTACCGCCATTTCGTGGGTGATCAGCACGATGGTCAGGCCCAGGCGCTGGTTGATGTCGCGCAACAGTTCGAGAATGGAAGCGGTGGTTTCAGGGTCCAGCGCCGAGGTGGCCTCGTCGCACAGCAGGATCTCGGGGTCATGCACCAGCGCCCGGGCAATACCCACGCGCTGCTTCTGCCCGCCGGACAGCTGCGCCGGGTACACGTGGTGCTTTTCCTGCAGGCCGACCAGCTCCAGCAGTTCGCGCACCTTGCGCTGGCGTTCGGCCTTGGCCACGCCGGCCACCTTCAGGGGCAGCTCGACGTTCTGCCACACGGTCTTGGCCGACATCAGGTTGAAGTGCTGGAAGATCATGCCGATACGCCGGCGCAGGGCTACCAGGTGGTCCTCGTCGAAGGGCGCGATGTCTACCTGGTCGATCAGCACCCGGCCCTGGCTGGGTTGCTCCAGGCGGTTGATGGTACGCAGCAGCGATGACTTGCCGGCGCCGCTGCGGCCGATGATGCCGAAGATCTCGCCATGGCGGATGTTCAGGTCGATGCCTTGCAAGGCCGGTTGCGCCTGGCCCGGGTAGGTCTTGCCCAGGCCGATGAAGCGCACATGGGCTTCATTGACCTCCGGGCGCAAGGCCTGCTCCCTGGCCGTTGGCGGCAGTGGTTGTGCGGTGGGCGCCCGGAGCGCGCTGGCCTGGCTCATGTCAGCCCTCCCAACCGGCCTGGTAGAGCTTGCCGTGGGCTTTGTCCAAGGCTGCGCGCACCACTGGCGAGTGCTGGTAGATGTCGACGAACCTGGCCAGGCGTGGGTCGTCCTTGCTTTGTGGGCGAATGACGAACTGGATCACGTACTCCTTGTTCTCCAGGCCGTCGAACAGCAGTGCGGAGCCGGCGTCGAAGCTGTTGGCCAGGCGGATGTAGGCCGGGTAGCCCTGCACCAGGTCGGCGTCGTCATAGGCGCGTACCAGCTGTACGGCCTCGACCTGAAGGATCTTCAGTTTCTTCGGGTTGGCGACGATGTCGTCCTCGGTGGCCTTGTAGCCGACCCCCGGCTTGAGGGTGATCAGCCCGGCCTTGGCCAGCAGCTGCAGGCCACGGCCGCTGTTGATCGGGTCGTTGGCGATGGCCACGCTGGCGCCTTCGGGCAGGTCGGCGAAGCTCTTGTACTTTTTCGAGTACAGGCCGACGTTGTTGATGATGCCCGGGGCGTAGGGCACCAGGTTGAAGCCCGCGGCCGCCTTGGCGTTTTCCAGGAACGGGATGTGCTGGAAGTAGTTCACGTCGATGTCGCCGCTGTTGAGGCTGACATTGGGTGCGATCCAGTCGCTGAACTCGACCAGCTTCACTTCCAGGCCTTGCTTGTGCGCTTCTTCCACTGCGGCTTCCAGCGGGATGGCAAAGGCCGAGGTGGTGCCGATTTTCAGCGGTTCGGCAGCCAGCGTGCTGGCGGACAGGCCGAGGGTGAGGGCAATGGCCGCGACGGGCCGGAACAGTTTATCAAGCATGGTGCAGGGCTCCAGTCGGGGCAGGGGTAGAGGTAAAGCGGTAAGCCGAGCCAGGGTGGTCGGCGGGCAAATGCGGGTGGTCGGCCTGGAACAGTTTTTCGCGCAGGGTGCCTTCGGCGTAGGCGGTCTTGTAGCGGCCACGCTGTTGCAACTGCGGGATGACCAGGTCGATGAAGTCCTCGAAGCTTTCCGGGGTTACGGTGCGAGTCAGGTTGAAACCGTCCAGGCCGGTTTCATCGATCCAGGCGATCAGCTGTTCGGCCACCTGCTCGGGCGCGCCGACCAGGGTCACGTAACGGCCACCCAGGGCGTGCTGCTGCAGCAGGCGCCGGCGGGTCCAGGCGTTGTCCTGCAACTGGCGCGTGGCCGACTGGATGGCGTTGCCCTGGCTGAAGGCAATCGGCTCGTCCAGGGCGTAGGCGGCGAAGTCGATGCCGGTGGACGCTGCGAAGTGCGCGACCCCGGCCTCGGCGCTGGCATGGCGCAGGTACTCGGCATGCTTGGCCTGGGCCTGCTGCTCGGTGGCGGCGACGATCACCGTGATGCCCATGAACACCTTGACCGCTTGCGGGTCGCGGCCAGCGGCCTGGGCGGCGGCGCGCACCTTGTCGACCTGGGCGCGGGTGGCGGCCTTGTCCTGGCCACTGATGAACACGCATTCGGCATGGTTGCCGGCGAAGGCCAGGCCACGCTGCGAGCTGCCGGCCTGGAACAGTACCGGTGTACGTTGCGGCGAGGGCTCGCACAGGTGGTAGCCGTCGACCTTGTAGAACTCGCCCTGGTGGTTGACCTTGCGCACCTTGTCGGGCCTGGCATAGACGCGCTGCTGGCGGTCGGCGACCACGGCATCGTCGGCCCAGCTGCCTTCCAGCAGCTTGTACAGCACCTGCAGGTACTCGTCGGCCTGGTCGTAGCGGCGGTCATGCTCGGGTTGCTGCGCCAGGCCCATGGCCCGGGCGGCGCTGTCGAGGTAGCCGGTGACGATGTTCCAGCCCACCCGGCCATTGCTCAGGTGGTCCAGGGTGGAAAGGCGCCGGGCGAACAGGTACGGCGCTTCGTAGGTGAGGTTGGCGGTAAGGCCGAAGCCCAGGTGGCGGGTGACGGCGGCCATGGCCGAAACCAGCAGCAGCGGGTCGTTGACCGGCAGCTGGATCGACTCCTTGAGGGTGACGTCCAGCGACTGGCCGTAGATGTCGTAGGTGCCGACGATGTCGGCGATGAACAGCCCGTCGAACAAGCCGCGCTCCAGCAGGCGCGCCAGGCTGGTCCAGTAATCCAGGGTCTTGTACTGGGTCGAGGTGTCCCGTGGGTGGGTCCACAGGCCGTGGTTGATGTGCCCGATGCAGTTCATGTTGAAGGCATTGAGCAGGATCTGTTTGGCCATCAGATGGTCCCCCGGCGTGGTGGGTTGGCATCGTTGAGGTAGTAGTTGCCGATGGCGTGGTACTTCCAGCGCACCGGGTCGTGCAGGGTGTGCACGCGGGCGTTGCGCCAGTGGCGGTCGAGGTTGTGTTCGGCCAGGGTGGCCTGGCTACCGCCCAGTTCGAACAGGGTGGTGCCGGCCGCGAGGGAAATCTCGGTGCTGATGGCACGGGCCTCGGCCACCGCGATGGAAGCGGCGGCCACGTTGTCGGCAGTGCTGTCGTCGCGGGCGCGGTCCAGGTATTCGCCGGCGCGTTCCAGCAAGGCTTCTGCGGCGTGCAGGCGGATCGCCAGGTGGCCGAAGCTTTTCAGCGTCAGCGGGTCATCGCTGGCCTTGTCCAGGCCGGAGTCGACCCAGGGGCGGCTGCGGGTGCGCACGAAGTGCAGGGCATCTTCGTATGCGGCGCGGGCGATGCCGGTGTCGATGGCCGCATGAAGGATCTGCGCCAGCGGGCCGACCGGGGTAGGGCGTTCGAAGGCGCTCTGGAACGGCACCACGTCGGCGGCGCTGACGTACACGTTGTCGAACACCACCGAGCCGCTGCCGGTGGTGCGCTGGCCGAAGCCGCTCCAGTCGTCGATCACCTGCAGGCCCTGGCTGTCGGCCGGGACGAAGGCCAGGTGCTGCACGCCCTGTTCATCGACCACCGAGGTGGGAATGCGCTGGGCGTAGATGGCGCCGGTGGAGTAGAACTTGCGGCCGTTGATGCGAAAGCCATCGCCGTCGCGGGTCAGGCGAGTGGTGCGCTCGTTGGCGGTCTTGGTGCCCAGTTCGGCCAGGGCGTTGCCGAAGCGGCTGCCGGCCAGTACTTCGGCGTACAGGCGCTGTTGCTGTTCGGGTGTGCCGTTTACCCGCAGCACTTCCAGGCCATAGAAATGGTTTTGCGGGATTTGCCCGAGCGAGCCGTCAGCCTGGGCGATGCGGGCGATGACCTTGGCCAGGGTGACGTTGGACACGCCGGCGCCGCCGAAGGCCTTGGGCACGCTGATGGCCCACAGGCCGGAGCGGGTGAACAGTTCCAGTTCGGCGTGCGGCAGGCGGCGCTCGCGGTCGCGTAGGGCGCTGTCGCGGCGCAGGTGTCGGGCGACTTCTTCGGCGACGTTCAGGGCCTGGGTGTCGCTGGTGATGATTGTTGTAGTCATGTTGTTCTCCGTGGCCCTAGGGGCCGCTTCGCGCCCCAATCGCCGGCAAGCCAGCTCCCACAGGGACCGCACAGGTCTTGAAGGCAGTGCAGGACCTGTGGGAGCTGGCTTGCCGGCGATTGGGCTGCAAAGCAGCCCCAGGGCCCTAAAATCAGATCCAGGAATGCCGCGCGGGCAAGGTGCCGTTGAGGTGGTAAGCGCCAACCGCGTGGTACTTCCAGCGCACCGGGTCATGCAGGGTGTGCACCCGGGCATTGCGCCAGTGGCGGTCGAAGTTGAACTCGGCGAGGGTGGCGCGGCTGCCGGCCAGCTCGAACAGCTTTTCGCTGGCCTGCAGGGCAATCTCGGTAGTCAGCACCTTGGCCTCGGCCACCGCGATCGAGGCCCGTGCCGCGCTTGCTGCATCGATCGGCGCGGCGTTGACCTCGTCCAGGACCCGCGCGGCCTTGCGCAGCAGCGCTTCGGCGGCGTGCAGCTCGAGCTTCAGGCGGCCGATGTCGGCGATTACATAAGGGTCGTCGCTGGCGCGGTCGACCTTGGCCTCGATCCATGGCCGGGCCTTTTCGCGCACGAAGCTGATGGCGTCTTCGATCGCCGCTTCGGCGATGCCAGCATCGATCGCCGCCTGGATCAGCTGCGAAGCAGCGCCCTGGATGTTGGGAATGTCGCGCTGGCGCCAGTTGTCGATCACCAGGTCGGCATCCACCGGTACCTGGTCGAGCAGCACGGTGCCGCTGGCAGTGGTGCGCTGGCCAAACCCGGACCAGTCATCGACGATGCGCAGCCCCGGGCTACCTCGGCGCACGAATGCCAGGCGCTGGCGGCCTTCGTCGTCCAGTGCCTTGACTGCCACCCAGTGGGCGAACAGGGCACCGGTGGAATAGAACTTCTCGCCGCTGATGTGATAGCTGTCGCCGACGCGGGTGATCCTGGCCTTGAGGGTCAGGGTGTCCTTGGTGCCGCGTTCGGGGCCGGCATTGCCGATGCGCCAGCCATCGAGCACGCTGCGGAAGATCACCGCCTGCTGCGCCTCGGTGGCAGTCAGGCGCAGCAGTTGCAGCATGCCGAACTGGTTCTGCGGGATCTGCCCCAGGGCCGGGTCGGCGGCGCTGATCAGGCGGAACACTTCGGCCACGGTCTCGAATGACACATCGGGGCCGCCATGGGCCTTGGGTACGCTGATGCTGCCCAGGCCGCTGCGGGTGAACAGTTCGATCTCGGCCCATGGCAGTTTGCGTTGCTGGTCGCGGCGGGCGGCCTGCTCGCGGGCGACCTCGGCCAGTTCGCGGGCCGCTTGCAGGGCTTCGGCGTCGTTGCGCAGTACCTTGGCCGGCAGCAGCAGGGGCGAGCTGTCGAGATCGCTGTGGAATTGGGTATTGGGTTGGCTGGACATCAGTACCGCTCCTTGGCTGCACTCAATGCCCTGGCGTTACGCACTGGGGTGATTGTGATCCTGACCATTCCTGACCTCACAAAAAAGTAATGCCGCTACAGCTGATCGCGACAGATGTGTGCTGGTCCGGTGGTCCGGTTTATATACCCTAATGCTTTATAAAAAGTTTATGAACTAACTCTTTGGAATATGTATAGAAGGAGGGATTTGCTGTGGATGTACTGGCCCTATCGCCGGCAAGCCAGCTCCCACAGGACGCCACAGGTCTTGATTACTGTGGGGTATCTGTGGGAGCTGGCTTGCCGGCGATAGGGCCAGTGCAGGTTTACTCGGAGGCAGCAGTCCCCAGGAACTTGCGCAAGAACTGCCGGGTACGCTCTTCCTTTGGCGCCGCAAACAGCGCCTTGGCCTCGCCCTGTTCCACGATCACGCCCTTGTCGAAGAAGATCACCCGGTTCGCCACATCGCGGGCAAAGCTCATCTCGTGGGTAACGATGATCATGGTGCGCTTCTCCTCGGCCAGGCCGCGGATGGTCGCCAGCACTTCCCCCACCAGTTCGGGGTCCAGCGCCGAGGTCGGTTCGTCGAACAGGATCACCTCCGGCTCCATGGCCAGGGCGCGGGCGATGGCCACCCGTTGCTGCTGGCCACCGGAAAGGCGCCGCGGGTAGGCGTCTTCCTTGCCCGCCAGGCCAACCTTGGCCAGCAGGCGCCGGCCCAGTTCGATGGCCTGCTCGCGGGGCGTCTTCTTGACGATCACCGGCCCCTCGATCACGTTTTCCAGGGCGGTGCGATGAGGGAACAGGTTGAAGTTCTGGAACACGAACCCGGCCTGCTGGCGCAAGCGGCGAATCGCACTTTGCTGCCCGCCCAGCGGGCGGTTGGCGTCGATGCTGATGTCGCCAATCTGGATCTGCCCGGCATCGGGTGTTTCCAGCAGGTTGAGGCAACGCAGGAAGGTGGTCTTGCCCGAGCCGCTGGGGCCGATGATGGCCACCACTTCGCCGGGCTGCACGGTCAGGTCGATACCGTTGAGCACGGTCTGGCCCTTGAACCGCTTGGTCAGGCCTTTGACTTCAATCATGCTCAATGCTCCTGGTCATGCTGGTTGACTCGCGCTTCCATGCGGTTCTGGAAGTGCGCGAGGATGCTGCACAGCACCCAGTAGATGACCGCCACCGCCACGTACATGGTGAACACTTCGAAGGTGCGCGCGGTAATCAGCTGGGCCTGGCGGAACAGCTCGGGCACCTGGATGGTCGCCGCCAGGGCGGTGTCCTTGACCAGCGAGATGAAGCTGTTGCCCAACGGCGGCAGTGCGGTGCGCAAGGCCTGGGGCAGGATCGCCCGGCGCATGGCCTGGACGCGGGTCATGCCGATACTGGCGGCGGCTTCCCACTGGCCACGGTCGATCGAGGAAATCGCTGCGCGCAGGATTTCGCAGATGTAGGCGGCCATGTTCAGCGACAGGCCGATCAGCGATGCCGGGATTGGGTCGAGCTCGATGCCGATCTGCGGCATGCCGAAGTAGATGACGAACAGCTGCACCAGCAGCGGCGTGCCGCGGAAGAACGACACGTAGACCCGCGCCAGCCAGTTCAGCGGCAAGATCTTCGACAACCGCATCAGTGCCAGGGCAAAGCCCAGCAGCAGGCCGAAGAACATGCCGCCAACACTGAGCAGCACTGTATAACCCGCGCCCTTCAGCAGGAAGGGCGCGGAGTCGACAACGAGTTGCAGGCTTTCAGCAATCATTTGGTGACATCGGCACCGAAGTATTTCTCGGAAAGCTTGGCCAGCGTGCCGTCAGCCTTGAGCTTGTCCAGTGCCTTGTTGATCGCTGCCAGCAGTTCCGGCTCGCCTTTGCGCAGGGCCACGCCGCTTTCCAGGCGCGAGAAGGCATCGCCGGCCAGTTCGGTGTCCTTGGCTTTTTGCGCGTATTCCAGCGCGGCCAGGCGGTCGATCAGGATGGCGTCGATACGGCCGTTGCGCAGGTCGGCGAACTTGCTCGGGTCGTCTTCATAGGTGCGCACATCGGCTTGCGGCACGTCCTTCTTGACCCATTGCTCGTAGTTGGTGCCCAGGCCCACGCCGACCTTCTTGCCGGCCAGGTCTGCGGCCTTGTGGATGTTCAGCTGCTCGGCCTTCTTCTTCAGGATCAGCGCCTGGATGCCGGAGATGGTGTAAGGCTCGGAGAAGTCATACTTCTTCTTGCGCTCTTCGGAAATGGTCACCTGGTTGATCACCACGTCCAGTCGCTTGGACTCCAGTGCGGCGAGGATGCCGTCCCACTTGGTCGGCTGCACCTTGGCCTTTACCCCCAGCTCCTTGGCCAGCAGTTCGGACAGTTCCACTTCGAAGCCGGTCAGCTTGCCGTTTTCGTCCTGGAAGCTGAACGGTGGGTAGGTGCCTTCGAGGCCGACGTTGATCACCCCTTTTTCCTGGATGGTCTTCAGCTGCTCGCCGGCGAAGGCCTGGCCGAGCAGGCCGGCACCCAGCAGGAGTGCCAGGCTGGCGTTGAGTAGCGGTTTGGCGAATTTCGACATGTCAGAGCCCCGCGCTTGTTGTGTAAGTAGTGGGTGGCGACTATAGAGTTGGCTGCTTAGGCCAGGAAATACTAAAAAATTATTTTGTTATTTCCTTTTGGTTTTTGCCAGGTGCTGGCTGCATTGAGGGTAGGCGAGGTTGCCTGCTCCGTCATCGCGGCTTATGCCTGACTTAGCGCAGGATGGAATAAAGCGTTGTTTTTTCCAAGGGATGGATTTGCCGTAGAGTGGATTGCATGTAGGCAGGTTCGGCCCTTTCGCGGGCTCGCCCGCTCCCACAGGTACTGCACAGGGCTTGGAATTGGTGCGCTCCCTGTGGGAGCGGGCGAGCCCGCGAAGAGGCCAGGCCTGCAAATAAAAATGAGTTTGGCCTACTCAGGCAGGAGAAAACCGTGAGCGAACAACCTTCATCCGGGCACTGGCAGTTGCAGAGCATCGTCAACGGCCTGCGCGGTGCCCGTGAACAATGGCGTACCCGCAATGGCCGCAGCAGCGGCGAGCAGGGCGGGCGTGAACTGCCTTCGCGCGAAGCGATGCGGCACATCCTGGAGCAACTGTGCGGCGCGCTGTTCCCCATGCGCCTTGGCCCGGTCGACCTGCGCGAAGAAAGCGAAGACTTCTACGTCGGCCATACCCTGGATGCCGCGCTGACCGCCTTGCTGGCCCAGGCCCGCCTGGAGTTGCGCTACGCCGCACGGCAAAGCAAGGGCGAGCTGGCCGGCGTCGATGCCCATGCGCTGAGCCTGGTGCAGGGCTTCGCCGCCGCCCTGCCGGGCCTGCGCGTGCTGCTAGACACCGACGTGCTTGCCGCCTACCACGGCGACCCGGCGGCGCGCAGTGTCGATGAAGTGCTGCTGTGCTACCCAGGCATCCTGGCGATCATCCACCACCGCCTGGCGCACCATCTGTACCAGGCCGGCCTGCCGCTGCTGGCGCGGATCAGCTCGGAGCTGGCGCATTCGGCCACGGGGATCGACATTCACCCCGGGGCGCAGATCGGCCCGAGCTTCTTCATCGACCACGGTACCGGCGTGGTGATCGGCGAAACCGCGATCATCGGCGAGCGCGTGCGCATCTACCAGGCAGTGACCTTGGGCGCCAAGCGCTTCCCCAGCGATGAATCGGGCACCCTGCACAAGGGCCTGCCACGCCACCCGATCGTCGAGGACGATGTGGTGATCTATGCCGGGGCCACGGTGCTGGGGCGGATCACCATCGGCAAAGGCTCGACCATTGGCGGCAATGTGTGGCTGACCCGCAGTGTGCCGGCCGAAAGCAACATTACCCAGGCCAACCTTCAGCTGGATTGCCAGGACAAGAACTGATCTGGCATTTCCTTGGCCTGTACCGGCCTCTTCGCGGGCTTGCCCGCTCCTACAGGTACTGCACAAGATTCAATGTTTGTGCGGTCCCTGTGGGAGCGGGCGAGCCCGCGAAGAGGCCAGTGCAGGAGGGCACCAATCAGCGCCCCAATTCGCATTGAAATCCGATCCATGTTTAACTTGAACGCTTGTTCAATGAAAAAACGCTGGTCCGCTGCCGGTGTTCAACAGGAGGATTCCTTTGCTGAACCCGTTCATTCCGAGCCTTACGTCATTCGACGAGGTGTGCCCCCAATGAGTGCACCGACCCCTTCCCTTGCCAATGGCAAGATCCGCATGAACCCCCCGGTGTTCTATTTCGCGGCAAGTTTCATCCTCATCTTCGGCCTGGTGGTCATTTCCTATCCGCAAGCAGCAGGCGACTGGTTGCTGGCGGCGCAGAACTGGGCGGCCAACACGGTCGGCTGGTACTACATGCTGGCGATGACGCTGTACCTGGTCTTCGTGGTGGTCACCGCCTTGTCCGGCTACGGCAAGATCAAGCTCGGTGCCGACCACGACGAGCCTGAGTTCAGTTACCTGTCGTGGGCCGGCATGCTGTTCGCCGCCGGCATCAGCATCACCTTGTTCTTCTTCTGCGTGTCCGAACCCCTGACCCACATGCTGCAGCCGCCCCAGGGCGAAGCGGGCACGGCCGAGGCCGGGCGCCAGGCAATGCAGATCCTGTTCCTGCACTGGGGCCTGCATGGCTGGGGCGTGTTCGCCTTCGTCGGCATGGCCCTGGCCTACTTCGCCTACCGGCACAACCTGCCGCTGGCCTTGCGTTCGGCGCTGTACCCGCTGATCGGCAAGCGCATCAACGGGCCCATCGGTTATGCGGTGGACGGCTTCGGCATCATCGCCACGGTGTTCGGCCTGGGTGCCGACATGGGCTTTGGCGTGCTGCACCTGAACGCCGGCCTCGACTACCTGTTCGGCATCGACCACAGCCAGTGGGTGCAGGTGCTGCTCATCACCCTGATGATGGGCGCGGCGGTGGCCGTGGCCGTCGCCGGGGTGGAGAAGGGCGTGCGGGTGATGAGCGACATCAACCTGTTCCTGGCCTGCGCGCTGTTGCTGTTCGTGTTGTTCGCCGGGCCTACCCAGCACCTGTTCAACACGCTGATCCAGAACCTCGGCGATTACCTGGGTGCCTTGCCGCGCAAGAGCTTCGACGTTTATGCCTACGGCGAGAACCGCGACTGGCTGGGCGGCTGGACGGTGTTCTACTGGGCCTGGTGGATTGCCTGGGCGCCGTTCGTGGGCCTGTTCATCGCCCGCATCTCCCGCGGCCGCACCATCCGCGAGTTCGTCTTTGGTGTGCTGTTGATTCCGCTGGGCTTCACCCTGGCGTGGATGTCGATCTTCGGCAACAGCGCCCTGGACCAGGTCATCAACCACGGCATGACCGCGCTGGGCCAGTCGGCGCTGGATAACCCGTCGATGAGCCTGTACTTGCTGCTGGAGACCTACCCCTGGAGCAAGACGGTGATCGCCATGACGGTGTTCATCAGTTTCGTGTTCTTCGTCACCTCGGCCGACTCGGGCACCGTGGTGCTGTCGACCTTGTCGGCCAAGGGTGGTGATGCCGACGAGGACGGGCCGAACTGGCTGCGCATCTTCTGGGGCGCGATGACGGCGCTGATCACCAGTGCGCTGTTGTTCGCCGGCAGCATCGATTCGCTTAAATCGGCGGTGGTGCTGACCTCGTTGCCGTTCTCGCTGATCCTGCTGTGCATGATGTGGGGGTTGCACAAGGCGTTCTACCTGGAGTCGCAACGACAGATCGCGCAGATGCATTCGCTGGCCCCGTTCGCCCAGTCACGCCGCGGCCGTGGCGGCTGGCGCCAGCGCCTGAGCCAGGCGGTGCACTTCCCGTCGCGTGATGAGGTGTACCGCTTCATGGACGACGTGGTGCGCCCGGCAATTGCCGATGTGCGTGAAGTGTTCGAGCAGAAGGGCCTGGTGCTGATTACCCAGGACGACCCGAGCCACGACAACGTCAGCCTGAAGATTGGCCATGGCGAGGAACAGCCGTTCATTTACCAGGTGCAGATGCGTGGCTACTTCACGCCATCGTTCGCCCTGGGTGGGCTGGGTACGCAAGAGTTGAAGAACCGCCGTTACTACCGGGCGGAGGTGCACCTCAGCGAAGGCAGCCAGAACTATGACCTGGTGGGCTACAGCAAGGAGCAGATCATCAACGACATCCTCGACCAGTACGAACGGCACATGCAGTACCTGCATTTGGTCAGGTAATAACCTGTACCGGCCTCTTCGCGGGTAAACCCGCTCCCACAGGTATAACACTGGCTTCAATACCGGTGCGGTACCTGTGGGAGCGGGTTTACCCGCGAAGAGGCCGGCACTGCTGATGCATCTCTATCAGAAGGGCGCATCCCCGAGGATGGTCGCCCGATGCATCACCCGCCGGTTCGGCCGGTAGTCATCCACGGCAAAATGCTGGGTCACGCGGTTGTCCCAGAACGCCACGTCATTCTCCTGCCACCGCCAGCGAATGCTGAACTCCGGCCGCGTCGCATGGGCAAACAGCAGCTTCAGCAGTGCCTCGCTTTCCAGTTCGCTCAGCTCATTGATGCGCGTGGTGAACCCCTCATTGACGAACAACGCCTTGCGCCCGCTCACCGGATGCGTGCGCACCACCGGGTGCGACAGCGGCGGGTTGTTGCGCCGGGTTGCTTCCCAGCGCGCCAGGTCTTCCGGCGTGGTACCAAAGCGCTCCAGCGGGAACGACTTGGTGAAGTCATGGGTAGCGGTCAGCCCGTCGAGCAGCTCGCGCAGCGGCGCCGACAAGGCTTCGAAGGCAGCGATGCCGCTGGCCCACAGGGTGTCGCCGCCGTAGGCCGGCAACTGCTTGGCGCTGAGCACCGCGCCCAGGGCCGGGGTCGGCAGGAAGGTCACGTCGGTGTGCCACACGGCGTTGTCGCGCACATCGGTAACCGCCGTGTCGAGGATCAGCACCTGCGGGGTTTCCGGCACGTTGGGGTAGATCGGGTGGATGTGCAGGTCGCCGAAGCGGGCGGCAAAACGTGCCTGCTGCTGCGGGTTGATCGGCTGGTCGCGGAAGAACAGCACCTGGTGTTGCAGCAGCGCCTGCTCGATGGCGTCACGTTCTTCAACGGTGATATCGCGGCTGATGTCCACGCCGCTGATCAGGGCGCCAAGCGCCGGGCTGAGGGGGGTGATGGTCAGGCTCATGTCGGTCTCTTCAATCAGGCGCCAGGCTGCTGGCGTGGTCAACAGGATTCAGTGGCTCTGCCCGTGCCAAGGCACCAGTTTGCGTTGCAGGGCACGCAGACTCATTTCCAGGGCGAAGGCGATCAGCGCGATCAGCAGGATCCCCAGCACCACCACATCGGTAACCAGGAACTGCGCCGCCGACTGCACCATGAAGCCCAGGCCGCTGGTGGCGGCGATCAGCTCGGCGGCCACCAGGGTCGACCAGCCGACCCCCAGGCCAATGCGGATGCCGGTGAGGATGTCGGGCAGGGCGCTGGGCAGGATCACGTGGCGGATCAGCTGGGCCTTGGTCGCGCCCAGCGACTGCGCGGCACGCAGCTTGGCCGGGTCGACCGTGCGCACACCGGTGGCGGTGGCAATGGCGATGGGGGCGAAGATTGCCAGGTAGATCAGCAGCACCTTGGACAGCTCGCCGATGCCGCACCAGATGACGATCAGCGGCAGGTAGGCCAGCGGCGGGATCGGCCGGTAGAACTCGATCAGCGGGTCGAGAATGCCGCGGGCCACGCGGTTGTAGCCGATGGCGATACCCACCGGGATGGCAGTGAGGGTGGCGGCAAGCAGGGCCACGCCAATGCGCCCCAGGCTGGCACCCAGGTGCTGCCACAGGCTGGCATCCATGTAGCCTTGGGTCAGCAAGGTCCCGGCCTTGGCCAGGATGTCGGCGGGCGAGGGCAGGAACAGCGGCTCGATCCAGCCGGCCGCAGTCACCAGCCACCAGGCCAACAGCAGGCTGGCCAGGGTCAGGGTGCTGATCCAGCGGGTGGGCAGGGGGCGGCGCAGCTTGGTGGCTGGCCGGGGTTGGGTGTTGCGTTTGCCGGCAACCGGCAGGTCCAGGCTGCTCATGCGCGCTCCTGCAGGCTTTGACGTTGGGAGAACACCCGCGCCAGTACGTGCTCGCGGGTTTCGATGAAGGCCGGGTCGGACTTGATCGCCCGCGCCGGTTCACCGGCTGCGTAGCGTTGGCCGAAGTCCAGTTGCAGGCGCTCCACCACGCGCCCCGGGTTGGGCGCCAGCAGTACCAGCTCGCTGGCGAGGAACACTGCTTCTTCGATGTCGTGGGTAATCAGGAACACCGGCTTGGCGGTGCGTTGCCATACCTGCAGCAACAACTCCTGCATCTGCTCGCGGGTGAAGGCATCAAGTGCGCCGAACGGCTCGTCCATCAGCAACACCCGTGGATCGGCTGCCAACGCCCGGGCCAGGCCCACGCGCTGCTTCTGGCCACCGGACAATTGCCAGATACGCCGCTCGCCAAAGCCGTCGAGGTCGACCAGGGCCAGCATTTCGCGGGCCTTGGCTTCACGCTCGGCGCGGGGCACGCCGGCCAGTTCCAGGCCGAATGCGACGTTGCCCAGCACGTTCTGCCAAGGCAGCAGCGCATCGTCCTGGAACACTACGCCGCGCTCGGCGCCGGGGCCCTGGACGGGCACGCCGTCGAGGGTGATGCGCCCGCCGCTGGGGGCGACGAAGCCGGCGATCAGGTTGAGCAGCGAGGTCTTGCCGCTGCCGGAAGGCCCCAGGGCCACCAGCAGTTGGCGTGGCCCCAGGCTCAGGTTGATGTCGGCCAGTACCGGGGTTTCGGCACCGGGGTACTGTGCGCTGATGCGCTCCAGTTCGAGCAAGGCCATGGCAGGCTCCGGTCGGTTTTCTACAGGCTTAGTTGGGGAGGTACTGGGCGCTGACGTACGGCGAGTAGTCCGGCAGCACCGCGTCGACCTTGCCTTGCTGCTTGAGGAAGGTGGCCGTGTCGGTCAGCGCCTGGGTGGTCGGCGCGCCCAGTGCGTTGGCCTGGTCGGCAGCCAGCGGGTAGACGTTGCCCTGCAGCAGCACCGGGATGTCAGCAGGCTTGGCGCCAGACAGTTTGGCCAGCTTGCTCACGTTGTCGGGGTTGGCCAGCCAGGCTTGCGGGTTCTTGCGGTAGTCGGCGTAGGCGTCGAGGGTGACCTTGGCAAAGGCCTTGACCACGTCGGGGTGCTTGGCGGCAAAGTCCTTGCGCACGATCCATGCGTCGAAGGTCGGTGCGCCTTTCTCGGCCAGCTCGCCGGAGGTGATCAGCACCTTGCCGTTTTCCTTGGCCACACCCAGGGCCGGGTCCCAGACGTAGGTGGCGTCGATGTCGCCGCGCTTCCAGGCGGCAATGATCGCCGGCGGCGCCAGGTTGAGGATCTGCACCTTGGACGGGTCGATGTTCCAGCTCTTCAGCGCGGCCAGCAGGCTGTAGTGGCCGGTGGAGACGAACGGCACGGCGACTTTCTTGCCGACCAGGTCTTGCGGCGTCTTGATGCTGTCGCGGGCGACCAGTGCTTCACCGGCGCCAATCTGCGTGGCGATCAGGAAGGTCTCGACCGGCAGCTTGCGTGTGGCTGCGGCGGCCAGTGGGCTGGAGCCCAGGTAGCCGATTTGTACATCGCCGCTGGCTACGGCAGTGATCACGTCGGCACCGTTGTCGAATTTGCGCCAGTCGATGCTGGCCTTGCTGGCTTTTTCGTAGTTGCCATCGACCTGCGCCACCTTGGCCGGGTCGACGGTGGTCTGGTAGGCCACGGTCAGGTCGGTAGCCTGGGCCAACCAGCTGGCGCTGGCGAGGGTCAAGGCGGCGAACAGGCGCAGCGGAGCGTGCGGGATCATGGTGAACCTCTCGTCAGGCAATCGATGTGATGGATGGCGAGAAGGCTAAATGATCTAAGAAAAGTAAAATAAATAACTTTTTTGCATTAGCTTAGGAGCCAATTGCTTTAACCACGCTGTCTTACGCGATCCTCTGTGGGAGCGGGCGTGCCCGCGAAGCAAGCGACGCCGTGGATGGCACCGGCGTAGCCGGTGTTCGCGGGCATGCCCGCTCCTACATCGAGCGCACGAAGGCTGCAACATCGGTAATCCTGCGCAATGGCGAAATCACAGACGGCTGCTAGGCTTTTTCGTCCCGATAGAACGATACGGAATTAGGTTATGAGCAAACGTTTGCAAATAACCATGGGTTATGAAAACTGAGCTGCTGCTAACGAATCGCAGTAACAGTTCCTAACATATTCCTTAAAAATCTTACCAATTCATAAAACGGTCATTTTGGATTTATAGGATTGTCATTATCCTGTAGCGCAGGTGGCGTCTTAGACCAAAGTCGCGAAACGTTTAGAAACGATTGACTAAACGGTCACGCTTTGGGACTAAATCGCCAATCCACGGTGAGCGGGGCAGCAGATCCCACCGCCAGAGATACACAAGAATTAGAACGTAGAGGAGCAAAACATGTACAAGTCCAGCCTGGCCCTGGCCGTGGCACTGGGGGTTCTCGCCCAACAAGCAGGCGCTGCCGGTTTCGTTGAAGACAGCAAACTGTCGCTCAGCTCGCGCACCATGTACTTCAACGACGACAACCGCGAAAGCGGTATCGACCAGAAAGAAAGCGGTCAGGGCTTCAAGCTCGACTACCTGTCTGGCTTCACCGAAGGCACCGTAGGTTTTGGTGTCGACGTTCAGGCACTGTGGGGCATTCACCTGGATGGTGGCCGTGGTAGCCGCCCAGATGCCAACAACACCTTCTTCCCAAGCGACTCCGATGGTTCGGCAGTCCACAACTGGGCACGCATTGGTGGTAACGCCAAGGCTCGCTTCTCCAAGACCGAGGTCCACTACGGTAGCGCCCTGGCGCCTATGCTGCCGATCCTGGTCTCCAACGATGGCCGTCTGCTGCCGCAGACCTTCGAGGGCGGCACCCTCCAGTCGAAGGAAATCGACAACCTGACCTTCAACGCAGGGCAACTGACCCACGCCATGGGTCGTGCTTCGAGCAACCGTACCGGTCTTTCCGTTTCTGGCGCCTTCCGCGACAGCAACAAGTTCCAGTTCGCCGGTGGTGACTACAAGCTCACTCCAGACCTGACCCTGCAGTACTACTACTCGAACCTGGAAGACTTCTACAAGCAGCACTTCCTGGGTGCTACCCACGTCTTCAAGATCGCCGACAACCAGTCGTTCAAGACCGACCTGCGCTACTTCGATAGCCGCAGCGACGGCAAGAATGGCGAGACCGGTTACGCCTTCGACAACAACGGTGGCTACGCGAAGAACGCGGGCGAGGTCGACAACAAGACCTGGAGCGCCATGTTCACCTACACCCTGGGTGGCCACGCGCTGATGCTCGGTCACCAGCAAGTGGGTGACGATGGTGGTTTCGTCTGGCTGAACCAAGGTAGCGTCCGCAAGGACGGCGCCACTTCCTCGCTGGAAGGCAATGGCGGCGCGAGCTTCTACCTGTTCACCGACAGCATGATCAACCAGTTCGCTCGTGCCGGTGAGAACACCACCTTCGGTCAGTACTCCTATGACTTCGCGTCCCTGGGCGTTCCAGGCCTGAAGGCTTCGGTGGCCTACCTGCGTGGTGACGACATCCGCAACAAGTCGGGCGACGGCAGCTACAACGAATGGGAACGTGACGCACGCGTCGACTACACCATTCAGCAAGGCTCCCTCAAAGGCCTGGGCTTCAGCCTGCGTCAGGGTGTTTACCGTGGTAGCGGCGAAAGCATCGGTGACAAAGACCAGACTCGCTTCATCGTGAACTACACTTACAACTTCCTGTAAGTCGTAGCTGAACAAGAAGCCTCGCCTAGTGCGAGGCTTTTTTGTGTCTGCAATTTCGTATGCATTATGGTTATAAACAAATCAGTATTTATTCTTTTTGTTTTTAATCGAATGCAGGCACATTGAACTCACACGGTACAGAACCCAGCACAGGAGCCGCAGCCCATGAGCCTAAAACTCGGCGATATCGCCCCCGATTTCGAACAGGATTCCAGCGAAGGCAAGATCCGCTTCCACGAGTGGCTGGGCAACAGCTGGGGGGTGTTGTTCTCTCACCCGGCCGACTTCACCCCGGTGTGCACCACAGAGCTGGGCCTGACCGCCAAGCTTAAGGACGATTTCGCCAAACGCGGGGTCAAGGCCATCGCCCTGTCGGTGGACCCGGTCGATTCGCACCACCGCTGGATCGATGACATCAACGAAACCCAGAACACCGTGGTCAACTTCCCGATCATTGCCGACGCCGACCGCAAGGTGTCCGACCTGTACGACCTGATCCACCCGAACGCCAGCGACACCCTGACCGTGCGCTCGCTGTTCGTCATCGACCCGAACAAGAAGGTGCGCCTGACCATCACCTACCCGGCCAGTACCGGGCGCAACTTCAACGAAATCTTGCGGGTGATCGACTCGCTGCAGCTGACCGACAACCACAAGGTCGCCACACCAGGTAACTGGCAGGACGGTGACGACGTGGTAATCGTGCCCTCGCTGAAGGACGAGGAAGAGATCAAGCAGCGCTTCCCCAAAGGTTACCGGGCGGTCAAACCCTATCTGCGGCTGACCCCGCAGCCCAATCGTTAAAGGATTCCTCGTTGCATTGCTCTTAGCCAAAGCAGGGATATTCGGGCCGTTTCGACGGCCCTTTTTTATGCCTGCTGAAACTGCGTTGGCTTCTTCGCGGGTAAACCCGCTCCCACAGGGATAGCGCAAGTCTCAGGCCTTGTGCGGTCCCTGTGGGAGCGGGTTTACCCGCGAAAGGGCCAAAACAGGAGATTGATAAAAATGGAATAAACAAATGAAAAAAAATGATTTCTAGATATATGCGGCGACTGTTAATGTCACCTCCAACAGAACACAAGGAAGCGCTGCAATGCTGGTCGTCTCAATCGGTGGTAGCCCCAGTACCCGTTCACGCTCCGGCGTGCTGCTGGAGCGTTCTCGCCAGTGGCTGCAGGACCGTGGCGTCGAGGTGGTGACGTTCCAGGTGCGTGACTTTCCCGCCGAAGACCTGCTGCACGCCCGATTCGACAGCCCGCAGGTGCAGCACTTCCAGCAGCTGGTGGCCCAGGCCGATGGCCTGATCGTCGCCACGCCGGTGTACAAGGCCTCGTTCGCCGGTGCCCTGAAAACCTTGCTCGACCTGCTGCCCGAACGCGCCCTGGTACACAAGATCGTGTTGCCGATCGCCACCGGCGGCAGCATCGCCCACATGCTGGCGGTGGATTACGCACTGAAACCCGTGCTGTCGGCACTCAAGGCGCAAGAGACCCTGCAAGGGATCTTCGCCGACGACAGCCAGGTCGCCTACGCAGAAGGCTCCAGGCCCGCGCAGCTGGTAGCGGCGCTGGAAGAGCGCCTGCAGGACGCGCTGGAAACCTTCCATGTTGCACTGGCCCGTCGGCCGCGCCCCGTGGCCCCCGGCGTATTGAACGAACGCCTGATCAGCGCTCGCTGGAGCATCTGACCGGCCCAACCCGCTTTACCACCTTACTCGCCCGACAACGAGGCAAGCAGGTGCAACCCGAACCCACTCGCACAGGAGAGCGCCATGCGCACAGTCTTCTTGCGTCGCGGTCTGGTCGCCCTGTTTGCGGCGGCTGTGTCCTTCGGCGCCATCACCCAAGCCCAGGCCGAGAGCCTGCGTATCGGTTACCAGAAATACGGCACCCTGGTGCTGCTCAAGGCCAAGGGCACGCTGGAAAAGCGCCTGGCCGAGCAGGGCGTGCAGGTGCAATGGACCGAGTTCCCCGGCGGCCCGCAGCTGCTTGAGGGGCTGAACGTCGGCTCCATCGACTTTGGCGTCACCGGTGAAACCCCGCCGGTGTTCGCCCAGGCCGCCGGTGCCGACCTGCTGTACGTCGCCTACGAGCCGCCAGCGCCGCACAGCGAGGCGATCCTGGTGCCGAAGGGCTCGCCGATTCAGTCGGTCAAAGACCTCAAGGGCAAGAAAGTCGCCCTCAACAAAGGCTCCAACGTTCACTACCTGCTGGTTCGCGCCCTGGAAGACGCAGGCCTGAAATACAGCGACATCCAGCCGGTGTACCTGCCCCCGGCCGACGCCCGCGCCGCCTTCGAGCGCGGCAGCGTGGACGCCTGGGTGATCTGGGATCCGTACCAGGCTGCCGCCGAGAAACAGCTGCAGGCTCATACCCTGCGTGACGGCAAGGGCCTGGTCGACAACCATCAGTTCTACCTGGCCACCCGCAACTACGCGACCCAGCACCCAGCGGTGATCAACACCCTGATCGAAGAAGTGCGTGCCGTGGGTGAATGGTCCCAGGCCAACCCGCAGGAAGTGACCGACCAGGTCGCGCCGCTGCTCGGCCTGCCTGCCGACATCACCCTGACCTCGGTCAAGCGCCAAGGGTACGGTGCCGCGCCGCTCACCCCGGAAGTGGTGGCCGCGCAACAGAAGATCGCCGACACGTTCCAGGCACTGAAGCTGATTCCCAAGCCGCTGAGCATCAAGGACGTGATCTGGACACCCCCGGCCAAGGTCGCCAGTGCGCCTTGATTGATTTGCCTGCGCCGGGGCGCCGCCCTGGCTGAGCCCCCCTTGAGGAGACAACTCCAATGAGCCTTAACATCTTCTGGTTCCTTCCTACCCACGGTGACGGCAAGTACCTGGGCACCTCCGATGGCGCGCGCGCCGTCGACCATGGCTACCTGCAGCAGATCGCCCAGGCGGCCGACCGGCTCGGCTTTGGTGGCGTGCTGATACCTACCGGGCGCTCCTGCGAGGACTCCTGGCTGGTCGCGGCATCGCTGATCCCGGTGACCCAGCGCCTGAAGTTCCTGGTTGCCCTGCGCCCAGGGATCATTTCGCCGACAGTGGCGGCACGCCAGGCAGCAACCCTTGATCGCCTGTCCAACGGCCGCGCGCTGTTCAACCTGGTGACCGGTGGCGACCCGGACGAGTTGGCCGGTGACGGCCTGCACCTGAACCATCAGGAACGTTATGAAGCTTCTGTAGAGTTCACCCGTATCTGGCGCAAGGTGCTGGAAGGCGAGGTGGTCGACTACGACGGCAAGCACATCCAGGTGAAGGGCGCCAAGCTGCTCTACCCGCCGATCCAGCAACCACGCCCGCCACTGTATTTCGGCGGTTCCTCCGAAGCCGCACAGGACCTGGCCGCCGAGCAGGTCGAGCTGTACCTGACCTGGGGCGAGCCGCCGAGTGCGGTCGCTGAAAAAATTGCCCAGGTGCGTGAGAAAGCCGCCGCCCAGGGCCGC
Source organism: Pseudomonas sp. B14(2017) (assembly GCF_002113255.1). Taxonomy (NCBI): domain Bacteria; kingdom Pseudomonadati; phylum Pseudomonadota; class Gammaproteobacteria; order Pseudomonadales; family Pseudomonadaceae; genus Pseudomonas; species Pseudomonas sp. B14(2017). Next base: position 92,439 of record NZ_NEJY01000018.1, read on the forward strand.
GAAGTGCGCTTCGGCATCCGCCTGCACGTGATCGTGCGGGAAACCAACGAAGAAGCCTGGGCCGCTGCCGACAAGCTGATCTCGCACTTGGACGACGACACCATCGCTCGCGCCCAGGCCTCGCTGGCGCGCTTCGACTCGGTCGGCCAGCAACGCATGGCCGCCCTGCACAACGGCAACCGTGACAAGCTGGAGGTCAGCCCCAACCTGTGGGCCGGTGTCGGCCTGGTGCGTGGCGGTGCCGGTACCGCGCTGGTAGGGGATGGCCCGACCGTGGCGGCGCGGGTCAAGGAATATGCCGAGCTGGGCATCGATACCTTCATCTTCTCCGGCTACCCACACCTGGAAGAGTCGTACCGGGTGGCCGAGCTGCTGTTCCCGCACCTGGATGTGCAACGCCCGGAGCAAGCCAAGACCGGTGGTTATGTGAGCCCGTTTGGCGAAATGGTGGCCAACGACATCCTGCCCAAGTCCGTTGCGCAGAGCTGAGGGCCAGGCCATGAGTCGTGCAACTTCCAACAACCTTGGCCAGCGCCTGGCGCCATGGGCGCTGCCGGTACTGCTGCTGGCTGCCTGGCAGCTGGCGGTCAGCGCCGGCTGGCTGTCGACGCGCATCCTGCCCGCGCCCAGCGCCGTGGTCAGCGCCGGCGTCGAGCTGGTGCGCAGCGGCGAGATCTGGACCCACCTGGCCATCAGTGGCTGGCGTGCCGGGCTGGGCTTCGTCATCGGTGGCAGCATCGGCCTGGTGCTGGGCTTCATCACCGGCCTGTCGAACTGGGGCGAACGCCTGCTCGACAGCTCGGTGCAGATGATCCGCAACGTGCCGCACCTGGCGCTGATCCCGCTGGTGATCCTGTGGTTCGGTATCGACGAGTCGGCAAAGATCTTCCTGGTCGCGCTGGGCACGCTGTTCCCGATCTACCTGAACACCTATCACGGCATCCGCAACGTCGACCCGGCGCTGGTGGAGATGGCGCGCAGCTATGGCTTGTCCGGCTTCAGCCTGTTCCGCCAGGTGATCCTGCCCGGGGCATTGCCTTCGATCCTGGTGGGCGTGCGCTTTGCCCTGGGCTTCATGTGGCTGACCCTGATCGTTGCCGAAACCATTTCGGCCAATGCCGGCATCGGTTACCTGGCGATGAACGCCCGTGAATTCCTGCAGACCGACGTGGTAGTGCTGGCCATCGTCCTGTATGCCGTGCTCGGCAAGCTTGCCGACCTCGCCGCCCGCGGCCTGGAGCGTGTGTGGCTGCGCTGGCACCCGGCCTATCAAGTGGCGAAGAAGGAGGGCGCATGACCGTACTCAAGGAACAGCCGCCACGCCTGCTGCGTGGCATCCCGCTGGCTTCCAGCGGCCTGCGCAAGACCTTTGGCCAGCGCGAGGTACTGAAGGGTATCGAGCTGCATATTCCTGCCGGCCAGTTCGTCGCCATCGTCGGCCGTAGTGGCTGCGGCAAGAGCACCTTGCTGCGCCTGCTGGCCGGTCTCGATCAGCCCACTGCAGGCCAGTTGCTGGCCGGTGCCGCGCCGTTGGAGCAGGCCCGCGAAGAAACCCGCCTGATGTTCCAGGACGCGCGCCTGCTGCCATGGAAGAAGGTGATCGACAACGTTGGCCTCGGCCTGTCTGGCGACTGGCGCCCGCGTGCGCTGGAAGCGTTGGAGTCGGTTGGCCTGGCCGACCGCGCCAATGAATGGCCGGCGGCTCTGTCGGGCGGCCAGAAGCAGCGCGTGGCCCTGGCCCGGGCGCTGATTCACCAGCCGCGCCTGCTGCTGCTGGACGAACCGCTCGGTGCGCTGGATGCATTGACCCGTATCGAGATGCAGCAACTGATCGAACGCCTGTGGCGTCAGCACGGCTTCACCGTGTTGCTGGTTACCCACGATGTCAGCGAGGCAGTCGCCGTGGCTGACCGGGTGATCCTGATCGAGGACGGCGAGGTCGGGCTCGACCTCACTGTCGACCTGGCACGGCCTCGGGCGCGTGGTTCGCACCGCCTGGCTGCGCTGGAAAGCGAAGTGCTCAACCGTGTTCTGTCGGCCCCGGGCGCTGCGCCCGAGCCGGATCCTGTAGCCCCTTTGCCCACGCAACTGCGTTGGGCGCACTGACTCACTTACCAGACTGAAGCCATAGAGAAGGAATCAAATCATGACCATCAAAGCCATCAACGTTCGCAACCAGTTCAAAGGCACCGTGAAGGAAATCCTAGAAGGCCCGGTACTGTCGGAAATCGACGTGCAGACCGCCTCGGGCATCGTCACTTCGGTCATCACCACCCGCTCCGTGCGTGAGCTGGAGCTGCAGGTGGGCAGTGAAGTGATTGCCTTCGTGAAGTCGACTGAAGTATCCATCGCCAAGCTGTGATGGGTGTGGGCCATGGGGCTGCTTTGCAGCCCAATCGCCGGCAAGCCAGCTCCCACAGGTGCCCACAAGCTTCAGGCCTTGTGCAGTACCTGTGGGAGCTGGCTTGCCGGCGATGAGGCCATCAAATTTAACGCTTGGCCAGAAATGGCGGCAGATACAACCCCAGATACGCCTCGAACACTCGCTTGCCTTCCTCGGCCATGCGCGGGGTGATCGCCTCATGCAGCTGCACCGACCGCGCATACACCCGGTCACTCAACTCCATGGCCAGGGCAAACACGTCCACATCCGCCGGCATCACCGGCAGATGAAAGTGCTGGTCGAACAACTTGTGCATCAAGTCGCCCAGTTCCATGTCGTGCTGCCGGTCGGCCTGCACCACTTCGCTCAGGCCATGCTGGGCCAGGATCAGTTGCCGCGCCGCCGCGTCCTCGTTGTAGATATCCAGCATGCGCTGCTCGATCAGCCGTGACAGTTCGTGCCAGGTGTTGAACGCACTGCTGTCGATCGGCGCGCTCAGCGCTTCACGGAAGGCCCGGTGTACATCGGCCGTCAACGCCTCCAGCAGCGCCGGCACGCTGGCGAAGAAGTGGTACACCGAAGACGGTGGAATCTGCGCACGCTCGGCCACGCTGTAGATCGACAGGCTCGCCACCCCCAGCTCGGCCAGCAACTCGCGTGCAGCCGCCAGGATCGCCTCGATCCTGGCCTGGCTGCTGGCGCGCGGCTTGCGCGGGGTGGCAGTGCGGGTCATCAGTTGCTGATCGCCAGGATGCTGGCCTGGTAGGCGCCGACGAACAGGTCGAAGTCGCCGACTTCCTGCTGTTCCAGGCGCGACTGCTCGGCCAGCGAGTCGCGGGCGAGGGTTTCGAAGGCCTGCTGGCGCTCGACCGGCAGTGGCTGTTCGCGGAAGGTTTCGGCGTGGATGCGGCTCTGGCGCAGGGAGAACTTGACGAAGCTCTCGTCATGCTCGGTCATGCGTGCCAGCACCTGGGCCGACGGGGTCAGCGAGGCGTCGTCGACCTTGGCCTGCTGGGCATCCAGGGCCTTGCCGTGTTCTGCACCGCCTTGCGCCTGGTCGAGCAGATCGGCCAGTGGCCGAATACGCCCGATCAGCTCGCTGGCCCAGGCCTTCAGGCCGATCGGCTGGCCATTGCGGTGCAGTTCCAGGCCCGGGCGACGGCCTTCCTTGACCACGGTCAGGAAGTTGTTGGTGCACTGGCCGCATTCGCCGTTGTCCAGTTGCGGGCTGTCTTCCAGCGCGCAGAACAGCAGGAACGCGTCGAGGAAGCGCGCCTCGGTCAGGTCGATGCCCACCGGCAGGAACGGGTTGATGTCCAGGCAACGCACTTCCACGTACTGCACGCCGCGCGAGGTCAGGGCCTGGATCGGCCGCTCGCCGGTGTAGGTGACGCGCTTGGGGCGAATGTTCGAGTAGTACTCGTTTTCGATCTGCAGGATATTGGTGTTCAGCTGTACCCACTCGCCATCCACGTGCGTGCCGACTTCGACGTAAGGCGGGTAGGGCGTGCCCACCGCCTTGCGCAGGCTGTCGGTGTAGCTGGCCAGGTTGTTGTAGCACGGCGTGAGGCCGGCCTGGGCGTTGCTCTGGTAGCCCAGGTCGCTCATGCGCAGGCTGGTGGCGTAGGGCAGGTACAGGGTTTCGGCGTCCAGCTCTTCGAGCTGGTGCGGGCGGCCACGCAGGAAGCCTTTGTCCAGGGCCGGCGAGGCGCCGAACAGGTACATCAGCAGCCAGCTGTAGCGGCGGAAATTGCGGATCAGCGCGATATAGGCCGACGACTGGTAGTCGCGGTCGCTCTCGCTGCCGCCTTCTGCGGCGCGCAGCAACGGCCACAGCGCTTCGGGCAGCGAGAAGTTGTAATGGATACCGGCGATGCACTGCATGGTGCGGCCGTAGCGCAGGGCCAGGCCCTTGCGGTAGACGTGCTTGAGCTTGCCGATGTTCGAGCTGCCGTACTCGGCGATCGGGATGTCCTCCTCGGCCGGCAGCGTGCAGGGCATCGACGGGCTCCACAGGTATTCGTCGCCCAGCTTGCTGTAGACGAAACGGTGGGTCTCTTCGAGGCTTTCCAGCACCTTGGCCGGGTCGGGAAGGGCCGGGGTGATGAACTCCAGCAGCGACTCGGAATAATCGGTGGTGATCTGCTCGTTGGTCAGCGCCGATCCCAGGGCTTGCGGATGCGGGGTCTGGGCCAGGCGACCTTCGTCGGTCACGCGCAGGCATTCGCGCTCAATACCGTGCAGGCACTGCTTGAGCAGGGGGAGATTGGCGCCGAGCAGGCTCAGGCGGCGGTTGAGGAGGTCGCTCAAGATGTATTCCTTCACGCGTCAGTCGCCCCAATATGGGGGTAGAAAAGACGGTCTACAAGGGTAGTGGGAAAAGGAACTGGCGTTGTCGCCTGGTTTACGCGGTTCCGGCATTGCGCAGCGCCGACTTCGGGGGCCGCTTCGCAGCCCATCGCCGGCAAGCCGGGCCCCCACAGGTAAACCACGAAATTCAGGCTTGTGGATTACCTGTGGGGGCCCGGCTTGCCGGCGATGGGGCGCGAAGCGGCCCCCGGCTGTTGCCGAAAATAGCGCAGATACTGCTTGGTGAGCTAGAGAACCGCGAAGGTTCCTTGCGCTTTCGCCACCAGCTTGTCGCCCTGAACTACGTCGGCGTCGACCACCAGGGTACGCCGCCCGGCGTGCAGCACACGGGCGGTGCACAGCACCTCGCCGTCACTGACGGCGCGCATGTAGTTGATCTTGCACTCGATGGTGACGCTTTGCTGGTCGAAGCCATGGCTGGCCGAGCAGGCCAGGCCCATGGCGATATCCACCAGGCTGAAGATCGCCCCGCCGTGCAACTTCTGGCCACGGTTGCGCAAGTGTGGCTCGAGCGCCAGGGCTACCTCGGCAACACCTGTTTCCAGGCGTTGCAGGCGGCAGCCGAGGAGCTGGCTGAAGGCGCTTTCGACGTATTCGCGTGGAACGTCCATCACTTCTTCTTCAGCTGCTTGGCGTTGGCGAACAGGGCGGCCATGGCGTTGTTGGCCGGTGCCGCAGTGGCGGTTTCGCGCTGGCGCGGCGCCTGCTGCTGCCGGTTGCCGCCATTGCCACGGTTACCACCGCGGTTGCCGTCTACCTTCTCGCCCGGGGTGTCGCTCATGCGCATGGACAGGCCGACGCGTTTGCGCGGGATGTCCACTTCCATGACCTTGACCTTGACCACGTCGCCGGCCTTGACCGCTTCACGTGGGTCCTTGATGAACTTCTCCGACAGCGCCGAAATGTGCACCAGGCCGTCCTGGTGCACGCCGATGTCGACGAAGGCACCGAAGTTGGTGACGTTGGTCACCACGCCTTCGAGGATCATGCCCGGTTCCAGGTCCTTGAGGTCCTCGACGCCGTCCTGGAAGGTGGCGGTCTTGAACTCGGGGCGTGGGTCGCGGCCAGGCTTGTCCAGTTCCTGCAGGATGTCGGTGACGGTCGGCAGACCGAAGGTTTCATCGGTGAATTTCTTCGGGTCCAGGCGCTTGAGGAAGCTGCTGTCACCGATCAGCGAGCGGATGTCGCGGTCGGTGTCGGCGGCAATGCGCTGCACCAGCGGGTAGGCCTCGGGGTGAACCGCGGAGGCGTCCAGCGGGTTGTCACCGTTCATCACGCGCAGGAAGCCGGCGGCCTGTTCGAAGGTTTTCTCACCCAGGCGGCTGACCTTTTTCAGCGCAGCACGAGTGGCGAACGGGCCGTTGGCATCGCGATGGGCGACGATGTTCTGCGCCAGGGTGGCGTTGAGGCCGGAGATGCGCGTCAGCAGCGCCACCGAGGCGGTGTTGACGTCCACGCCCACGGCGTTCACGCAGTCCTCGACCACGGCGTCCAGGCCGCGCGCCAGTTTCAGCTGGGACACGTCGTGCTGGTACTGGCCGACACCGATGGATTTCGGGTCGATCTTCACCAGCTCGGCCAGCGGGTCCTGCAGGCGGCGGGCAATCGACACGGCGCCACGGATCGACACGTCCAGGTCCGGGAATTCGCGGGCGGCCAGTTCCGATGCGGAATACACCGAAGCGCCGGCCTCGGAGACCATGATCTTGGTGATCTTCAGCGCCGGGTACTTCTTGACCAGCTCTGCCACCAGCTTGTCGCTTTCGCGGCTGGCGGTGCCGTTGCCGATGGCGATCAGCTCCACCGAGTGCTTGGCGCACAGTGCAGCCATGATCGAAATGGTGCGGTCCCAATCGTTCTTCGGCGCGTGCGGGTAGACCGTGGTGTGGTCCAGCAGCTTGCCGGTGGCATCGACCACGGCGATCTTGCAGCCGGTGCGCAGGCCCGGGTCGAAGCCCAGGGTGGCACGCGGGCCGGCCGGGGCGGCCAGCAGCAGGTCGTGCAGGTTGTGGGCGAACACATTGATCGCCTCGCCTTCGGCGTTGTCGCGCAGCTCGCCGAACAGGTCGGTTTCCAAGTGGGTGTAGAGCTTGACCTTCCAGGTCCAGCGCACCACTTCGCCCAGCCACTTGTCGGCCGGGCGGTTGCGGTTCTCGATGCCGACGTGGTTGCCGATCATCAGTTCGCACGGGTGCAGGGTGCCGGGCAGTTCTTCGCCGACTTTCAGCGAGGCGCTCAGCACGCCTTCGTTACGCCCGCGGAAAATTGCCAGGGCACGGTGCGACGGGGCGTTGCGCAGCAGTTCGTCATGGGCGAAGTAGTCGCGGAACTTGGCGCCTTCTTCTTCCTTGCCAGGCACGACGCGGGCGCTGAGCACCGACTCCTGCTTGAGGAAGCTGCGCAGCTTGTCGAGCAGGGCGGCGTCTTCGGCGAAGCGCTCCATGAGGATGTACTTGGCGCCTTCCAGCGCGGCCTTGACGTCGGCCACGCCCTTGTCGGCGTTGACGAAGCGTGCGGCTTCGCTTTCCGGGGCCAGGTCTGGGTTGTTGAACAGGCCGTCGGCCAGCTCGCCGAGGCCGGCTTCCAGGGCGATCTGGCCCTTGGTGCGGCGCTTTTGCTTGTACGGCAGGTACAGGTCTTCGAGGCGGGTCTTGGTATCGGCCAGCTTGATCTCGCGGGCCAGTTCCGGGGTCAGCTTGCCCTGCTCCTCGATGCTGGCCAGGATGCTGGCGCGGCGCTCGTCGAGTTCGCGCAGGTAGCGCAGGCGCTCTTCCAGATGGCGCAGCTGGGTGTCGTCCAGGCTACCGGTCACTTCCTTGCGGTAGCGGGCGATGAAGGGCACGGTCGAGCCTTCGTCCAACAGGCCCACGGCCGCCTCGACCTGCTGGGGGCGTACGCCCAGTTCCTCGGCGATACGGCTGTTGATGCTGTCCATGTAAACCACCTGACATTTGTGAATACGGGGGTCGCCTGTGGGCCTTTCGCCCGGCGGCGCTGGATGAAAGCCGCGCATTATACCCATCGCAAACGGCTTGCGGTGATGGCGCCCGGCCAGCCGGAACTGGCGCCGGGGGAAAAATCTGCTAACAATGCTCACGCAACGTGCAGCAATGGCTACGCCATAATGCGCGGCGATATCAGAGGAGTTATTCATGACCGGCACGCCAAACACCGCTGAAGGTGACAAGATTCTCATCGTCGACGACGACCCGGGGCTGAGCAGCCTGCTGGAACGTTTCTTCACCAGCAAGGGCTACCGTGCCCGCGCGGTGCCCAACACCGAGCAGATGGACCGCCTGCTGCAGCGTGAGGTGTTCAACCTGGTGGTGCTCGACCTGATGCTGCCCGGCGAGGATGGCCTGTCGGCGTGCAAGCGCCTGCGTCAGCAGAACAACCAGATCCCGATCATCATGCTCACCGCCAAGGGCGACGAGCTCAGCCGTATCAAGGGCCTGGAGCTGGGCGCCGACGACTACTTGGGCAAGCCGTTCAACCCGGACGAGCTGATGGCCCGGGTCAAGGCCGTGCTGCGCCGCCAGGCGCCGAGCGTGCCGGGTGCGCCTGGTAGCGAAGACGAGTCGGTCACCTTCGGCGACTACGAGCTGTCGCTGGCCACCCGCGAACTCAAGCGTGGCGACGAAGTGCACATGCTCACCACCGGCGAGTTCGCCGTGCTCAAGGCGCTGGTGATGCACGCACGCGAGCCGCTGACCCGCGACAAGCTGATGAACCTGGCGCGTGGCCGCGAATGGGATGCGCTGGAACGCTCCATCGACGTGCAGATTTCGCGTCTGCGCCGCATGATCGAGCCGGACCCGTCCAAGCCGCGTTATATCCAGACCGTGTGGGGCGTGGGCTACGTGTTCGTGCCGGACGGAAACGCCGGTAAATGATGCCGCGCCGTCGATGAAAACACCGCTCTGGTTTCCGCAAAGTTTCTTCGCCCGCACCCTGTGGCTGGTGTTGATCGTCGTCCTGTTCTCCAAGGCCTTGACCCTGGTCTACCTGTTGATGAACGAGGACGTGCTGGTCGACCGTCAGTACAGCCACGGTGTTGCGCTGACCCTGCGCGCCTATTGGGCGGCCGACGAAGAAAACCGCGACAAGATCGCCGAAGCGGCAGGCCTTATCCGGGTCACCGGCTCGGGCGTGCCCGAGGGTGAGCAGCACTGGCCCTACAGCGAAATCTACCAACGGCAGATGCAGGCCGAGTTGGGCGAAGACACCGAGGTACGGCTGCGCATTCATGCGCCGCCGGCGTTGTGGGTCAATGCACCAAGCCTGGGCCCGGGCTGGTTGAAGGTTCCGCTGTACCCGCACCCGCTGCGTGGGCAGAAGATCTGGAACGTGCTGGGTTGGTTCCTGGCCATCGGCCTGTTGTCCACAGCTTCGGCCTGGATCTTCGTGCGCCAGCTGAACCAGCCGCTCAAGCGCCTGGTGTTCGCCGCCCGGCAGTTGGGCCAGGGGCGCAGCGTGCGCCTGCCGATCAGCGATACGCCCAGCGAGATGACCGAGGTGTACAAGGCCTTCAACCAGATGGCCGAGGATGTCGAGCAGGCCGGGCGCGAGCGCGAGCTGATGCTGGCCGGGGTTTCCCACGACCTGCGCACACCGCTGACGCGCCTGCGCCTGTCGCTGTCGTTGCTGGACAGCGACAGCGAACTGAGTGACGACATGGTCCGCGATATCGAGGACATGGACGCGATCCTCGATCAGTTCCTGGCCTTTATCCGCGATGGCCGTGACGAGCCGGTTGAGGAGGTCGACCTGGCCGACCTGGTGCGCGAAGTGGTGGCGCCGTACAACCAGCCGGAAGAACGGGTGCGGCTGTGCCTGGAGCCGATCCCACCGTTCCCGCTGCGCCGGGTTTCGCTCAAGCGCATGCTGGGCAACCTGATCGGCAATGCCCTGCACCACGCCGGCAAGGGGGTCGAGGTGGCCGCCTATGTGTCGGGCGATGAGAGTGCGCCGTATGTGGTGCTGAGCGTGCTGGACCGCGGGACGGGGATCGACGAGTCGGAGCTGGAGACCATCTTCAACCCGTTCATTCGTGGTGACCGGGCCCGGGGTGGCAAGGGCACCGGGCTGGGGCTGGCGATCGTCAAGCGGATTGCGGCGCAGCATGGTGGGAATGTGGAACTGCGCAATCGCTCTGGTGGCGGGATCGAGGCGCGGGTACGGTTGCCTTTGGGGCTGTTGCTGCCGCGTAATGCTGTATGAATCTGGTTGGCTGCATCGGCCCTATCGCCGGCAAGCCAGCTCCCACAGGTAATCCACAAGCCTGAAGGTCGTGGTAATCCTGTGGGAGCTGGCTTGCCGGCGATAGGGCCGGTACAGGCTTGAATCAGCCCTTACCCTTGGTCCGAGTCTGATTAGGCCCACCATTCTTCTCGAGATGCTCGATGATCATGCCGGCCACGTTCTTGCCGGTGGTCACTTCAATCCCCTCCAGCCCCGGCGACGAGTTCACCTCCATCACCAGCGGCCCGTGGTTGGAGCGCAGGATATCCACGCCCGCCACACTCAAGCCCATCACCTTGGCCGCGCGAATGGCGGTCATGCGTTCTTCCGGGGTGATCTTGATCAGGCTGGCCACTCCACCGCGGTGCAGGTTGGAGCGGAATTCCCCAGGCTTGGCCTGGCGCTTCATCGACGCGATGACCTTGTCGCCGACCACGAAGCAGCGGATATCCGCGCCACCCGCTTCCTTGATGTATTCCTGCACCATGATGTTCTGCTTCAACCCCATGAACGCCTCGATCACCGATTCGGCGGCCTTGGTGGTTTCGCACAGCACCACGCCGATGCCCTGTGTGCCTTCCAGCACCTTGATCACCAGCGGGGCGCCGTTGACCATCTGGATCAGGTCGGGGATGTCGTCCGGCGAGTGGGCGAAGCCGGTAATCGGCAGGCCGATGCCGCGCCGCGACAGCAGTTGCAGCGAGCGCAGCTTGTCGCGGGAGCGGGCTATCGCTACCGACTCGTTGAGTGGATACACGCCCATCATCTCGAACTGGCGCAGCACCGCGCAGCCATAGAAGGTCACCGAGGCACCGATGCGCGGGATCACCGCGTCGAAGCCTTCCAGCGGCTTGCCGCGGTAGTGGATCTGCGGCTTGTGGCTGGCAATGTTCATGTAGGCCCGCAGGGTATCGATCACCACCATTTCGTGGCCCCGCTGGGTACCGGCTTCGACCAGGCGGCGGGTGGAATACAGACGCGGATTGCGCGACAGCACAGCGATCTTCATGCAGCACCTGTGGCAGGAGAAAGGGTGGCCGGGAAGGCCGGTTTGTCTTGTACGTATTTGAGGCCAGGGTTGACCACCAGCTGGCCATGGATCAGGGCCTTGGAACCCAGCAACAGGCGATAACGCATGTTCTTGCGGCAGGCCAGGGTGAACTCCACCTCCCACACACCATCGCCCAGGGCCAGTGACGTGCGGATGACATAGCGGGTCTGGGCCTGGCCATTGGAGCTCTTGATGGTTTTCATGGTCACCAGCGGTGCCTCGCAGCGGCGGTGGCGCAACTGCACCACCGAGCCCAGGTGTGCGGTGAAACGGACCCAGGGCTGGCCGTCGCGCTCGAACGGTTCCACCTCGGTGGCGTGCAGGCTGGAGGTGCTGGCGCCAGTGTCGATCTTGGCGCGCAGCCCGGCCACGCCAAGGTCGGGCAGGGCGACCCACTCGCGCAGGCCGATCACAGTCAAATGGTCAAATGTCTTCACGAAACGCACCCTGCGGATGAGGTGGTGAACTGTAAGCACGGCGGGGATTTTTTGCATCCGATCGTTACGGTAGTACAGTTCGATGAAACACAGCGTTCGAGGTAACGGGATGGCACAAAAAGCCGAAGACGACGACAAGGTCCGCCTGGACAAATGGCTGTGGGCGGCACGCTTCTACAAGACCCGCGCGCTGGCCAAGGCGGCGATCGAGAGCGGCAAGGTGCATTGCCGGGGTGAGCGCTGCAAGCCGGGCAAGGAGCCGCGGGTGGGTGACGAGTTCGTGCTGCGCACCGGGTTCGACGAGCGCACCGTGGTGGTGAAGGCTCTGTCGGTGGTGCGGCGTGGGGCGCCAGAGGCGCAGACGTTGTACGAAGAGACCGAGGACAGCGTGCGCCGGCGTGAACAGGCGGCGGAACTGCGCAAGGCCGGGGCGATGGGCGTGACCACCGATGGGCGGCCGACCAAGAAGCAGCGGCGGCAGATTCACCAGTTGCATGGGAGCTTCGAATAGCCGGGGCCGCTTTGCGGCCCATCGCCGGCAAGCCAGCTCCCACAGGTACTGCGCAAGCCCTGAAACTTGTGCAATCCCTGTAGGAGCGGCCTTGTGTCGCGATGGGCTACGCAGTAGCCCCAAGGATCTAGCGGGTCACCGCCAAGCGCCCGACCAACGGTAACTTGGCCGCGATCGCGAACAACGGCGCCGTCCAGCGCATCAGCACCGCACTCCCCTTGGCCGCCAGCGGCGTGAAACAGCTCCAGCCCAACGCCAGCACCGCCATCAGCAGCCCGCCGATGTAGTCATCCTGCCCCCAGTGGGCACCGGCCACCAGGCGCGGCAACATGAACAATACCGCCAACCCCCAGACCACCAGGTACTGCACCAGGCGGCGGCTGAACACGCTCATGAACAGCGCCCAGACCAGCAGCACCGAGGCATGATCCCCCGGGAAACTCTTGCTGGAACGGTCCTTGAGCTCCCAGGCCGCCTCCAGGTTCGGATAGTAGTCGCTGAGGTGCACCACCTCGTCGAACATCATCGACGGGCTCTTGTGCTGCCAGCCGGCTGCATCCACCCACTTGGAAAACAGCGCGCGAATCACCACTAAGAGGATTAGCGTGACCAGGAAGCCGAAAAAGGCCTGGCGCACCTGGGTTGCCTTGAACACCCAGTCGCCACGGATAAGCACTGCCAGAAGGATCAGGCCGACGACGATGTCGAATGGGCGCAGGCTACCGACGGTCCAGATGTAGCGCCAGGTGGTGTTGTCGGCCAGCGGCGCATTCAGGCTGTGGAACAGCCACTCGTCGAAAGTCAGGCACAAGATCTGGCCAATGGGCCATAACCAGAAACACAGTAGAGCGATAGGAAGCAGCGTACAGGCTGCCAATGGCCCCCAGGACCACCTTGCTTGGAACAGTGGTCGATTGTCCATAAAATACCTCTATTGCAAACAGGAATCGGAGCGCCTTGTGAGCGCTCTGTCACGGGGTTCTCGGATGTTTTCCGACAACCCTTGTAACCATTTTGTCATCATTTTCAGATAGCCAAAACCTATGAGCGACTTGCCTGATACCGATTTCACCCAACGTTTCATCTTCGACGAGCGCGATGTGCGCGGCGAGTGGGTGTCTCTCGATGACAGCTACGCCGCGGTGCTGGCGCGTCATGAGTACCCGCAGCCGGTGCAGGCACTGCTGGGCGAGCTGATGGCCGCCACCGCCTTGCTGGTGGGGGCGCTGAAGTTCGACGGCCTGCTGATTCTGCAGGCGCGTTCCGCAGGGCCGATCCCGCTGTTGATGGTCGAATGTTCCGGTGACCGGGACATCCGTGGCATGGCCCGCTACGAAGCGGACCAGATCCCGGCGGATGCGACCCTGTCGCAGCTGATGCCCGACGGCCACCTGACCCTGACCATCGATCCGGTCAAGGGCCAGCGCTACCAGGGCACCGTCGACCTCGACGGCGCCACCCTGTCGGAGTGCTTCACCAACTACTTCGTCCAGTCGCAACAGCTCAACACGCGCTTCTGGCTCAACGCCGAAGGCGGCAAGGCCCGTGGCCTGCTGCTGCAGCAACTGCCGCGCGATCGCCAGCCGGACGATGAAGAGCGTGAAGAAAGCTGGCAGCACGTTGTGGCATTGGCCACCACGCTCAAGGCTGATGAGTGGGCGCTGGACAACGAAACCCTGCTGCACCGCCTGTACCACGAAGATGCCGTGCGCCTGTTCGATATCCAGCCGCTGCGCTTCAATTGCAGTTGCTCGCGCGAACGTTCCGGCAATGCGCTGGTCAGTTTGGGCGAGCACGATGCCAAGGCGCTGGTGGAAGAATGCGGCGGGCAGGTGGAGATCGATTGCCAGTTCTGCAACGAGCGCTATTTCTTCGACGCCAGCGATGTGGCGCAACTGTTTGCCGGTGGCGGCACTGACGTAGCCTCAGAAACTCGTCACTGAAACGTTTAACTACAGGACAATCTCCTGTCGAATTGCGCAAAAGCGCAGTTCTGACAGGAGGGGCCTACTTTTTTTGGGCGTTTCTGGCATAATCCGGCCACTTTTTTCGCTGTAGTAGTTTTTTCAAGACAACTACAAAACGTTTGGAGCACTCGGCCTCGGGCCGGATGGGGTATCTCATGACGCAAGCCAACAACACCGTGTACACCGACCTGAGCGTCGATGAGCTGGTAAAAGAAGCGCTGCAACGCGGTGAAGGCGTACTAGCCGATACTGGCGCACTGGTCGTGGAGACCGGTCACCGTACTGGCCGTTCGCCGGCTGACCGTTTCATCGTCGAAGAGCCTTCCACCCAGGACGCCATTTCCTGGGGCCCGATCAACCGCAAGTTCCCGGCCGACAAGTTCGATGCCCTGTGGGACCGCGTCGAGGCGTTCAACAACGCCCAGGATCACTTCGTTTCCTACGTTCACGTAGGGGCGGCCGCCGAGCACTACCTGCCGGTGAAGATGACCACCCAGACTGCCTGGCAGAACCTGTTCGGTCGTTGCCTGTTCATCAACCCGGAGCAGTACAACCCGGCTGGCCGTGGCGAGTGGCAGGTCCTCAACGTCGCCAACTTCGTGTGCGAGCCTGAGCGTGACGGCACCAACTCCGATGGTTGCGTGATCATCAACTTCGCCCAGAAGAAGGTGCTGATCGCTGGCATGCGCTACGCCGGCGAAATGAAGAAAGCCATGTTCTCGGTGCAGAACTTCCTGCTGCCGGCTGCCGACGTGCTGCCAATGCACTGCGCCGCCAACATCGGCGAAGCGGGCGATGTGACCCTGTTCTTCGGCCTGTCCGGCACCGGCAAGACCACCCTGTCGGCCGACGAAAGCCGTTACCTGATCGGTGACGACGAGCACGGCTGGGGCGAGGGCGTGGTCTTCAACATCGAAGGCGGTTGCTACGCCAAGTGCATCGACTTGTCCGAGAAGAACGAGCCGGTCATCTGGAAAGCCATCAAGCATGGCGCCGTGCTGGAAAACGTCGTACTCGACGCCAACAAGCACGCCGACTACACCGATGTCAGCCTGACCCAGAACAGCCGTGCGGCCTACCCGCTGGAGCACGTTGCCAAGCGTTCCGAAGCGAACCTGGGCGGCGAGCCGAACGCAGTCATCTTCCTGACCTGCGACCTGACTGGTGTTCTGCCTCCGGTTTCGATCCTGAACAACGAGCAGGCGGCCTACCACTTCCTGTCCGGCTACACCGCGCTGGTCGGTTCCACCGAAATGGGTTCGGGCAGCGGCATCAAGTCGACCTTCTCCACCTGCTTCGGCGCACCGTTCTTCCCGCGCCCGGCTGGCGAGTACGCCGAGCTGCTGATCAAGCGTATCAAGGGCTTCGACTCGAAGGTCTACCTGGTCAACACCGGCTGGACCGGCGGTGGCTACGGCGTTGGCAAGCGCTTCAGCATCCCGACCACCCGTGCCGTGATCGCTGCGATCCAGAGCGGCGCGCTGATCGGTGCCGAAACCGAGCACCTGGACATCATCAACCTGGACGTGCCGAAGGCCGTTCCGGGCGTTGATACCGAGCTGCTCAACCCGCGCACCAACTGGGCTGACAAGGCTGCCTACGACGAGGCCGCCAAAGGCCTGGCCAAGCTGTTCATCGAAAACTTCAAGAAGTTCGAAGTTTCCGACGCCATCAAGGCCGCTGGCCCGCAGCTGTAAGCTGCACCCGCCCGCAACGAGAAAGCCGCCCCTTGGGGCGGCTTTTTTGTTCCTGTGAGTTAGCGCGGTCATTGTGGGAGCGGCCTTGTGTCGCGAAAGGGTCGCAAAGCGGCCCCGGCAATATCAGCGTGATGCCCAGTTCCTTGGGGGCGCTTCGCACCCCTTTCGCGACACAAGGCCGCTCCCACAGGGGATAGCGGGCAGCAGAAATCCGGTTTTTCTGTTTCACTGTCAGCATCCATTGCGAAGACAAGAGTCAGCCAGATGACCGAATCCCCTCAGCGCACTGCCTTCTCCCACTTCCACCCCATCCTCACCCGCCCCCAGGACAATGACCTGAACGGCCACATCGCCGGTGCCACCGTGCATGGCTTCTTCGAAACCGCCATCCAGGCGTTCCTCGTCGAACAGGCCGACCTGGACCTGCGTGACGGCGAGCTGGCGGCCTTCGTGGTCAGTTCGGCGGCGGATTTCTACGCGCTGCCAGGCTTCCCGGACGTGCTGGAAGTGGGGCTGGGGGTGGCACGCCTGGCGGGCAGTACGGTGGAGTACCGCCTGGCTCTGTTCCGCCCAGGCGAGCCGGAGGCGTGTGCGGCAGGCACGGTGGTGCAGGTGTTCATCGAACGCGCCAATGGCCGGCCAGTGGCATTGCCAGAAGCGCTGCAGGTGATCCTGTCTGGTGTACTGCTGGAACAGCAGGCATAAAAAAGCCCCGCTGGCAGGGGCGGGGCTTTTGTTGCCGGGGCAAGGCCCTCAGGCGTTAGTCGCGCCAGTGGCGCTTGTGCTTGCGATGGCCGTAGTGGTGGCCACGGTCCCAGTGGCGGCGGTCGTCGTCATAGCCACGACGGTAGCGGCGGCCTTCGTGGTAATCGTCTCTGTCGGCCTCTTTACCCATGTAGTTACCCAGTGCGCCACCGGCACCACCGCCGGCTGCTGCGCCAATGTAGCTACCGGTAGTGCCGCCCACGGAGCGGCCGACCACGTTACCGCCTGCTGCGCCCAGCGCGCCGCCGATAGCGGCTTCCCCACGCTGACGCTTGTCGGCACCCAAGGCACCGCCAGCCGCGCCGCCCAGACCGGCACCAATGGCGCCGCCGGTGCTACCACCGATGGAGTTGCCCACCACGGAGCCCAGTACCCCACCCAATGCGCCGCCAATGCCGGCCTCGGTGGTGCCGCCTGCCATGGCAACGCCGCTGAGCAAGCTGAAAGACAACAACAGTATCGAGGAGTACTTCTTCATCAAGAGAGCCTCATAAGGATGACGAGGCGATTTTTGAGCCTTGCAGGCACGCCTGGCAACGGAAATCCGACGAGTAACACGAGTTGTACACAATTCTCTAACTTACTGTATTTACTGTGAAACTTTATCGTTTTTTCGCTGTCTGAGACCTTTATGACGAAGCCCTGAACCGCTATGGAACAGGGCTTTTTTCGTTTTTGGCGGCACGGCTTCCGGCCTCTTCGCGGGCACGCCCGCTCCCACAGGTACAGCACAGGAATCGAAACATGTGGAACTCCTGTGGGAGCGGGCATGCCCGCGAAGAGGCCAACACCATTCCTACAGGATGCGCCCGTCGTCCCGCGCCCGCTCCAGCTTGATGGCGATGAACTTCGACGTCGGCGTATGGCTGCCATCGCCAATGCTTTCCAGCGGCACCAGCGGGTTCACTTCCGGGTAGTACGCCGCCGCCTGCCCGGCCGGGATGTCGAAGGCCAGCAGGGTGAAGCCGTGCACACGGCGCACATGCTCATCCCCCCACAACGACACGATGTCGACTTGCTGCCCCGGCTGGAAGCCCAGGCGGATGATGTCGGCTTCGTTGGCGAACAGCACCTCGCGCTGGCCACGCACGCCGCGGTAGCGGTCGTCCAGGCCGTAGATGGTGGTGTTGTACTGATCGTGCGAGCGCATCGACTGCATGATCAGGTCAGGCACCTGGCCGCTGGCGCGTACACGCTCGTCGAGCAGCGTGTCGGGCAGCAGGTTGGCCTTGAAGTTGGCGCGGCCGGTGCTGGTATTCCATTCGCGGCTGGCAGCGCTGTTGCCCAGGTAGAAACCGCCCGGCTCGCGCAGGCGCTGGTTGAAGCCGCTGAAGCCAGCGATGGTGTCGCCGATCAGCTCGCGGATACGGTCGTAGTCAGCCACCAGCCAGTGCCAGTCCACGGGCTTCTTGCCCAAGGTGGCGGCGGCGATACCGGCGATGACCGCTGGCTCCGAGCGCATCTGCGTCGACAGCGGCTTGAGCTGGCCATTGGAGGCGTGGACCATGCTGAACGAGTCCTCTACCGTTACCGCCTGTGGCCCTTCTGCCTGCAGGTCGATGTCGGTGCGCCCCAGGCACGGCAGGATCAGTGCCTGCTTGCCGTGCACCAGGTGGCTGCGGTTGAGCTTGGTGCTGATGTGCACGGTCAGCTCGCAGTTGCGCAGTGCCTGGGCGGTACGCTCGGTGTCTGGCGTTGCCTGGGCGAAGTTGCCGCCCAGGCCGATGAATACCTTGGCCCGGCCGTCGAGCATGGCGTGGATCGCCTCGACAGTGTTGTGGCCGTTGTGCCGGGGCACGGGGAAGCCGAAGCGCTGCTCGATGGCGTCCAGCAGGGCCACCGGCGGGCGCTCGTTGATGCCCATGGTTCGGTCACCCTGCACGTTGCTGTGACCACGCACCGGGCACAAGCCTGCGCCTGGCACGCCGATATTGCCGCGCAGCATCTGCAGGTTGACGATTTCCTGGATGGTCGGCACCGAGTGGCGGTGCTGGGTAATGCCCATCGCCCAGCACATGATCACCCGCTTGCCACGGCAGTACATGCGCGCGGCCAGTTCGATGTCGGCCAGCGCCAGGCCGGACTGGGCCTGGATGTGCTCCCACGGGGTGGCATCCACTACCGCCAGGTAGTCGTCGACGCCATGGCCATGTTCGGCGATGAAGGCGTGGTCGAAGACTGCCGGTTCGCCGTTGGCCTGGGCTTCGCGTTCCCATTGCAGGACGAACTTGGCCATGCCGCGCAGCAGCGCCATGTCGCCGCCCAGGGCCGGGCGGAAGAATGCGGTGTTGGTCGGCCGGTCGCTGTTGGTCAGCATCTCCAGCGGGTTCTGCGGGTGCTGGAAGCGCTCCAGGCCACGCTCCTTGAGCGGGTTGATGCACACCACCTGGGCACCGCGCTTTACCGCATCGCGCAGCGGGTCGAGCATGCGCGGGTGGTTGGTACCAGGGTTCTGGCCCCAGACGAAAATCGCGTCGGCGTGCTCGAAGTCGTCGAAGGTGACGGTGCCCTTGCCGACCCCGACGCTTTGCCCCAGGGCCACGCCACTGGCCTCGTGGCACATGTTCGAGCAGTCGGGGAAGTTGTTGGTGCCGTAGGCCCGCACGAACAATTGGTACAGGTACGCTGCTTCGTTGCTGGCGCGCCCCGAAGTGTAGAACTCGGCCTGGTCAGGGCTGGCCAGCTTGTTCAGCTCGCGGGCGATCAGGGTGAAGGCGGCGTCCCAGCTGATCGGCTGGTAGCGGTCGCTGGACGCGTCATAGACCATCGGCTCGGTCAGGCGCCCCTGGTACTCCAGCCAGTAGTCGCTCTGCTGCAGTAGCGAAGTGACGCTGTAGCGGGCGAAAAAGGCGGCATCGACGCGGCGCTTGGTCGCCTCCCAGTTCACTGCCTTGGCACCGTTCTCGCAGAACTTGACCATGCCGCTTTCCGGCGAGTCGCCCCAGGCGCAGCCGGGGCAATCGAAGCCGCCGTTCTGGTTGGTCTTGAGCAGCGCGCGAATGTTCTTCAGCGCGTTATCGCTGCCAACCCAGGCCTTGGCCACGCTGCGCAGCGCGCCCCAGCCACCGGCGGGGCCGTGGTAGGGCTTGTAGCGAGGGGAGGAGGCTGGGGCGTTGTCCGGGAGGTGTTGGTACGAGGTCACGACTGTTACGACTCCGCCGCTGGGCTGTAGACCCGCGGTGCGCTGTGCTTGGGCAGATGGATAAGGTTGAGGTTGTGCTTGCGCGCCCATTGCAGGGCAAGACCGGTGGGCGCCGACAGGCTGACCAGGGTCTGGATACCGGCCCGCAGCACCTTCTGGATCAGCTCCAGGCTGCAGCGGCTGGTGACGATGGCCAGGCCACCCTGGCTGTCGATGCCTTGGCGCAGCAAGGCGCCGATCAGCTTGTCGAGGGCGTTGTGCCGGCCGATGTCTTCGCGGCCGAGCAGCAGTTCGCCGTGGCGGTCCATGAACAGCGCCGCATGCACCGCGCCGCAGTGCTGGCCGAGGGGCTGGAAGGCATCGATGCGCTCACGCAGGCCGACCAGCCATTGCGCCGGTGGCAAGGGTGCGCCAGGCAACTTGGCCAGCTCTGGCAGTGCCTGCTCCAGCGCTTCGACCCCGCACAGGCCGCAGCCACTGGTGCCGGCCAGCTGGCGGCGCTGGTTTTTCAGGTTCCAGAACGCCCGGCTGGAAATCTCCAGATCGGCATACATTGCCGAGCCGCTGCCGGAGAGTTTCAGGTCGTAGATTTCCGTGGTGCCTTCCACTATGCCGCTGCCGACGCTGAAACCGACGGCGAAGTCTTCCAGGTCGGTGGGGCTGACCAGCATCACCGCCTGGTTCAGGCCGTTGTAGACAATGGCCAGGGCCACTTCTTCGGCCAGGGGCGTGCTGTCGCGTCTGGCGTCATTGAGCTGGACGTAATCGTAGGTGTTGCTGGCGGCGGGCATGGTCAAGGGCGATGAGGCCGCGCAGACCGGAGGTTTGCTGTTCATCGGGGCTGACTTTTCATCGGGGCTATCGGCAGCTTTCAGATAGCACAAGCCTAGGCGTGCGGACCGGCGGCGTCTAATCGCTAGGGTCTATGCCTTGATAGACCGCGTCGATTGGTCGCATGGGGGCGGTAGGGGAAAAGCTGGCCTAGACTGCTGTGTCCGAGGTTTCGTCAACAAGGAGAGCGCTATGAGCTTGTTCAGTTTCGTCAAGGAAGCGGGCGAGAAGTTGATCGACCTGCTGACCCCCGGCAATGCCAATGCCGAAGAGCAGCTGAAGAAACACGTGGAAAGTGTCGGCCTGGGCAACCCGAATATCACGGCCACTGTAGAGGGAGACACGATCATCCTCAAGGGTGAGGTGGCCAGTCAGGAGGAGAAGGAGAAGATCATCCTGGCGGCGGGCAACGTCGCTGGCGTGGCCAGTGTCGATGACCAGATCACCGTGACCGGACCGGTGGCCCAGGCCGCGCGGTTCGTGACGGTGGAGAAGGGTGATACGTTGAGCGCCATTTCGAAGAAGGTGTATGGCGACCCCAACAAGTATCAGAAGATATTCGAGGCCAACAAACCGATGCTCAAGCACCCGGACAAGATCTATCCGGGGCAGGTGTTGCGTATTCCTGAATGATCTCTGCAGCCTGTACCGGCCCTATCGCCGGCAAGCCAGCTCCCACAGGATTATCACAGGCCTGAGGGCCTGCGAGGTACATGTGGGAGCTGGCTTGCCGGCGATAGGGCCCTCACAAGCCTGCCAACAATTCCCGGTAATCCTCGACCGCCGCAAACTCCGCGGTATCCCGCGGCCCTGCCTGGCTATCCGGCTGGCGCACCGCCAGCAGATGCCCCACGCCAAACCGTCGCGCACTGCGCAGAATCGCCAGGGTGTCATCGATGAACAGGCTGCGCTCCGGTTCAAAGCCGATGTCCGCCTGCAATGCGTCCCAGAACTGCGGGCTTTCCTTCGGGTAGCCATAGTCATGTGAGCTGATCAGCCGTTCGAAATACGGCGCCAGCTCCACCCGCTCCAGCTTCAGCGACAGCGAATCCCGGTGCGCATTGGTGATCATCACCACGCGCTTGCCCGCGTCGCGGATCGCGGCAAGGAAAGTATCGGCATCCGGGCGCAGGGCGATCAGGTCGGCGATTTCCTGTTTCAGCTCGCGGATCGGCAGCCGCAGTTCGCGGCTCCAGAAGTCCAGGCAATACCAGTTCAGCGTGCCGGCATTGCGTTCGAACAGCGGCTGCAGCTCCATTTCCGCCATGGCCCGGCTCACCCCGTGCAGCTCGGCATAGCGCTGGGGCAGGTGGTCCAGCCAGAAGCGGTTGTCGTAATGCAGGTCAAGCAGGGTGCCATCCATGTCCAGCAGGACGGTATCGATGGCAGACCAGGGAAGAACAGGCATGGGAAACTCTCGATCAGTCGGCAAGCCACGGTATAGTAACCCGTTCACGCCAAGGAGCCGCCCCATGCGCCAGAAACCCACCGTCCTCAGCCGCGAAATCGTCGCCAGCAGCCGCCTGTTTCGCGTCGAAGCCGTGCAATTGCGCTTCAGCAATGGCAACGAACGCACCTACGAGCGGCTGGTGGGCCGGGGCAATGGCTACGGGGCGGTGATGATCGTGGCCATGCTCGACGCCGAGCACGCGGTGCTGGTGGAGGAATACTGCGGCGGCACCGACGAATATGAGCTGTCGTTGCCCAAGGGCCTGATCGAGCCGGGCGAGGACGTGCTGGCGGCAGCCGACCGGGAGCTCAAGGAAGAGGCCGGTTTTGGCGCGCGCCAGCTGGAGCACCTGACCGAGCTGTCGCTGTCGCCGGGCTACATGAGCCAGAAGATCCAGGTGGTGCTGGCCAGCGACCTTTACGAGGAGCGCCTGGAGGGCGACGAGCCGGAGCCGATGCGGGTCGACAAGGTAAACCTGCGCGAACTCTCGGCCCTGGCCATGCACCCACAGTTCACCGAGGGGCGTGCCCTGGCGGCGCTGTACCTGGCGCGTGACCTGCTGATTCAGCGGGGGCTGCTGGAAGCATGAACGACCTGCAATTGATGCACGAAGTGGTCAAGCTGGCCCTGTTGGCGGGCGAGGCGATCTTGCCGTTCTGGCGCGCCGATGTGGCCGTGACCAACAAGGCCGACGATTCGCCGGTCACCGCCGCCGACCTGGCGGCACACCGGGTGATTGCCGATGGCCTGCTGGCGCTGGCGCCGCAGATCCCGGTGCTGTCCGAAGAGGACTGCAACATTCCGCTGGCCGAGCGTCAGGGCTGGAGCCGCTGGTGGCTGGTCGACCCGCTGGACGGCACCAAGGAATTCATTGCCGGCAGCGAAGAGTTCACGGTCAACATCGCCCTGGTCGAAAACGGCGAGGTGGTGTTTGGCGTGGTTTCCATGCCGACCAACGGGCGCTGCTACTTCGGTGGTCGCGGGTTGGGCGCCTGGCGTGCGGAAGCGGGTGAGGCCGCCCAGGCGATCCAGGTACGTAATGCGCCGCCGACGGGTGGGCGTTTCACCGTGGTTGCCAGCCGTCGCCATTCCAGCCCGGAACAGGAAGCCTTGTTGGCCGGGTTGGCAGCTGCGGTGGGTGAGCTGGAGCTGGCCAATATCGGCAGTTCGTTGAAGTTCTGCCTGTTGGCCGAGGGCAGCGCCGATTGCTATCCGCGCCTGGCACCGACCTCGCAGTGGGATACCGCGGCGGCGCAGGGCGTGGTGGAAGGGGCTGGTGGGGAGGTAATCGGGCTGGATGGCTTGCCGTTCCGGTACCCGGCGCGGGAGTCGTTGCTCAACCCGCATTTCCTGGCGTTGCCGGCAAATGCTGCTTGGCGGCAAGCCTTCCTGAGCCTGATCTGACGTCAGGACTTGAGCTTCGCCGCCTATATCGCCGGGGCCGCTTTGCGGCCCATCGCCGGCAAGCCAGCTCCCACAAGTACTGCGCGGACCTTCAGTATGGCGCTGCACCTGTGGGAGCTGGCTTGCCGGCGATGGGCTGCGCAGCAGACCCAACAGCACTAACTGACTGGCATCAGTACTTGCCCGCGGTCAGCGGTGCAGCACGTACTGGCCGCTGAAGGTTACAGCAGGCTCGTCACTACCGGCATTGCTCACCGTGGTCGCCAGCGTCAACCGTGCCCTCCCGCGGCGCTGGTACATGGTCAAGAACCGCTCCCAGGTCTTTTCATCCGGCGCCGCACAGCGCGCCACCGCCGCCCCGGTAACCGGCAGCGGATAACTGATCTGCCCTTCCTGGATGACGATATGCCCGTCATCGATCCCCAACTCGCGCAGGCGCAGGTGCAGCCAGCCCCAACCCACCAGCACCGCGGCGCAGTACAGGCTGCCGCCGAACATGGTGCTCTTGTGGTTGACGTTGGCCGCCAGCGGCAATTGCAGGCGCAGGGTGTGCTGCTGCCAATCGAGCACTTCCAGGCCCATTTCGCGGGTCAGCGGGATGTCGCCGTGCAGGACGGACTGCAAGTACTGGCTATCGGTGTTCATTAACGGTTGTCCTCTTGATCGTCATGCCCGCCGCTACCGCCGTCGAAGCTCAAGCCATGCTTGCGCAGCTTGTCGTGGAGGGTCTTGCGGGGGATGCCCAGCGCCTCGGCCAGGCTGCGCATGGAGCTGTGTGGCTGGGCCAGTTCGGCAGCGATCAGCGAGCGTTCGAACTGCTCGACCTGTTCGCTGAGGTTGCCGCTCGGCATCGGTACCGCAGGCATTGCCGCAGGTGGCGCCTGGCCGTCCAGGGCCAGTTCCAGGCCAAGGGCGAAACGCTCGGCGGCGTTCTGCAGCTCGCGTACGTTACCGGGCCAGTCGTGACGCAGCAGCATGGCGCGCTGGGCCGGCTGCAGGGCGTGTGGCGGCAGGCCATGGCGCTGGCTGGCGGCGTCGGCGAAGTGCTGGAACAGCACCAGGATGTCATCGCCGCGTTCGCGCAGCGGTGGAATACGCAGCGGTGCCACGTTCAGGCGGTAATACAGGTCGGCGCGGAAACGCCCCTGGTCGGCCGACTGGCGCAGGTCTTCCTTGGTCGCGGCGATGATGCGGATGTCCAGCGGGATCAGCTGGTTGCCACCCAGACGCTCGACCACCCGTTCCTGCAACATGCGCAGCAGTTTCACCTGCACATCCAGGCTCATGCTCTCGATTTCGTCGAGGAACAGCGTGCCACCGTTGGCGAACTCGAACTTGCCGATGCGGCGTTTCTGCGCACCGGTGAACGCCCCAGGCTCATGGCCGAACAGCTCGCTTTCGACCACCGACTCGGCCAGTGCGCCGGCGTTGATCGCCACGAATGGCCCGTCGCGGCGGCTGGACAGGTCGTGCAGGGCGCGGGCCACCACCTCTTTGCCGGCACCGGTCTCACCCAGGATCAGCACATCGGCGCGGGTGCCGGCCAGGGCGCCGATCTGCTCGCGCAGGCGCTGCATGGACGGCGACTGGCCCAACAGGCGGGTAGCCAGTTGCTGGCGGTCGCTCAGGGCCAGGCGCAAGCTGCGGTTGTCCAGCACCAGGCGGCGCAGGGCCAGGGCGCGGCGCACGCTGTCCAGCAGGGCATCGCTGGCAAAGGGCTTTTCCAGAAAGTCGTAGGCGCCGGCGCGCATCGCCTGCACCGCCAGCGGCACATCGCCGTGGCCAGTGATCAGCAGCACCGGCAGTTCGTTGTCACGACCGTGCAGTTGTTCCAGCAGCTGCAGACCATCGATGCCCGGCATGCGGATGTCGCTGACCACCACCCCGGGCCAGTCGGCCTCGATGCGTTCGGCCAGGCCCTGGGCATCGGCGAGGGCGACCACCTTGAGGCCGGCCAGGTCCAGGGTCTGGCTCAGGGCCTGGCGCAGGTGCGGGTCATCATCGACCAGGATGACCTGGGCTCGGCTG
Organism: Pseudomonas sp. B14(2017); assembly: GCF_002113255.1. NCBI lineage: Bacteria > Pseudomonadati > Pseudomonadota > Gammaproteobacteria > Pseudomonadales > Pseudomonadaceae > Pseudomonas > Pseudomonas sp. B14(2017). Next base: position 117,716 of record NZ_NEJY01000018.1, read on the forward strand.
TCGATCAGTGTCTCGGTGGTCATGCCGAGGGGTCCTCCGAATTGGGCAAAGTAGCGCCAGGCGCGGCCACACGCAGCTGCAGGGTCAGCAGAGCGCCACCTTCCGGGTGGTTGGCCAGCAGCAGTTCACCGCCCAGGGCGCGCATCAGGCTTTCGCAGATGGCCAGGCCCAGGCCCAGGCCCTGGGTGCGGGTCTTGGTGGTGAAGAACGGCTCCTTGGCGTGCTCCAGGGCCTGGCGGCTGAAGCCGGGGCCGTTGTCGCGAATGTACAGGTAGACGCAGTCATCGCGCTGCTCGGCACTTAGCCACAGGCGGCGCGGGTTGGCCTTTTCGGTCAGGGCATCGAGGGCATTGGCCAGCAGGTTGCCGAGCACCTGGCGCAGGCGGGTCTCGCCGGCCTGTACCCACAAGGTGGCTTCCGGCAGGTCGCGGATCAGCTCCACGGCCATCGCCCGGCGGCGCTTGGCCAGCAGCGCCAGGGCATCGTCCAGGGCTGGCTGCAGGGCCACGCTCTCCGGGGCATGGCGGTCACGGCGGGCGAAGGCGCGCAGGTGGGCGATGATCGAGGCCATGCGCCCGGTCAGCTCGCCGATCAGCTTGAGGTTGCCGCGGGCGTCTTCGGTACGCTGGTGGTCTAGCAGGATCTCGGCGTTTTCCGCGTAGCTGCGGATGGCGGCCAGCGGCTGGTTGAGTTCGTGGCTGATGCTGGCCGACATGGTGCCGAGCACCGACAGCTTGCCGGCCTGCACCAGTTCATCCTGGGCGCGCACGGCCTCCTGTTGGGCGTTCTCGCGCTCCAGCACGGCGCTCTTGAGCCGGGTGTTCAGGCCTTCGAGGTCGGCGGTGCGCTCGGCCACGCGTTTTTCCAGTTCCTGGCGGCCACGTGCCTCGAAGTCGATGCGGTCGATGTAGTGACGGCGCCGCTGCATCACCAGGCCGGCCAGCAGCATCAGCACCAGCAGGGTGCCGGCGCCGATGGCCATCACGGTTTGCACCGAACGGTCGACCAGCATGCGCGGGGCGAGGATGCTGACCTGCCAGCCGGTTTCCTTGATGTCGCGGGTCTGGCTGATCCAGGCGTCCTGGTTGAGCACCAGCGGTTGCGGGGCTTGGGTCGGGTAGGGCTGGATGGCGATGATGGCCTGGCGCTCGGCCTCGGTCAGCGCGCGGGTCGCGCGGAAGCGCCAGTCGGGCCGCGAGGTCAGGATGACCACGCCATTGTGGTCGGTCAGCAACAGCTGCTCGGGGGTGCGGCCCCACAGGGTTTCGGTGTGGTCGAGGTCGACCTTGACCACCAGTACGCCAACGATGCGGTCACGGTCATGCACGGCGGCGGCAAAGAAGTAGCCGCGCTTGGCCGACGTGGTGCCCTGGCCGAAGAAGCGCCCCAGGCGGCCGGCCATGGCTTCGTTGAAGTAGGGGCGGAAGGCGAAGTTGCGGCCGACGAAGCTGTCGCGCTTGTCCCAGTTGGAGGCGGCCAGGGTGTTGCCGCTGACGTCCATCAGGTACATCACCTCGGCGCCAGTCTGCTGGACGATGTCCTTGAGCAGGCGGTTGGCGTTGGTCACCGCTTCCAGGCGGAACGGGTCGGCCAGCACCCCGCGCAGCGCCGGCAGGTCGCCGAGAATCTGCGGCAAGGTTTCGTAGCGGTGCAGGGTGCCGAGCAGGTTGGCGACGTACAGGTCGAGGGTCTGGCGGTTCTGCGAGGCCAGTTCTTCCTGGTAGTAACGTTCGGCCAGGTGATGCAGGGGCCACAGTAACGGGGCCAGGCACAGGGCCAACAGGGCCAGGCTGCGCCAGCGGGGACGGCGTGGGGGCGTGGGTTTTGCAATCATCACGTAAAGGCGCCAGAAAAGTCTGCCGCAATTATGCGCTAGTTAAGGCAGCAGTTCCGCCTCTGCCAGTGGCAGGCCGAGCTTGTCCTTGTCCGACAGCACCGGTGGCTGCTGCAGCCCCCAGTCGATTGCCAGCGTCGGGTCATCCCAGCGGATGCAGCGGTCGGCGCCCGGGTTGTAGTAGTCGGTGGTCTTGTAGAGAAACTCGGCCGACTCGCTCATCACCGCAAAGCCATGGGCGAAGCCGGGCGGAATCCACAACTGGCGATGGTTGTCGGCCGACAGCTGCACCGCGACCCATTGGCCGAAGGTTGGCGAGCTCTTGCGCACGTCCACGGCAATATCACGGATTTCCCCCTGCACCACGCGCACCAGCTTGCCTTGGGTGTTTTCCACCTGGTAGTGCAGACCACGCAGTACTCCCTTGATGGAGCGCGAGTGGTTGTCCTGGACGAACTCGACATTCACGCCGGTTTGCCGGGCGAACTCACGGGCGTTGAACGCCTCGAAGAAAAAACCACGGCTGTCACCAAAAATCTTTGGCTCGATGATCAGTACTTCAGGGATCGCGGTAGGGATGATGTTCATGGCGGTTCGCTGGCCCGTTCTGCTCATGTATTGACCCTAGCCGGTCTGGCCGTTTTTTCCGCTTTGGGCTTCAACGGCATTCACAAGGGCTGGCTATGGTTGAGGTCGTGCCGCTTTGGTTCTCGGCCGAGGCTGGGTATGTATCGATTGTTATCGATTTAATGCCCTTGTCTGCTCATGATTTTCCCGATTACTGGGCTTCAAATATCGATATATATCGGTTATAAATTGACAAACGCCCCAGCACAGTCCGGCTCAGGGCCATCACAGAGGTCAACCATGAAAACCCTCAACTCCACTCCCCGTGCCGATGGTTTCCACATGCCCGCCGAGTGGGCCCCGCAAACCCAGGTGTGGATGGTCTGGCCGGAGCGCCCCGACAACTGGCGCCTGGGCGGCAAGCCGGCGCAGGCTGCCCATGTGACCCTGGCCAAGGCCATTGCCCGCTTCGAGCCGGTAACCGTCGCGGTTTCCGCTGGCCAGTACGAAAATGCCCGTCGTCAGCTCGACCAGCCGAACATCCGCGTGGTCGAGATCAGCAACGACGACGCCTGGGTGCGTGACACCGGCCCGACCTTCGTCATCAACGACCAGGGTGAAGTGCGTGGCGTGGACTGGGGCTTCAATGCCTGGGGCGGCTTTGACGGCGGCCTGTACGCACCGTGGAACCGCGACGAGGAGCTGGCAGCCAAGGTCCTGGAAATGGAGCGCTGCCAGCGCTACCACACCGAAGGTTTCGTGCTCGAGGGCGGCTCGATCCACGTGGACGGCGAAGGCACCGTGATCACCACCGAAGAGTGCCTGCTCAATCGCAATCGCAACCCGCACCTGAACCGCGAGCAGATCGAAGCGGTGCTGCGCGACCAGCTGGCGGTAGACACCGTGGTCTGGCTGCCGGATGGCCTGTACAACGACGAGACCGATGGCCATGTCGACAACTTCTGCTGTTACGTGCGCCCGGGCGAAGTGTTACTGGCCTGGACCGATGATTCCAACGACCCCAACTATGCACGCTGCCATGCCGCCATGGAGGTGCTGAAGAACACCCGCGATGCCAAGGGCCGTGAATTCATCGTGCACAAGATGCCGATCCCGGGCCCGCTGTTCGCCACCGCCGAAGAGTGTGCCGGTGTCGATCAGGTGGCCGGCAGCCAGGAGCGTGACCCATCGGTGCGCCTGGCCGGCTCGTACGTGAACTTTCTGATCGTCAACGGCGGCATCATCGCGCCAAGCTTCGACGACCCGGCAGATGCCGAGGCCAGAGCGATTCTGGCGAAGATCTTCCCCGACCACGAGGTGGTGATGATCCCAGGTCGCGAGTTGTTGTTGGGCGGTGGCAACATCCACTGCCTGACCCAGCAGCAGCCGGCACCGGTCAAGCGTTGAGCGCACGGTGAATGAAGGGGCCCGTCAGATGACGGGCCTTTTTTGTTTCCGGGGGCCGTCCGCAGGCCTGTGCTGGCATATGTTTTGTATTGTTTTCAGTCAGATAGCTCGGCCATGCCGCGCTCTCGGATCTGTAACAATCCTTACGTAGATTAGCCGCTCACGGGCCAGGGAGTACGTGTAGAGATGAACGCAGCAAGTGAGTCGGCTTTGCGCCCATCGGCAGTGAATCACCAATCGCTCAGGCTTGTGGCGAAGTGGTTGAAACACCATGGATGCATCAGGGTCAGGACGACCGACCCACAACGTCTGCTTGCCGGACGATATCCCCAAGGGCTGATCAGCGAAGCAGAAATGCAGGCGCTGATGGCGGTGTGGCACTGATCGAATCGGTATTACCTGTACCGGCCTCTTCGCGGGCATGCCCGCTCCCACAGGTACTTCACAGGCTTCGGGGCATGTGGTGCCCCTGTGGGAGCGGGCGAGCCCGCGAAGAGGCCGGCACAGGCGCTAGAGATCAGAAGCTGTAGCTGCCAGTCACCACCAGGCTACGCGGGTCACCCACCTGGATCTGCGCCGCACTGGTCGCCGAGCTGTAGTAGGTCTTGTCGGCAATGTTGCTCAGCGCCGCCCGCACATCCCAGTCATGCGTGCGGTACCCCGCCAATGCATCCCAGCGGCCATACCCCGGCAGCACCGTGGTGTTCTGGTTGTCCGCATAACGCTCGCCCACCAGCGTCAGGCCGGTTTCGGCGTACCAGCCCAGTTCCGGTTTCCAGGTCACGAACAGGCTGCCGTTGCGCTTGGCCACGTCATTGATGCGGTTGCCTTCCTGGCCGTTGTTGTCCTTGACGATGGTTGCGTCCTGCAGGCCGATGCCCCCGCGCACGTACCAGTTGCCAACGATGTTGCCGGTGGCGGTCAGCTCGATACCGCGCGAACGCTGCATGCCGCTGAGCAAGATGTTTTCCGGGACAAGCGGGTCGCGGGTGCGGCGGTTGTACAGTTCCAGCTCGTAGATGGCCAGGGTGGTGGTCAGGCGCTGGTCGAGCCAGTCGCTTTTTACGCCGATTTCCTTTTGGCGGGTTTCTTCCGGCTTGGCATCGTTACCGTTGCCCTTTGCGCCCGGGGTGATGCCGATCAGACCGCCGCCAACCGGCGAGAAGGTCTTGCTCCACGAGGCGTAGAACGAATGGTCGCGCCAAGGCGTGTAGACCACACCCAGGCGTGGGCTGGTGCTGTTGCTGTCCTGTGTTTCGCGCACGCCATCCTTGTTGGTGGTTTCCACTTCAAACTGGTCGAAGCGCACGCCAGCCAGGATTTGCCACTGATCGTTCAAGCGGATCTGGTCTTGCAGATAAAGGCCGCGGCTATCGACCACGGTATGGTTGTCACTAAACACCGTCATCGGGCCATTGAGCTGCTGGTCGCGGCCGGGCTTGCCCAGGCCCTGCAGTTTCTGGTCGACCGCTTTGTACAGCACCGGGTCGCGCTTCTGGTTGCCGAACTCCAGGCCCAGCAACAGCTTGTGCTCCAGGCCCAGGGTGTCGAAGTCGCCCTCGGCCTCCAGGTTGTTGAACAGGTTGCGGGTGTTCAGGTCCTGCTGCCAGCGCTGGCGGGTCAAGGTGTCGGTGCTGGCGTCGTAGCCCGTGACGTAGGTGTTGTCGAACTCACTGTCGAGCTTGAACAGGCCCAAGGTATGGCGCAACTGCCAGGCTTCGTTCAGCTGGTAGTTAAGGCGCGAGCGCAGCGACTGAGCGCGGTCGTCGATGTAGTCGCGCTGGGTGTCGCCATAGGTGGTGCTGCGACTGACATCTGCCGGGCGGCCGTTGACCCCGGGGATGCCACGGTCCGGGGTGCGGTTGTAGCGGCTGTATTCGTATTGCACCAGCCAGTTCAGGTCGGGGGTGACCTGCCAGCTGATCGACGGGGCGAACAGCTGGCGGCTGCCGTCGATGCCGTCGCGGAAGCTGTTGTTGTCCTGGTTGCCCATGTTCAGGCGCAGGCTGACGGTGTCGCTGGGGTCGGCACTGAGGTCGGCATACAGGCTGCGCAGGTCTTCGCTGCCGGCCTGCGCCTCGATGCTCGAACGGCGGCCGTGCTCCGGCGCCTTGCTCACCCGGTTGACGATACCGCCCTGGCTGCCACGGCCATAAAGCACCGCTGCCGGCCCCTTGAGCACTTCGACCCGCTCGATGTTATGCAGGTCGCGGATGTACTGGCTGTCGTCGCGAATGCCGTCCAGGTAGAAGTCGTTGCTGGCCTCGAAGCCGCGGATGCGCACGCTGTCGAAGCGGGTGTCGGCACCGCTGCTGACGTTGGGGATGCCTTCCAGCGCCTTGCCCAGGGTGTTGCTGCCGTAATCCAGCACGTTGACGGTCTTCACCGTGTCGATGGCCTGCGGCACATAACGTACCGGCGTCGAGGTGCGGGTCGCGGTGCTTACCTCCTTGACCCGCGGGTTGTCCTCTTCGCGCTCACTGTCGGCGGTTACCGACAGTTCCGGCAGGGTGGTGGTGGCGGCACTGGCCAGGCCGGCGCCGAACAGCAGCGACAGGCCAAGCGTCAGGGGTGAAAGACGGCAGGGTACAAGCATGGGCACATCCGGATCGAGCAGGTGAAAAAGAGGTGCGGATGGTAATGCTTGTTATTTGCTATTGCTTGAGTATTTGTAAAGGGTTGTCATTACATCTGTGTCAGTTTGTTACGGTCGCTGCTGCGCCGCGTTTCCGTGTAGGAGCAGCCTTGTGCTGCGAAAGCGCCCTCACCGGAAATTGTCCGTTCGATCAAAAGGCTATTTCCTACACAAGATAAATTGTCCGCTGATAGCGCAAACCTGCATAGAAATGCACCAGACCCACAGGAAATTTTGGTTATATAAACCTGCATTTCACGACTTTTTGACATTTGTAATCGCACACGGCTAGGATTCGGCCAACGCCTGCTGGCCATGATCTTGGCCATGCTGCTGCCAGAGGCCGCCGTGTGATTACCGGCAGGCCTTCCAGTCTGGATCCGCATAGCGTCGAACCTACGAAGGGGCGTTGGTTCCTGGCGTCATATTGCAGAGCGTTTTTGATTAAGAAATAAGGAAAACAACATGTTGAAAACCAGGATCAGCCTGGTCGCCTTGGCGATGATCGCCGCGACCCAGGCACAGGCCAATGATCAGGCCGACAGCAAAGGCTTCATCGAGGACAGCCACGCCAACGTCCTGCTGCGTAACGCCTACATCAATCGTGACAAGAAGCACGGCACCGACGACCAGATCGAATGGGGCCAGGGCGTCATCGCCAACTTCTCCTCCGGCTTCACCCAGGGCACCGTCGGTGTCGGCGTCGATGCATTCGGCCTGTACGCCGTGCGTCTGGACGGCGGCAAGGGCCACAACGGTGGCGCCGGTGTCGACTTCTTCAAGCCTTCGGACTTCAAGGACGAGAACGGCAACGCCAACTCGCCGCACAACCTGGCCCGTGGTGGCGCTGCAGTGAAGTTCCGCATCTCCAACACCGTGCTCAAGTACGGTGACCAGATGCCGGCACTGCCAGTGCTGCAGTACGACGACGCCCGTCTGCTGCCAGAAAGCTTCACCGGTACCCTGATCACCTCCAAAGAGATCCAGGGCCTGGAACTGAACGCCGGCCGCTTCACCCAGGAAGCGCGCAAGAGCGCCGAGCGCCGTGACGGTGGTGGCCTGAAGTCGATCAACGTGCTTGGTGGTAGCTACAAGTTCACCGACAACTTCACCGCTTCGCTGTACACCGCCGACAACGAAGACGTGATGAAGAAGCACTACCTGGGCCTGAACTACGTCTTCCCGATCGCCAACGACCAGTCCCTGACCCTGGACTTCAACGGCTACAAGTCGGACATCGACAACAAGTTCGTCAAGAGCGCCAAACTCAACGGCGACTCCAACACCATCTGGAGCCTGGCAGCTACTTACGCGTACGGTGCGCACTCGTTCACCATCGCCCACCAGCGCAGCACCGGCAGCACCGGCTACAACTACGGCTGGTACCAGAACGAGGGTGGCGTGGGTGACGGCGGTTCGACCATCTACCTGGCCAACTCGTACTGGTCCGACTTCAACGCCGAAGACGAGCGCTCCTGGCAGCTGGGCTACGGCCTGGACTTCGGTGCCTACGGCATCCCGGGCCTGACCTACAAGCTGGCCTACGTGGTGGGTGACAACATCAACACCCGCAACGTCGACAACCCGCAGGGCTTCGGTGAAGGTAAAGAGCGCGAAATCTTCAACCAGATCCGTTACGTGGTGCAGGACGGCCCGGCCAAGGACCTGTCGATCAAGCTGCGTAGCTCGTTCGTGCGTACCAACAACGCCGTGCAGCAGAACGGTTACAACGACGACGGCAACGAAGTCCGCGTATTCGTCGAGTACCCGATCAGCATCTTCTGATCCTGATCTGATGGCCTAGGGGCTGCTTTGCAGCCCATCGCGACACAAGGCCGCTCCTACATGAGATTGCGTACTCCTGTAGGAGCGGCCTTGTGTCGCGAAAGGGCCGCAAAGCGGCCCCCGGCTTTCACGCAGGCTCCACTTCCCTGCGCCGCACCCCAGCAACCTTCACCTCTCCCTCCCCAGTCTCCGGCGCAAAGCTGTCACTACGCGCCATCCGCCACATCCGCGCATAAAACTCGCTTTCAATCGAGCCACTGAGCAATTCGCCCGGCTTGAGGAATGTGTGCAGGTCCGAGAACAGCCCGATTTCGCTAGGGCTGATACGTCGCGCCAGATGCTTGGGCTTGAGCTCCGAAGGGTGTTCCAGGCCCGCGGCAGCCAACATTTCGGCCAACGTATGCAGCGTGTTGCGGTGGAAGCTTGCCACCCGCTCGGCCTTGTCCGGCACCACCAGGGCGCGCTGGCGCAGCGGGTCTTGCGTGGCCACGCCGGTCGGGCATTTGTTGGTATGGCAGCTCTGCGACTGGATGCAGCCGATGGCGAACATGAAGCCGCGCGCGGAGTTGACCCAGTCCGCCCCGATGGCGAGCACGCTGGCGATGTCGAAGGCGCTGACGATCTTGCCTGCCGCGCCAATGCGGATACTGGCGCGCAGGTTCAGGCCGACCAGGGTGTTGTGCACGAACATCAGGCCCTCGCGCATCGGCACGCCCATGTTGTCGCTGAACTCGCGTGGCGCCGCACCGGTGCCGCCTTCCTTGCCATCGACGACGATGAAGTCCGGAGTGATGCCAGTGGCCAGCATGGCCTTGGCAATGCCCATGAACTCCCAAGGGTGGCCCAGGCAGAATTTGAACCCCACCGGCTTGCCGCCCGACAGCTCGCGCAGGCTGGCAACGAACTGCAGCAACTCGACCGGTGTGCGGAAGGCACTGTGCGCCGCCGGCGAGATGCAATCTTCGCCCACGCGCACGCCACGGGTTGCGGCAATTTCGGGGCTGACCTTGTGCCCCGGCAGGATGCCGCCATGGCCTGGCTTGGCGCCCTGGCTGAGCTTGATCTCGATCATCTTCACTTGCGGCGAGCGCGCCTGCTCGGCGAAGCGCTGCGGGTCGAAGCGGCCGTCCTCGGTGCGGCAGCCGAAGTAGCCACTGCCGATTTCCCAGATCAGGTCACCGCCATGTTCGCGGTGGTACGGGCTGATGCTGCCTTCGCCGGTGTCATGGGCAAAACGGCCCATGCGTGCACCGCGGTTCAGGGCAGCGATGGCGTTGGCACTGAGGGCGCCGAAGCTCATGGCCGAGATATTGAAGATCGATGCCGAGTAGGGCAGGCGGCATTGCGGCCCGCCAATGGCGATGCGGAACGATGCCGGGTCTGGCGTGGCCACTGGCAGCATGGAATGGCTGATGAACTCGAAGCCGGGCTTGTAGGCATCGTTGAGGGTGCCGAAGGCCTTCTCGGCGCTTTCGTTCTTGGCCCGGGCGTAGACCAGCGAACGCTGCGAGCGGGAGAACGGCAGCTTGTCGTCGTCGCCCTCGATCAGGTACTGGCGGATTTCCGGGCGGATGGTTTCGATCAGGTAGCGGATGTTGCCCAGGATCGGGTAGTTGCGGCGCACGGCGTGGTGGCTTTGCCGCAGGTCGTTCAGGCCGACCAGGCTGAGCAGCGCGGTGATCAGTGTCAACGGCCACAGCCAGGCATGCTGGGGTAGCAGCGGCAGGCTGGCGAAGGTGAACAGCAGGCAGAGGGCGAGGCAGGCGTAGCGGCTGGGTAGAGAGTGTTTCATGGGTCCATCGCAGGCAGGATGACCGGGCATAGGATAGGCAAAGGCGGAGAGGGGAAAACCTGGGTAATCGGTAAAAGACTGTTACCTGAATGTGGTTGTGTTGCCTGTGCTGGCCTCATCGCCGGCAAGCCAGCTCCCACCTCGACCGCACCGATTTCAAGCCATGCGCAGTACCTGTGGGAGCTGGCTTGCCGGCGATGAGGCCCGCACAGGCGGTACAGTTCCTCCCCCGCAAAAGTGTTAGCGAGGCAACAACACGCTGACCCGCAACCCACCCCCCTCGCGGTTCGCCAACAGCAACTCGCCCCCATGGCTGGCAGCAATCCGCTGGGCAATGCTCAACCCCAGCCCATACCCCCCGGACGCCTGGTTGCGCGACCCTTCACCGCGCACGAACGGGTCGATGATGGTCGCCAGCAGGCTCGGAGCAATCCCTGGGCCGCGGTCATCGATATGGATGAACACCCCCGTGGTCGCCTGTTCCAGCGTGACCGAAACCTCCTTGGCATAACGCAACGCATTGACCAGCAGGTTCTGCAGGCAGCGCTGCAGCAGCAGGGCATCGACCCGCAGGCTGCCCGCCTGGCCATGCACCGGCAGTGGCTCTTCGGCAGTGGCCAGCTCCGCGCACTGGCGCACCACCAGCCGGTCCAGGTCCATCTGCTGCAAGTTCTGCTGCTCCCCCGCACGCAGGTAATCGAGCACCTGGCCGATCATGTTGTCCATCTGCGCAATGTTCTGCCGCAGGCGCTGCCGGTTTTCGTCGTCCGGCAGGCGCTCCAGGCGCAGGCGCATGCGCGTCAGCGGGGTGCGCAGGTCGTGGGACACGGCGGCCAGGAAGTAGGCCTTGTCGTTGACCATCGCGATCAGCCGCTGCTGCATGGCGTTGAAGGCCTGGGCCGCCTGGCGCACTTCCTCCGGGCCATCCAGCGCCAAGGGCGGCTGCTCGAGGTTGCTGCCCAGGCCGCGCGCGGCATCGGCCAGGCGCCGCAGCGGGCGCAGGCACAGGCGCACGGCTATCAGGCACACCAGCAACACCGCGACGATGCGCAGCGCGTACACCCGCAACAGGTAATCGCTGATCAACACCCAGGCCGACTCGCCGCTCCAGCCTTGCAGTTCCTGGCCCTCGATAGTCAGCCAGTGCCCATCGGCCAACGGCACCGCGAACTGCAGATGCGCCTGGGCCGTGCGCAGGCCGAACAGGCTGCGCCAGACGATCGGCTGGCCCTGTTCGTCGGTCAACTGCACCTTCATCAGGCGCACGTCCTGGGCATGCCCCAATTCGTACTCGAGGGCCTGGTGCAGCAACAGCTCGACACGCCTGCGCCCGCGGCGCTCGTCCTGCACCGGCGTGGGCAGGGCTTCGCTGCAACGCAGCTGGTAATGCGCTGGCGCCTGCAGTGCACCGGCACGGCAGTCGGCCTGGGCGATCAACGGCGCGCTGCGTGCGGCAATCAGCCGGACAGGGGCCTCGAGAACCTGGGCGAAACGCACATCGAACCAGATGCTGCTGGACATCAACTGGATCAGCACGGTGCCGCTGACCATGATCAGCAGCAACTGGCCGAACAACGTGCGTGGCCACAGCCGGCGCAGCCAGCGCATGTCAGGTATCGGCCCCGTTGGCGGCGATGCTCAGCAAATAGCCTTCGTTGCGGATAGTGAGAATTTGCGCGGCACCCGCCGGCGCGTGGCGCAGGTGCTGGCGCAGGCGGCTGACGCACATGTCCACCGAACGGTCGTCGGGCAGGTGGTCGCGGCCGAATGCACTGCGCGTCAGCTGGTCGCGGGACACCACGCGGTTGTTGGCTTCCAGCAGTTCGCGCAGTACGCGGTAGTCGGAGCGGGGCAGGGTCAGGGTCTCGCCATCGGGGCGGGTGAGCAGGCGTTTCACGTGTTCCAGGCGGAAGCCGGCGAACAGCTGCGCATCTTCTACCGGCTCTTCGGCGGGCGCATCCAGGCGTTGCGGACGACGCAGCACGGCCTTGATCCGGGCGATCAGCTCGCGTGGCTCGAAGGGCTTGGCCAGGTAGTCATCGGCACCCACCTCCAGACCGATGATGCGGTCCAGCGTGCTGCCCTTGGCCGACAGCATGATCACCGCCAGCCCCGGCGTGGCTTGCAGCTGGCGGCACAGGCTCAGGCCATCTTCGCCCGGCAGCATCAGGTCCAGCACCACCAGCTCCACCTTGTGCCGGGCCAGTTGTTCGCGCATCTGCTCCCCGTCAGCCGCTGCCAGCACGTTATAGCCGGCATCCGTCAGGTAATCACAAAGAAGTTCGCGGATCTCGTCGTCATCGTCGACAACAAGCAAAGTTGTGCTCATGCAGAAAAACACCTGTTCGGTGAGGGCCGGTGGCGCTCGTTACGTTCAATTACATCCCCGTACAAGCCGGGTCTGGAGCCCGGGGGGCCGATCCCTAGAATCCTAACAAAAAATCATCTGCAAATACGAAGCCTTCCCAAATGAACTCCGAGAGCACCCCGAACGCCTTCCCCTCCATCAGCCGAGGCGGCACGCGCCTCAAACCGCTGGCCCTGTTCATTGCCGTGGCCGTCAGCGGTGGCGCGATGGCTGCCGACAGCAAGCCCCTGGAACTGGAGGCCACGCAGATCGAAGACAGCGCTCTGCTGCCTGCCGACGAAGCCGGCCAGCTGGGTTACACGGTCGAAAGCACCCGCAGCTCCACCGGCCTGGCCCTGACGCCGCGCCAGACGCCGCAGTCGGTCACCACCATTACCCGCCAGCAGATGGATGACCGCGACATCCACACCATCGAGCAAGCGCTGGAAACCACCCCAGGCGTGACCGCGAGCAAGTCCGAAGTGGGCGGGCGTACCGACTACCGTGCCCGTGGTTACTCGATCAGCAACTGGAAGGTCGATGGCCTGCAGTTCCAGGGCGGCTCCGACTTCAGTGGCGGCGGCAACGCACTGAACATGGACCTGTACGAGCGCATCGACATCGTGCGCGGCGCCAACGGCCTGCTGGGTGGTACCGGCGACCCGTCGGCCACCGTCAACCTGATCCGCAAGGCACCGACCAGGACGTTCGGCGGTAGCGCCTATGCCACCTACGGCAGCTGGGACAAGCGCCGCCTGGGCGCCGACCTCAACCTGCCGCTGTCCGAAGACGGCCGCCTGCGTTCGCGCTTCGTGATGACCCAGCAGGACGCCAACTCATTCCGCGACAACCAGTCCGAACGCTCCCGCGCCGCGCTGGCCAACTTCGAGTTCGACCTGGACGACGCCACCACCCTTGGTGCCGGCTACCAGTACGAGTACAACAAGATTGTCGGCGGTGGCTGGGGTGCGAACATCCCGATCTGGTATCGCGATGGCAGCAAGACCGACCTGCCGCGCAGCACCAACGTGGTACCCAGCTGGAGCTTTGGCGAGTACACCACCCGCACTGCGTTCGGCTCGCTGGAGCACCGCTTCGACAACGACTGGACGCTGGACCTGAAAGCCGCCCAGAGCACCGCCGAAACCCTCAACCACCGCGGCCTGGCCAAGGTCAACTCGGCGGGCCGTGGCAGCTACGGCGGCTACTGGGACCAGGATGGCAGCGGCGCCGTGCTCAACGGCCTGCACAGCTCCACCGACACCACCCAGCAGTCGGCGCAGATCGACCTGTCCGGCCCGTTCCAACTGTTTGGCCGTACCCACCAGGCGATGGTTGGCTACAACGACAGCCGCACCGTGGCCTGGTCGCCGGAATACACCTGCACCATGGTCGGCGACGGCATGGCCAGTGCGCCTGCGCTGGGTTGCCAGTTCCGCGCCAACAACGGCTTCCCGCTGACCGACTGGCGCAATGGCGTGGATGACGACTACAACATCATCGCCTCGCGCACCGGCCGCCACAGCAAGACCACCACCCGCCTGCAGGGCATGTACGCGGCAACCCGCCTGAGCATCACCGACCCACTTTCGGTCATCCTCGGTGTGCGCACCAGCAACTACTCGGCCACCACCCGCAGCGTGGCTGGCGCACGTACCAGCCAGGAAGAGAACGGCATCGTCACCCCGTACCTGGGCGCGGTGTACGACCTCAACGACAACTACTCGCTGTATGCCAGCTACACCGACATCTTCACCCCACAAACTGCTGAAACCAGCAGCGGCAGCAAGGTCGAGCCAATTCGCGGGCAAAGCTACGAGACGGGTATCAAGGGAGAGTGGTTCGATGGCCGCCTGAACGCCTCGGCGGCGTACTTCCGCACCAAGCAGGAAAACAAGGCAGTGCTCGACGGCGACCTGACCACCCCGACCGGTGGCGACGCCTACAAGGCCGGCTCCGGCCAGGAAACCGACGGTATCGACCTGGAAGTCGCCGGCGCCCTGACCCCCAGCTGGAACGTGTACGCCGGCTACACCTACCTGCACTTCCGCCGCGTCGACAGCGACGGCCGCAGCGACCCATCGCACCTGTTCAAGGCCTCGACCACCTACCGCCTTTCCGGCCCGCTCGACCGCCTGACCCTGGGCGCCGGGGTTACTGCGCAGAGCAACATCCGCGCAATCTCCAGCCCGGCGGGCCAGCCGAGCAATGGTGTGAGCAACGGTGCCACTGACGTGAACTGGTCCGGTTATGCCATCTGGAATGCCATGGCCAAGTACCAGCTGACCGACGACACCAGCGTCAGCCTCAACGCCAACAACCTGTTCGACAAGCACTACTACACCCGCTACGGGTTCTATGCCGGGGCAATTGATGGTGACCCACGCAACCTGTCGCTGACGGTCAGCACAGCGTTCTGACCAACCGCACCTGGGGCTGCTGCGCAGCCCATCGCCGGCAAACCGGGCTCCCACAGGTATTTTGGTAGCAACTGCCTTGCTCAATTTCTAACAGGTGGCGCGATCCCTGTGGGAGCGGGCGCGCCCGCGAACACGGGCGAAGCCCGTGCCATCCACCGCAGCACCTGATTCGCTGGGTCGGCGCCAGGCTCAAACCATGCGCTGTACCTGTGGTAGATGGCCCAGCCCTTTGGACTGCGCTGTCGTGAAGATAACTGAAATTGCAAGCAATCCGCGTACCCTGTGGGAGCGGCTTTAGCCGCGAAGAATCCAACGCGGTGTATGGCACCGGCTGCGCCGGTGTTCGCGGCTAAAGCCGCTCCTACAGGTACAGCACATGCCTTGAGCCCGGCGCACTCCTTTGGGAGCAACTGCCTTGCTCAATTTCTGATAGGTGGTGCGATCCCTGTGGGAGCGGGCGCGCCCGCGAATACGGGCGAAGCCCGTGCCATTCACCGCGGCACCTGATTCGCTAGGGCCGCATCGGGCTTCAAGGCATGCGCTGTACCTGTAGGAGCCCGGCTTGCCGGCGATGGGCCTCAAAGCGGTCCCATTTCAGCTAGGTCCTGCCCCTTGCTCGCGACCAACCGGCTTCTCCAGCCGGTCTTCGAAACTGTCCCAATCCTCGCCAAACAGTTCCACCGGGTGCATGGTCCGACTCGCCCCATTGCCACAGGCCAATGACTTGGCCGGGCAATACAGGTCGCAGCCCCAGCAGATGCGCTCCGGGTGGCTGGGGTTTGTGGGGAATTTCTTGGCCATGGTCAGCTTCCCTCAGGACTATGCCCCAACCTATACCTCGGCCCGCTACTCAGCTTGATCGACATCAATGTCCCGGTGTCCTTCAGCAGAGCGTATATTCCGGATCCAGAAATCTGTTTGACCTAGCACTTGCCCAAACCTACCGATTCGACAGGTGACAACCATGAAGCGGGATAAAATCGAAGCCAATGGACTAGATGCCTTCATCGCTAATATTTCACCCATGCTGGATGGCCTGAACACCCAGATGGCAACCATGGCCCAGCTTCTTGCTGCCTGCCATGACCCCATCAAGGACGATGCTGAGCTCCAGGCGCGGATGGCGTTGATCGATGAGCTCTACTCGCATGCCGACAGCGAAGGTCACGCAGCAGCGCGCTTTGCGGAGATGGTGGCGGATCGTGTCTACGAGTATGAGAGTGAGTCGGTACTCGTGCCGTTTGCGAGCCAGGCCGAAGCGTTGGCCTTCCTGCTGTCGGACAGGGGGGGAAGCAGAAGGACCTTGCCTCGATAGCAACCCAGAGCGCGGTTTCAGAGATTCTGAACAACAAGCGGAAGATGACGGTTGCCCAGATAAAGGGGTTTGCTGAGTTTTTCAGCGTACCGGTTGAGTTTTTCATGTATGGGGTGGTTTGAAATCGATAGGGACGCAGGGATCGCGGGGCACTGAAAACAAAAAAGGCCCACCTTTCGGTGAGCCTTTTTTGATACTGCGGCACCAGACGAACGGTTTCTTGCTGTGAGGGCAGGGGATTCGCGGGGCTGGAATTTGGTGGATTTTTGAGTGTACCTCAAAGGATAGCTACAAAGAAATCAGCTAGTTATGGAATTTAGTGGAATCGAATCGGGGAGTTGCTGCTTGGCAACACTTACCCGGCATGGCGGTGAGAAAACTATCGCTTCATCAGCGTGCCGTTTGTGCACCAGCTACCGCGGCACATACGCTGGCACTGGCACGGGATACTTGTCGAGGTAGATCGGCGGCCTCCTGAGAATGATGTGGGAGTTGATGCCATGGCTGATGGCGATACTGGACATCGTGACGCCTGGTAGCAGGAATTCCTGCATACATTGGGGCTTGAGGGAAGTAAGAGCTTCGATTACTCATGAAAAATCTAGCTATAAAGGTGGTCGCGTCTGCGGAACTGGCGGGCACAACAGCCCTTCATGCTGAAGATCAAAAGATGTACTCGCCATCCGCTGATACAGCTGTGATCAAACACTGCTCCGATGTTACATTCAGGGCCGAACAGAAGGTCTTGGACACGAGAAAAAGGAGTAGTCGTGGCACGTCCCCTTCGTAAGGTCAAACTTGATGGAACGCTGTATTCCCGACGTCCGGCCGTCGAAGCTGAAATCCAAGAGCTTGAGGTCATAGGCGCTGCTGAGCTTGAGCGTAGAGTACCCGACTGCTCACGGACCTCTCCCGATTTTGTCTCGCCGGAAGCGTTGGTGCATTTTGTGCGAAATGCAGAACCTGGAATTCATCGTGAAACGCTCACCGAGCGGTTGCTCGAGCGCCTCCACCTTCTCCTGCCGCGCGCTGATGACGCTTCGCTTACGAACGCAAACATCCGAGATGATGTGGTTGACCATTTCATTGATCTGCTACTTGGCGACCGATTGGTGTATGACGACCGTCTGGACTACTACGAGATCAATTTCAACTCGGCTGTCGCCAGGGACCGAAAGGATGCGTGTGATCGCCATTGGAAGCATGAGAATCGCTTTGACGAGCTAGAGGTGGACGAGGAGGATGGGCCCCTCCCTTTAGCTGCTATCGGTGGCTACGAACCCTTTGATCCAACCGAGCTCGATCAAAAATCTTACCGGCTTCAGCTCGAGGATGCGATTGATGGTCTACCTGAAATCCAAAAAAGAATCATCGAGATGATCCGCCATGACATTCCTATCGACTCGAAAGATCCCTCTGCCGTCACCATCAGTAAAACGCTGGGTAAGAGTGAAAAGACTATCCGTACGTACCGTGACAAAGCTTTCGCAAGTCTGCGGTCGCGCCTTGAATTCAAGGGGAAACTGTAATGACTATTCGTTCGCCAATTGCTAGCGAAGACGTTATGAACGCTTTCGCAATGGACTACGAGCCAGGAACTGACATACTCAAACGATACCTGTCAGATTATCCTCAATTCGCTATCGAACTCGTGGATCTTGCAAGGGAGCTATCCCGTGAGGTCGATGAAGATCTTCCTCTCAGTGCCAACGAGCTTGCTGCTGTGAGCGCTAAGATGGGGCGGCTTCGCGACTCCGTTGTGACTGTGGAGCTCTTGCAGTCGGCACCACCGAAGGTTTTTGCTAAAGCAGCGAGGGAGCTCGGGTTGCCTATCCAAGTTGGCGTAGCTATTCGCGAGCGACGAATAGATTCGGTGGTATTGCCAGAGAAGTTTCTTGCGCGATTAGCTAGAGCATTGAATGCATCAGTTTCCGTTGTTCAGTCATTTCTCGCTTTGCCAGCCCAAGCATCTGCGCTTCGTGCAAACAAATCTGATGGCAAGCCACTCACAGCCGAAAAAGTTCCGTTTGAGCGTCTGCTCAAGGAATCAGGACTGGATGAGGAAAGCATTTCACGGATCCTCCAGGGCGATGACTAACCATGGATCATATAGAACTCGCTCGTCAGCGCGCAGAGCGCCTGCATGAGGAAGCGATCGAGCAGGGCAGTGATCCTTGGTCTCCCTATCAGTTCGCGCGAGAGATTGCGGAGAGGCGTGGCATCACGGTTGAGTCGTGTGTCCCCGGCGCCTCGATTCTTGACGGAGCACGAGCGACTTTCGACGCTGAGTTACCACTGATCGTTCATGAGAACTCAGGAACACCGTTCGAGCAGGCTTTCCTGATCGCCCATGAGATTGGGCACGCAGTTTTAGGCGACGGTGAAGATGAGGAGGGCGATGTATTTCAAATCGATCCCGCACGAACCTCTGAGGTTTCGCCAGTTGGTATAGAGCGGGTCGTCGATTACAGCCGCCGGCAACGTCGCGAGGTCCAGATGGACCTTTTCGCAAGAGAGCTGCTATTGCCGAGGAGTCGAGTCGTCGAGCTGCACCTGACTCAACGCCAAACATGTTCTGAGATCGCAACTCGATTGGGGGCTCCCTTCGACGTGATCGCGCAGCAAATGCTAGATGCGCTTCTGCTTCCTCCTGTGCCGGCCGTTACTCCAGAAGCTCCGGTCGAAATCCCTCTCAATGATGAGCAACGTAATGCGGCCTCTCATCGGGGGGGCGCGTTTCTTCTCCAAGCTGGGCCTGGTACTGGAAAAACGCGTACGCTCGTGGCGCGGGTTGAGAGCCTACTCGACGATGGGGTTGATCCACGGCGTATCCTTCTCCTAACGTTCTCGAACAAAGCCGCTGCGGAAATGTCCGAACGAATTGCGTTAAAGCGGCCCAAGGAAACAGCGGCTCTTTGCATCGGCACCTTCCATAGTTTTGGCCTCGATATTCTCAGGCGATTCAACGATCGTTGTGGCCTACCGGTTGATCCTCGTCTGATGGATCGAACCGAAGCCGTAGAGCTGCTTGAGAATGAATTTCCTAGGCTAGGCCTGACACACTATCGCAACCTCTACGATCCATCCCAAACTGCTGCTGACATCCTAACTGCGGTGTCGCGCGCTAAGGACGAAGTTGTCGATCCGCAAGGGTACCTTGATCTAGCCAATGCAATGGCAGAAACGGCAGATGACCCAAGCGCAGTAGAGGCTGCTGAAAAAGCTATGGAGGTCGCCAAGGTTTACGCGCGTTACGAAGAGCTCAAAACACTCGTAAATTGTGTCGACTTTGGCGATCTGGTTATGCGCCCAGTCCAGCTGTTAGAGGGGGATGAAGCTGTTCGGACGCAGTTGCAGAATGACTATGATCACATCCTGGTCGACGAGTACCAAGATGTGAACCACAGCAGCGTTCGACTTCTCAAAGCACTCAAACCATCAGGTACAAACCTCTGGGTGGTGGGGGACGCCAAGCAGTCGATCTATCGGTTTCGAGGTGCCTCGTCCTTCAACATGGCCCGGTTTGGGCGCGAAGATTTCCCGGGCGCTGTGCGAGACCGACTGAAGATCAACTACCGTTCTGCAGGTGAGATCGTCGAAGCGTGCTCTGCTTTTGCCGCAGGAATGTCGACGGCCGATGGAGACGAAAGTCTTGAGGCAGACTGCGGGCGATCTGGAAATCTCCCCGAAGTCATCACGGTGGATAACGGTTCCCTCCTGACACCTGCGATCGCTGACCGCATTCAAGAGCTTCTAACGTCGGGTTACAGTTATCGGGACCAAGCGGTTCTCTGCCGCGGCAATGATCGACTTTCGGACGTTGGGCGTGAGCTTGAGCGAGCTGGTATCCCAGTGCTGTTCCTTGGAAGTCTCTTCGAGCGTCCAGAGGTTAAGGACTTGGTTTCGATACTCTCGCTGCTTGTGGATCGACGCGCGATGGGTTTGATCCGGGCCGCTTGCTTGCCCGAGTTTGCGATGTGTTTAGAGGATGTTGTTCGGATTTTTGAGACTCTGAGAGAAGTTAATTCGGATGTCGGAGCTTGGCGCGTCATCTCGCCAGTAGAACTGACGTCTGCTGGCCAATCAGCACTTTCTGAGCTCAATTCCGCATTGGCAGGCTTTGACGCTAGCTCTCAACCTTGGAAGGTGCTGACAACTATTTTGCTCGATCGAACAGGATTGGCAGCTCGTATTGCTTCTTCGTCAGAGGTTTCCGACCAAGCGCGAGGTATCGCGATTTGGCAATTCATGAACTTCGTCCGTGCACAACCCAATGGGCAGGGTCTCCCTATTCAGAGACTTTCTGATCGTATAAGGAGGCTGCTACGACTGCGGGATGATAGGGACTTGAGGCAGCTCCCCTCTGCTGCTCAGGGGATTGATGCCGTCCGATTGATGACAATCCATGGCTCTAAAGGACTGGAGTTTCCGGCGGTTCACATCGCTGGCGTTAACAAAGACTCCATCCCAGGAGCATATCGGACATCAAAATGCCCTCCGCCTTCGAACATGGTCGCTGGTGCTCAAGGTGGTACGGATGACGTTACACGGGCGGCCCACAATGAGGAACAAGAGTGCTTGTTTTACGTCGCCATGTCCCGTGCGAAAACCTCTCTGTCGTTCTATGGAGCAACCGCAGCATCGAATGGGCGCACACGCGCACTCTCGCCGTACCTCGATCGGATTGGCCTTGTAAAGCAATGTGCTGTCAAGCCTAAGACCGTCTTGCCTCCCGCCCCAGACTCAGTGGCGATACCCATCGTGTTTACTGGAATTCCTCGTTTTAGTTCCGACGCGGTATCGCTTTACGATTCTTGCGCGCGGCGCTTCTTCTATACGCATCTGCTTCAGGTTGGTGGCAAACGCAAGATGAACTCATTCATGCAAATGCATGAGGCCATTCGGGACGTCTATCGCCAGCTTGTAGCGCAGGGCAACCTTCCGGTAAGTGATTGGGAGGAGCAGCTTTCCCACGCATTTGTGATTCGCGGGCTTGCGGATCATGGCTATGTCGACGACTACCGTGCGATGGCCTCTAGCATGCTCCGATACTTCATGGACTCGAGGGCCGGGGCGCAAGTTGAGGCTTCGACAACGCTTCGAATTGTGGTGGACGGCCATGAAGTTGAGGTGACGCCAGACGAAATACTATTGAGAAATGGAAAGCGAATAGTACGCCGAGTCAAAACCGGCCACGCGCCTAGCAATGTTGGTAAGGATGTGGGCTCTGCGGCATTGATACTCGCAGTCCAGTCGGTTTTCCCAGACGCCGAGCTGGAACTGCTTCACCTCGCGGATGCTGAGAGCAAGCCATTGAAACTGTCGTCAAGAGAGCTGAGCAACCGACAGGTAAAAATTGCTGAGATTTTTCGCGAAATCCGAGGTGGCCAGTTCCGAACGAACGTGTCGGATGCCACCTGTCCGAACTGTCCGGCCTTCTTCGTATGCGGAGAAGTCCCTGCAGGTGCGCTCTCCAAGCTTTTTTAAAAAAGTTTACCGGCGAGACCCAGTCGGTCCGATTAGTGGGATGTAGGCGAAATGAGTCGCCACATCACGCTAGAGGACTGTATGAAAAATACACATTTTGAAGACGTTGGCGACGCAATCCGTGAGGGTCGTCCATTGCGAGAAGCTTCCGCCTATCGCATTCGTTTTGGCTTGGAAGGGCTCAGCTTCCGCGACATTGACGTACCCGATCCCGTTCCGACTGGTCGGCAAATTCTGGATAGCGCTGGCCTTGACCGTCGTAGCGATTACATCCTCTACGCCTTGCTTGTTTCAGGCGACTTCGAGGACGTACGTCCTGACGAAACGGTGGATTTGCGCGGCAAGGGCGCCGAGCGCTTCATCGCGTTCAAATCTGATCGTGACTTCAAATTCGTCCTGAATGACCGCCAGATGGCTTGGGGGCACCCAACCGTGGACGCCAGTGTTCTGTATGGTTTGGTCGACGTCCTGCCTGAAGAAGCGATCTTTCTGGAGGTTCGGGGCGGTGAAGACCGTCTCATCGAACCCGAAGAGCAGATCAACTTGGACGCTCCAGGAATCGAGCGATTCGTGACTGCCCTGCGGCCGCAAAAAGGCTACGTCATCGTGGTCAACGCTGTCGAAGAGGTCGTATCGGACAAGCATGTCACTTTCGAGCAGGTGGTCAAGTTGTCGCATCCGAATGCGCCGGCAGAAGCCAACGTGAAGTTTTCGATGACCTACCGTAACGCTGCCTCGCACCCGCACGCTGGTGAGCTCGCTGAAGGCGGTTCCGTTGAAGTCAAAAAACAAGGGACGATCTTCAATGTCACACGCACTGTTCAGTCTTAATGCGGATTTGGCTCGGTTGCGAGCTGAGGGGTATTTCGTACGCATACAAGGAAACCTCCTTGTAATGCGGGAGGTACCATATGTCGACTCTCAATGCCGCGTACGCACAGGAACGTTGGTGTCTAACCTGGATTTGGCTGGAGATCGGACCCGTAAGCCGGAGACCCATGTAATCAATTGGGATGGTGACTTCCCTTGCAGCGCAGTTGGGACGCCATTGCCAGGCATCTCGCACGCGGCGCCTAATACGGATCTCGGGTACGGACTTACTGCGAAGCACAGTTTCTCCAGTAAGCCCAACGCCGACGGATACCCTGACTATTACACCAAGATGGCTACATACGCGACCATCTTGGCGGGGCCTGCGGCGGTTCTTCAGCCGGGTATCAGCCCGCGCCTGATCCGGGGTACGGATGATGAAGATGAGGTCAGCGTCTTCAACTATCTCGATACCGCATCCAGCCGTGTTGGCCTGGGGGCGCTCGCTAGTAAGCTGGAAGGTGAGGTGGTAGGGATTCTGGGCACGGGAGGAACGGGGGGATACATTCTCGACCTTGTTGCGAAAACACCGGTTAAGGAGATCCGTCTTTTCGATGATGATGACTTTCTGTCGCACAACGCGTTTCGCGCTCCTGGAGCTCCATCGCTCGAAGAGTTGCGTGATGCTCCCAAAAAGGTCTTCTACCTCAAGAATATCTATGAGCGGATGCACCGCGGGATAGTGGCTCACCCAGTGAAGATGAGACCGGAGACATTGGGGCTACTTGACGGCATTACGTTCGCTTTCATCAGTATGGATGCCGGTGAGGAAAAGAGAGCGGTGGTTACGAAACTAGAGGCACTTGGCGTCTCATTTATTGATGTCGGGATGGGACTTGAACTCAACAACGGCAGTCTGGGGGGAATACTGCGCGTCACGGCGAGTACGCCAGCACAACGCGACCACGTGCATGCGGGACGTATCTCTTTTGCTGGAGGCGGGGGCGAAGATCTGTACGCGTCAAATATCCAAGTGGCCGACCTCAATGCCCTGAATGCATGCCTTGCTGTTGTGAAGTGGAAAAAGTTGCGCGGATTCTACCGAGACCTAGAGCGCGAGCATCATAGCACCTACACGACTGATGGGGGCATGCTGCTCAACGGTGACCAATCATGATTCGGTATCTCAGCCTTGAGCACCGTTTCGTGCGAAATGTTCCTCGCGAATTGGAGCCCGGCATTCTGTACATCTCGATGGACTACGCAACCGCAGTGCATTCGTGCTGCTGTGGTTGCGGCGAGCGTGTTGTAACTCCTTTTACCCCGACCGACTGGAGGATGACGTTTGATGGGGAGTCCATCTCGCTTCACCCGTCGGTAGGTAACTGGAATCAGAATTGCAGATCGCATTATATCGTCCAAAGGGGTCGCGTCGTGGAGGCTGGGCCTTGGTCGCAAGCCAGGGTCGAGGCTGAGCGGCTGCGCGACAAGATGGCCAAAGCTGCGCACTATGGCTCCGAAACGAAGGTTCGATCCAATGCCCTGCAGTTATCCAGTGAACGAAACCCTAGTACGACTCCCCCAACGAATAGTATCTGGGCTCGGCTTAAATCGTGGCTTGGTCTCTGATCACTGTCGGGGCGGCATTATAGTACTTGGTCAACGGCAGTGGATCACAAGCAGCTTAGAACAAATTTCTGTTTTTGGTCGAGTCTAACAGTTATTGATCTTCATTTGAAGGTGTTTTAATAATAGACTTTCTACAGATGATAATTCTAATGGGGTGAGAAGGATCTAATATGACGCTTCCTACAGCGCAGTATTGTATTGAGAAACACAAGCACCAATACGGTAAGTGGTGCGCCGCCGCCGCATATGGCCGAGGCTTGGCTGGTGGCGGTAACGCATTGGCGTTCAAGCTAATTGATTTGAGCGGCTTGTCCCAAGTTACGGGGCCAGAGGATATTGGCCAGAATGTCGATAAATGGCAAGTCAGCTTCATGAAGAAGATTGAAGTGGAGGCGAAGAATTTTGGTGTAACCAACTTTACCTTCGGCCGTGCCCAGAAACTGGTAAATATCTACCTGAAGACGGTCCTGGTCTGTGGCGGGCATCACCAGCACCCAAACGTTGCCTTGCTCCACCCGCCGCTGGATTTCGAATTGTTCAAAGGGTTACGGAGTTTCCTATTGAAGAACCGATCCAGTATGAGCAGAGCACGCTCAGCATTCATGGCTGCCCAAAAGCGTAATCCGCGATGGACAAAATTTTCTGAGGACGATTACGATGCACATATAGAGGCTATTAAGCTGATAATGGCAGGCAGACCTCTCTACCAAATCGAAGAATATTGGGAGCTTTGAGTTTGTCATGAGTGGTGGCGATAAACGTCTAGCCATAACATGACTTTTCTATGTGGCTGAGTATCTAGGCATCTACCTGGCTTCCTAATTAGCTACAGCATCATAGTGGGTTGAGGTAGGCTTGTTAGGTAACAGCTATGCCAATTGGTTTTGAAAGAAGTGAAAATATGAGTAAGCAAATTGAGCAACACCTTGAGAAAATACGACATGAAGTGCAGGGCGGGGAGCATGATCTGGTTAATCAGCGTCAGAAGTCTCTGAAATATTACGTACGGGACATCCATCAGCAACTAGGGAAGTGGCTTTCTCTACAGGGCTACGCTGAGGATCGGCGTCGCTATGATCTTAGCTGGGCGCTTGGATTTATTGGTATCGTAGGTGTCATGCTTGCTATTACCCGGTCGGCCACTAGTGATTTCGATTGGGTGCGAGAACACACCGTTGCTTTCCGCCTATGGGCTGTCGTGTTGTGTACGATCTTCATCGGCGTATCATTGGAGCGATCAGCGGTTATTCGATCGCTGTGGAGTTTTGCTAGTACCAAATTTCTAGTCTCTGTCATCCTTTCGGGAGTGGTGCTGTATTCAAGGGGCAGCGCAGCGGCATACGTGAATGGTGTCTTTCATGTAGATGCTTCCGCACTACCCATCACTCTGGTGTTTACTACTGGCCTGCTAATCATAAAGCTGGTGCTTCCTTTTATCCTCACCGTTGCACTGGCTCTTTCCTTGGTTCACGGGTTCATTGGTGTAGGCTGGGTCAAAGGTAAATTGGCAGGTGTAGAGGTGAACGAGCCTCCTTTGTATTCTGTGCTCGCTTTTTTTGTATCTAGTGTGATTCTGTACTTCGGTTGGAGCTGGTCCCATGATCAGATTGCAGATTCCAGGGTGCCGGATAAGGTTTACCTCATGGCTCATGCACTTGACTTCAACTACTCGCATGAGTGCAGCAATGTCGCTCCTAATCGGCCCGTGATATTTTTGGGAGCCGGCCAGGAGGCCGTTCTTGTGGCTCCTTACCAGCTTAAAAGCTTTGACTTTGCTGAATTCTTTGAAGGAGCGGAACCGGTCCCGACGGATTTCATACGTGTTCGGTGCGAGTATAAGTCTGCGCCTGTGGTCGAGCTATCGGGCTTGAGTTCTAGACTTTCAGCCCAGTGATCTCGACAGGTGCTAGGATGAGCGTTCGCTGGGCACACGAACTAGCGTAGAAACTCGCCATCTTGGCAGCTTTTTTGGTTTCTAGGTTTCTAGGTTTCTAGGTTTCTAGGTTTCTAGGTTTCTAGGTTTCTAGGTTTCTAGGTTTCTAGGTTTCTAGGTTTCTAGGTTTCTAGGTTTCAAGGGTGTATCTAGGCCCTTGCGTTCGCGGATGTTGATCCTTTCCAGCTGCCCAGTGTGCATAGGCCACCGCCCCTGCTGAGACTACCCCACCAGTAGCCGTTGAGTCGTTTAGCAAACTGTTTAGCGCCGGTACTGCGCTTACTGACCACGGACAGGAGCGTTCCGGTATATCTCGCCATGCAGCACCTGAGCAGAGCGCCCAGAGCACGCCATCGAGCATCAGGCGGTCGCTCAGGCGGGGCCACCGCCGGCCATGGGTTTCGGTGAAGAGATCAGTAACCACAGCCCAAGCCTCATCCGAGAGTTCGTAACGCTTTGCCACCACAGTATTCCTTTCCGTAGATGGCTGGAAACGCTACAAGACTTTAGCTTCCGAGGAGCGCCGACGGGGTTTCTCGGTATTTCGTACAGCGCCTAACCATCATTAATTCTTTTGTAAGCATGGGGGGATCAAGAGAGGCAAAGTATTTTAGCCGTTTCTCCCAGAAACTCTAGAGAGTATCTGTTATTAAAATGCTCCATCCTGAACTCAAATGAAAATGGTAAATCCCCAAACTCTCGTCAACAAAGCAGACTAGCCTAGCGGTACGAGGTTCTGGGATGTCGATCTATACCAGCAAGTTTTTACCTCGTCATTTTTCAGATGCCCCAAGGGCTAGGCTGTAAAAAAGAAGGGAGTGGAATTCCTCGATATATGTATTTGCGCGTCTTATCTCCGAATGGGATGTCATGGTAAACCATCCCTCCCTTGCAGCTAATAATTTTGTTCTGAATGTTGCGCATAATTGGTCCGATCTGATGCGGTTCGCAAAATACTCTGCTGCCCGAGCCAAAACCGAAGCTTTTCAGATACAAGACACGCCATGAACTACCGTCATATATTGTTGCATCAATATATTTCGTCCCCCTCGGCCCAGGATGAACTGCAACATCGCCAATGCGTGCAAATAGTTCTTTTGCAGAGTAAGCAGCTCCTGACAGTACAATTTGACTGGGTGGCTTCGACATAAATTAAGAATCCTCGCAAATCTAGTGAGCTAACTAAAGCTTATTAAGCAGATGCGGAGTATTCAGAAAGTTCACCGCATCAGCTTCCATGCCTAGACGCAAATCCTTTGCTCCTCCAGTGCAGAACCACAAATCCGCGATGGCTGGAGGATTGAAAGCGGCAAGGCAGGCACCAAGACTACAAATTTGTTAGCCGCACGTCCATACGCCTCAGTAGTGTCGCAACGCCCCCTGAGGCTTTGTACGAAATCCCGAGACACCCAATCGATACCATCTCGGAAGCTGAGATATTGTAGAGCCCCCGCCATCAATGGGAAGAATTCGGTGATGGCGAAGCGTTACGAACTTTCCGGCGAAACCTAGATTGTGATTGCCGATCTTTTCACCGAAATCCGCGGCCAAAGGCGGCCCTGTCTGAGCGACCGGCTGAGGCCAGATGGCGGCTCTGCTCGCATGCTGCGTAGTGATATACCGGTTCGCCTTGGCCCGTGGCCTACGGTCTATCAACAGCTTTTCTGGCGAAGCTAGGGGCGATTAAATCCTTGATTTTATGACTGGCTGGACGGCGGGGTGCTATACGTACAGTATTACCCTAGCTTGAGAGTAGCTCATGGCACATCATGTGCGGCAAGGTCTGCTCTGGCTTGATTGAGGTCGCTCGTGACTATCAATGTCAGACCTTCGCTGAGCTCTTGAAGACCCATGTCCTTTCTAAGCGCCGAACTAACAGCCGCACTGTCAGTAGGTAGTAATATCGAGTCGCCTCGCATCGTCTCGCTAGTCGGTGGTCAAAAAACCACGCAACATGTTTTTTCTTCCAACCTCAAGGTGTTTCTAGCTGCCAGCGTTCAGATATCTCTGCTTGGATGAGCTTAGCTTGCCGTAAATGGCGCTGCCGCGTTGCGTACGATCCCGTCAGCACCGCAGCCAAGAACAGTTCCATATC
The DNA here is from genome assembly GCF_002113255.1 of Pseudomonas sp. B14(2017). NCBI lineage: Bacteria > Pseudomonadati > Pseudomonadota > Gammaproteobacteria > Pseudomonadales > Pseudomonadaceae > Pseudomonas > Pseudomonas sp. B14(2017). The sequence goes on from NZ_NEJY01000018.1 coordinate 145,772, forward strand.
GAATGGCTTACTCATATGCGTCCTCCAATGTAGGCCGCGACCACATCGATCCGACCGTGCCCCAACTCATAGCTGATTTGCCTTCGGGCCTCACGATCTAGGTTCCTATCTGCCTGGCAACATTGGCCGCCGTTGATAGGTGCGGGGTATTGGGTGATTTGCTCATAGCGTTCACATGCATACACTGCTCGTAGCTCATGGAAGCCTTTGAGCTTGTGTGCATGCAGGACGTCCCGCGCTGGGCGGATGATTTCCTGCTGAACATTCAGAAAGCTTTCGTCTGGCGCAATCAGGTTGCGGCTACTCACAGGCGACACCTGCCGTGCAAAACTAAGTGCGTCTTGAAGATGGTGATCCACCGCAATCCATCTTGGCGCTGAGGCGCCAGCTCGGCCGCCTTTGGTGCCATCCTGGATGTTGATCCTGCCTAAGTCGTTAGCCTCACGGCTCAGCCGTGGCAAGTCGGCTAGGATGGCCTCACGCAAGCGCATGCCGGTGGCTCGCGCCAACAGAACGATTGCAGCGGCCCGTAGCTGATGAGCGCGGCAAAGCACATCGACAATCTGCTTAACGTTTTTGCGGTCTTGGCCCTGCGGCACTGAGTGTCGAACTCCGCTGCGCTGCATACCCAATGCCTTGCTCGGACTTGGCAGTTTCACATGCTGATCACCGCGAAGCGCTGCCATGGTCCTGTTAACGCTGGATAGGCGGTTTTGCGCGGTGCTGACGGCGAGATCACCGCGCTTAACAATGTCGCGCAGATACGCCGCGTAGTCGGCCAATACCTTTCGATCAATCTGCCGCGCATCATTGATACCGGGCCCCTGTTCGGAGCGGCACCACTTTACGAAAGCCAACCAACGGTCACAGTGCGCTTTGACCGTTCCGTAATGGCCACCGCCGAACATGTCTTTCAGCGCCTGCGGCCCTGCATAGCTCAATTGCCTGCCGTAGCCGAAATTACGGCCGTCGCGTCTACCCACCAATGCCATGTCGGTCACCTCATCGTTCGCTCTCCGATCCTCGCCCCCACGTCATCCCGCCAGGAATGCTGAGTGTTATCAGGGATCAAGGCCCCTGCGACCTGTGAGGGTGTCCACTGACGCGGGACTGGCGGCTCCTTACGACCGGGAGCCAGGGCATCTCATGATCTGGCCTCCTGAGCACCGATACCGGTGGGCGGGTGGAGGCTGCATTGGCTGACGAGACCAGCGCCGCGAGATCCTGAGCCACAAGCAAGCAGCAATGCGATGACCGGGGCATGCCTGACTGTCAGTCAGGTGCAGTCCATTCCTTGGGCTACGGCACCATCATCTACAGCGCTGTTGCTGGTGACATCGGCGTTTGTCACGCCGATTGTCACGAGGGGGATTGCCGCAAAGCCATGTGCGATCAGGGCTGCAGCAGTGTCAGGAGCGCCCGTCTCTTTCCAGAAGAAAGAGACGGGCACAGGTTGGCGCAAGATTCGGCCAAGCGAATAGGTTGCTGCAGGGCAGCGAGGTACTGTGTATCTGGCGCACGAACGCTATATGTGTAAGAGCATCCATCACATGGGTAGTGACCGGGCGAGCTGCCGGATGCGAATCGCCCTTGGGTAGAGCCACCGCGAGAGCGGCGTGACCTTGAAGGCTCGGGTCACCTGGGGTGCTGCCTAAGGCAGCGTTTGCACGATCAGTTCTACGCCTGTGGATAATTTTGGTCAACGCCCCAATCCTCGTGGCCTCTGGGGCTGTGCATGAAATTATCCACCGGTGGAAATCAGTGGTATTCAAAGGATTTTTGTCGGCTTTTAGCTTTGCAAAGCTAGGTCCATCCAAACAGGGCGGCTTTGCAGCCCTGTTTGGATGGACCCGAATTAAAGAGCGGCCAACGGTGTTCTGGAGGGTTCATCGACGATTGAATGCGCCACGCCCACTTGGCAAGGAAGTGATGTTGTCGCCAGCTGGATGGGCGAACTCATGTGGAGTGACATGCCCCGATCTGTTGGCATCGATGTAATTGCTCCACCACGCCATGATCAGCCGACGCTGCTCCAGAAATTCGGCCTTGTGGATATAGGCGGCACGCACGCGATTGCGTTCCTTGTGGCTCATTTGCCGCTCAATAGCCGCGTCTGTCCACAGCCCTGACTCCAGCAAGGCGCAACAGGCCATGGTCCTGAATCCATGCCCGCATACTTCCTTGGATGTGTCGTAGCCAACGTTGCGCAGCACCTGGTTAACCGTGTTCTCCGACATTGGCTTCCAGTACTTGTGGTCACCGGGCAGCACCAGCTCGGAGAATCTACTCAAGCCGCGTAATCGTTCTATTATCGCGATGACTTGCGGAGAGAGCGGCACCATCTGTATGTCTCCGCTCATCTTGGTGCCACGAGTGGAATTGCGCACGCCGTCGATTGGCTTGCGGGTGTCGGGGATTTCCCACATCGCCCTTTGCAGGTCGAACTCATCCCAGCGCGCAAAGCGCAGTTCGCTGGAGCGCACGAACACGTGCAGCGTCAGCAGTACCGCCAGCTTGGTTAGCTCACGGCCGTTGTAGTTGTCGATCCGGTTCAGTAGTTCGGGGAGGCGGTTGAGTGAGAGGGCAGGGCGGTGCACGGTACGCGGGGCATGAATCGACCCTGCCAGGTCGAGCGCCGGGTTCTGGCTGATCTGCCGCGCCCGTTTCGCGCCCCGCATGATCGTGGAGAGATAATTCTGCACGCGCAGGGCAACGTCCATGGTGCCGCGCTCTTTGATACGCAGGGTGACCTCAAGCAGATCATGAGTATCGAGTTCAGCAATGGGGCGTTGGCCGATCAGGGGGAATACGTGGGTGCGCAACCGACTCATGACGGTCTTGGCGTGTCCCTCCGTCCAGCGCCGGGACATTTCGGCGTGCCACTCCAGGGCGACGGTTTGGAAAAGTAGGGAGGCTCGTTGGGCGGCAAGCTTCGCTTTCTTCTTCTCTTCCATCGGGTCGAGGTTATCGAGTAGCAGGGCCTTGGCTTCATCGCGCTTGGTCCTCGCGACGGCCAGCGAGATGATGGGGTAGTTCCCGATGATCAGCGTGCCTTCCTTGCCGCTGGGCTTGAAGTAGCGCAATCGCCACGTTTTCACGCCGTTGGGTTTCACGAAGAGGTACATGCCGCCACCGTCGAATAGCTTGTAGGCACGTTCGCGAGGTTTCGCCGTACGGCATTTGAGGTCGCTCAGAGGAACGGCTAGGCGTGGCATAAGGGTACGTTCTCCATGCAGGCAAGACGCTGTACCCTAAAAATACCCCCGGGGATGGGGTATTTTGTTGGATCCCGACGGAGGGTCCTGGAACGAAAAAACCCGCCAAAGGGCGGGTTTTAGGGGCTTCCAAGGCATTCGGTGGAACGCAATGGAGCTGGATATGGTGCCGGCACCAGGAATCGAACCCGGGACCTACTGATTACAAGTCAGTTGCTCTACCATCTGAGCTATACCGGCAATGGGGCGTCATTATAACGATCGGTTGGCGCCTGTAAACCACTTCGTTGCGAATGTTCGCAAATGACCTAAGTCACCGACCTGAAAGAAGAATTTTCCTACCAGCCGCGATGGATGGTGGTGACGCTTGGCTCGGTTTTGCCCGGGTTGAAGAACAGCTTGTCGTTGTCGCAGCCGCGCTTGCGGCAGGGGCTTTCGGTGCGCAGGGGCAGGCCGTTGTCGCCGCCCAGCTGCATGCCGGGGTGGTTCCAGCCCAGGCTGCTGGTGGGGTGGGGAGCGGTGCCGCTGGCGCAGCCGGTCAGGGCCAGGGCGAGGGTCAGCAGGGCGAGGGGCTTGGCTTGGGTCACGATGGTCGGGTCCGTTAGTCCATTGTCGGTTCTGGCGCAACGCCAGAAGGTCGCGGGGCTGGCGGGCAGCGCGCGACGTCACTTTTTAATCATTTGGGGGGCGGATGATACACCGTTGCGGCGGTCGGGCATTAGCTTTGTGTTGCTTGTGATGGCCTATTCGCGGGCTTGCCCGCTCCCACAGGATCTCCACAAGCCTTGAAACTGTGTAGTACCTGTGGGAGCGGGCGCGCCCGCGAATAGGCCATCAGCTGTACGAAGATTCTGAACTTTAGGGCTAACAGCTTCAGGGTTTGGTGGCTTCGGAACTATCCTACGCGCGCCGCCGAAGTATCGCTGTTGTCGGGGAAATGTCTCACGGATACCGTTTTCGGGTCGCTCTGGCGACCGGGTGTGAGAACCCGATTTTGAACGTATCGGCTGCGTAATGGCGACCGTGCGCGGGCAGACCTTGGTCTGGCCGAGCTTCCTATGTTCACTCGGTTTCTCACCTCGTGCACGGTTGCCGCCTTTGTTCCGTGAGAAAGAATGAACACGGCAACTCCTTTGAACTAGGAGTTTGAAAATTGAAAACGATTGATACTGATCCCCGCAGCCCAAAGCCAATCACCACCGCAGGCGTGGAAACCTTCCTCGCAGCCGGTAACCCATCCCTCAATCTGCTACGCGTCGAGCCTGGCGTCCCCGTCGATGCTGCCTATGAGCATGTCTCGATCCTGATGGGCTACATCAAGCATCTGGTGCGCGAGGGGGATATGGAGGATGACCATAAATTCCTGGGCGCCGCCGATTATCTGTGCGACATGGCCAAGGCGCTGATGAACGATATCGAGATTGCCAAGAATAAGGCGCATTGAGCCCTGATGCGGTCAGTGTGGGAGCGGCCTTGTGTCGCGATGGGCCGCAAGGCGGCCCCCGTTTTTGGCGTATTTGCAGAGATCGCTGGGGCTGCGTTGCAGCCCTTTCGCGACACAAGGCCGCTCCCACAAGGGACCGCGTAAATCAGGCCATTCTGGGTAAGGCTTTAGACGCAGTCGCCAACCACAAGAAATGTTTATGCACAAGTGGCATCGGCGCCTTGCGCGAAAGGCATGCCGGATCGATACACCGCCGGTCTTTGCGCAAACGCCTGTTTTTACTGGCCTTGACGCGCAAGCCGGAATAAGCCAAACGCTTGAAATAGCGCTTGGATCCAACAGGTAATCACAAGCTTGTTCACAGAGTTATCCACAGGTTGTGCTGCGGCTAACGGTCGCGTTCGGCGAGGATTAGCAGGTTGCGCGGGGTGAGTGGGTAGTCGCAGAACAGGCCAAGGCGCACGTTGTAGCCTTGTTCTTCGAGGAACAGGGCGCGATCGAGTACCAGCCACAGCTCCAGCGGCCGGCGGAACAGGTTGCGCACGCGCTCCAGGTTGCGGACCTCGGCCAGGCGTTGCCAGCCTGCGGCTTCCAGGGCTGCCCAGTCCGGGTTGCCATTCACCTGTAATTGCTTGAGTTCGGCCAGGTCGCGGCAGTACTGCTCGAAGGGCTTCTCCAGCCAGGCCACGGGTAGTGACGGTGTCGGCAGATACTCATCGGTCTGGCGCTGCTGGCGTTGCAGCAGGTCGAAGCCCAGGCGCCGGGCCATCGAGGTGTCGCGCTGGCGTCGCACGCGGGCGCCGGCGGTAACGGTTTCGCTCAAGGGCAGGCCCAGGTCGTCCAGTGACAGCCGCAGGCTGGAGGCTTGGGCGGCTGTGGATAACGCTTGGTACTGCTGCGCCGCGATGCGGTTGTAGCAGCAGGGGGCGACGGCCAGTTGCCGGCAACCTTGCTGGCTGGCCAGTTGCATCAGGCGCACATGCAGGTCGCCACAGGCGTGCAGGGCGACCACGCTTTTGTCGCCAGCCAGGTGGCGGGCGCTGTCGTTGGCCATCACATCCTGGTGCACATGCTGCGCCGGCAAGTGGTGGTGCGCGCTCAGGGCCTGGCCGGCGGCGACCAGTTCGGCATCGTATTCCAGGCAGGTCAGGTGTTGGCCGGGTTGCAGCAGGCGGCGGCCCAGGTGGCCTTTGCCGGAGCACCAGTCCAGCCAGTGACTGGGCTGTTCGCGGAAGGCCAGGTGGCTGGCGAAGGCTTCGATCTGCTGCCATTTGCGGCCGGGGACGGCTACGTCGAGGCGATGCGCGGCGGGAGGCAGGTCGGTTTCCGGGAGGTTGCCGAGTGCCGAAAGCTGTCGGGCTTGCTGGGCCAGTTGCGGGAACGGGGCGGGCAACAGGGCAGCGGTGGTGTCGGTTTCGGCGTCTGCCAGGGAGCATTGGCGCAGGTGGGCGGCAAGCTCGGGGTGGGCGGTTTCCCAGGCCAGCTGCAGGCTGGTGAAGGGGCGGGGTTTCCACAGCTGCTGGTGCTCGATCAGGAACTGGTCGAGGGCCTGGAAGCGGGTGCTTAGGTGGGGGCTGTGGAGGTGGTTGGGCATGGCAAGGATGTGTGGTGGTTTTGAGGGCCTCTTCGCGGGCACGCCCGCTCCCACAGGTATAGCGCTACATTCAAGGTTGGCGCTACACCTGTGGGAGCGGGCGTGCCCGCGAAGCTGTCAGTGAGGTCTCAGCGGCCCTGGCAGGCATCCACGCGCAACCAGCGCTCCAGCAGCTTGAAACCCTGCACCAGCACGAACGAGATCACCAGGTAGAACACCCCGGCGGCAAAGAAGATTTCTACCGGCAGGTAGGTGCGGGCGATGATGGTACGGGCCATGCCGGTCAGTTCCAGCAGGGTCACGGTACTGGCCAGGGCGCTGGCCTTGAGCATCAGGATCACTTCGTTGCTGTACGCCGGCAGGCCGATGCGCGCGGCGCGTGGCAGCATGATGTAGAACAGCGTCTTGCCCCGCGACATGCCCAGCGCCCGCGCCGCCTCGATCTCACCCTTGGGGATCGACTGCAGCGCGCCGCGCAGGATCTCGGCGATGTAGGCAGCAGTGTGCAGGGTCATGGTCAGCACGGTGCACCAGAACGGGTCGCGCAGGTACGGCCACAGCGAACTCGAACGCACCGCGTCGAACTGCGCCAGGCCGTAGTAGACCAGGAACAGCTGCACCAGCAGCGGCGTGCCACGGAAGAAGAAGATGTAGCTGAACGGCACCGCGCGCACATACCAGTGGCGCGAGGAGCGAGCGATGCCCAGCGGGATGGCCAGGATCAACCCGGCAACCACCGCGATGGCCACCAGCTCCAGGGTCAGGGTCGCACCCTGGGCCAGGCGTGGCAGCCATTTGATGATGACTTCCCAATTCATTATTCGGCCCTCGCAAAGCCGCGAGCGGCGCGTTTTTCCATGAAGTGCATGCCGGTCATGGCAATGATGGTCAGGCTCAGGTAGATGCAGGCCGCAACCATGTAGAAGGTGAACGGCTCTTTGGTCACGGTCACGCCGATTTGTGCGTGGCGCATGATTTCTTCCAGGCCGATCACCGACACCAGGGCGGTGTCCTTCATCAGGATCATGAACAGGTTGCCAAGGCCGGGCAGGGCGATGCGCCACATCTGCGGCAGGATGATCCGCGACAGGATGCGGCCTTTGGACAGGCCAAGCGCCAGGCCGGCTTCACGGTGGCCCTTGGGGATCGCCAGGATGGCGCCACGGAACACTTCGGTGGCATAGGCGCCGAAGCACAGGCCCAGGGCGATCACGCCCGCAGCGAAGGCGCTGAGCTCCAGGCCCGGCATGTTCAGGGCTTCACCGAGGGCGTTCATCAAGCCGACGGTGCCGAAATAGATAAGCAGTACCCACAGCAGTTCGGGCACGCCGCGAACCAGGGTCGAATAGAAGCCACCAAGCCATTGCAGTGGCTTGATCGAGGAAGTCTTGGCCAGGGCGCCGAGCAGGCCCAGGACCAGGCCCAGCAGCAAGGCGCAAAGCGCCAGTTTTACGGTCATCAGGGTGCCGGCCATCATGGCCGGACCGAATCCGTGCAGGTCGATATTCATGGGCAGGTCATTCTAGGGACTGGCGCGCCGCAAGGGCGCGCCGGTCGGGGCGGATCATTCGATGCTGAACGGGAAGTACTTGTCGTTGATCTTCTTGTACGTGCCGTCGGCCTTGATTTCTGCCAGGGCCTTGTTCAGGTCGTCGCGCAGCTTGGTGTCACCCTTGCGCACGGCAATGCCGATCTTGTCGCTGTCCATCACCGGCTCGCCCTTGAACTCGAAGTTCGAGCCGTCTTTGCTCTTCAGCCACTCGTACTGCACGTACTTGTCGGCCAGGATGCCGTCGATGCGGCCGGAAACCAGGTCGAGGTAGGCGTTTTCCTGGGTGTCGTAGAGTTTGATCTCTACGTCGTCACCGTAGTTGTCCTCCAGCCAGGTGCCAGCCAGGGTGGCGCGCTGGGTGCCGATCACCTTGCCCTTGAGCGAGGCCTTGTCAGTCTTGAAGTCGACGTTTTTCGGCGCGATGAACTGCAGCTTGTTGGAGTAGTACGGCTCGGTGAAGTCCACGGCCTGCTTGCGCTCGTCGGTGATCGACAGCGACGACACCAGGAAGTCGAACTTCTTGGCGTTCAGGGCCGGGATGATGCCGTCCCAGTCGGAGGTGACGACCGAGCACTCGACTTTCATCTTGGCGCACAGGGCGTCGCCGATGTCTTTGTCGAAGCCGACCACGTTACCGCTGGCATCCTTGTTGTTGAACGGTGGGTAGGCGGCTTCGATACCCATGCGCAGTTTTTCTGCGGCCAGGGCGTTGGCCGACATCACCAGCGTGGCAGCAGCTGCCAGGAGGAACTTCTTGTAAGTGTGCATGTATTGCTCCGTTAGCGGTGGCTGGACATGAATTGCTTGCAACGCGCCGAGGTCGGGTTCTCGAAGACCTGCTGCGGCGATCCCTGCTCTTCGACCAGGCCCTGGTGCAGGAAGACGACTTCACTGGACACATGGCGGGCAAAGCTCATCTCGTGCGTCACCAGCAGCATGGTACGGCCTTCTTCGGCCAATGCGCGGATAACGTTTAGCACTTCCTGGACCATTTCCGGGTCGAGCGCCGAAGTTGGCTCGTCGAACAGGATGACCTTGGGCTTCATGGCCAGGGTACGGGCAATGGCGGCGCGCTGTTGCTGGCCACCGGAAAGCTGGGCGGGGTAGCTGTGGCGCTTGTCGTAGATGCCCACCTTGTTCAGCAGGGCTTCGGCGGCTTCGATGGCCTCGGCCTTGCTCTGGCCGAGCACGCGGCGCGGCGCCTCGATGATGTTGTCGAGGATCGACATGTGCGGCCACAGGTTGAAGTTCTGGAAGACGAAACCGATCTCGCTGCGCAGGCGGTTGATCTGGCGGTTGTCGGCGGCGACCAGGTCGCCGTTCTTGGCGGCCTTGAGCTTGAGGGCTTCACCTGCGACCAGGATTTCGCCCTGGTGCGGGTTCTCGAGCAGGTTGATGCAGCGCAGCAGGGTGGACTTGCCGGAGCCGGACGACCCCAGGATGGAGATCACGTCACCGTCGCGTGCGGTCAGCGAAATGCCCTTGAGAATTTCCTGCTCGCCGTAGCGTTTGTGCAGATTGCGGATTTCCAGCGCGGGCGTGGCCTGAGCCATGTGCGGTCCTCATGTGTACGGGTGCGTTCCCAGCTGTTGGCGGCCTTCCTGGCGTGCGCCAAGCTAGCATAGCGGCATTATCACGGCCAACAGGGTCGCTGGGGACTCGGGGCGCTGGTGGGGCGGTTTGTCGCATCGTTGCAGCGCAACGTCGCGCGGATGTCCGCGAAGGTGTCGCCCAGCACCAGAGCCTTGATGAAAAAAGGCGCGATGGTGCCAGCTTTGGCCCGCTCATGGAAGCGGTTTTAGACCTTTCGCGGACACGCCCGCTCCCACAGGTTCGTTAAAAAGCTCAAATGGTTGCACCTAACATGTGGGAGCGGGCATGCCCGCGAACGGGTGCGGCCATGTCTTCAGGTTGTACCTCTAGGTTGCACTTTTTTGCATTGCAGCGGTGCACAGGTGTTACCGGGGAGCACCTTTGGTGCGTTTGTAAGTGGGTATTTCAGTAATCCGATGATTTGGCGGCCTTTCGGTCAGCCGTTGGCCGAAAGCCCTCCAAACCGCATGCTAAAAGGCCCGCCGACTTTTCTGACGAATGCATTCAGCACATGGCGCGCTTATTGCCAGTAGGAAACCGCCGATTGCAGCGACGCCCAGGTCAACCCCAGGCGCGCTCCGTAACCGCAGTCGGAGTGGTCCACTCCTTACAAAGGTAGTTTTAATGAGCGGTAACAATTCCAATGACCTCGCTCAGGGGCTCAAACAACGGCATGTGACCATGCTGTCCATCGCTGGCGTCATCGGTGCCGGCCTGTTCGTTGGCTCCGGCCACGCCATCGCTGCTGCCGGCCCAGCCGTGCTGCTGGCTTACGCTGCCGCCGGTACGCTGGTCGTGCTGGTGATGCGCATGTTGGGTGAAATGGCTGTCGCCTCGCCTGACACCGGTTCGTTCTCTACATATGCCGACCGCGCCATCGGGCGCTGGGCCGGTTTCACCATTGGCTGGCTGTACTGGTGGTTCTGGGTGCTGGTAATTCCGCTGGAGGCCAACGCCGCCGCGGCCATCCTGCATGCCTGGTTCCCTGCGGTCGACCTGTGGGCGTTCTCCCTGGTCATCACCTTGGCGCTGACCCTGACCAACCTGTGCAGCGTGAAGAACTACGGCGAGTTCGAGTTCTGGTTCGCCCTGCTCAAGGTGCTGGCGATCATCGGCTTCATCGCTGTGGGTTGTGCTGCCATGTTCGGCTTTGTGCCGAGCAGCCAGGTAAGCGGTGCCAGCCACCTGTTCGACACCCAGGGCTTCATGCCTAACGGCCTGGGCGCGGTGCTGGCAGCCATGCTGACCACCATGTTCTCGTTCATGGGTACCGAAATCGTTACCATTGCCGCTGCCGAGTCGAAGGATCCGGGCAAGCAGATCAGCCGAGCCACCAACTCGGTGATCTGGCGTATCTGCCTGTTCTACCTGGTGTCGATCTTCCTGGTCGTGGCCCTGGTACCGTGGAACGACCCGGCCCTGGCCGAGACCGGTTCCTACCAGACCGTGCTGAGCCGTATCGGTGTGCCGAATGCCAAGCTGATCGTCGACATCGTCGTGCTGATCGCCGTGACCAGCTGCCTGAACTCGGCGCTGTACACCTCGTCGCGCATGCTGTTCTCGCTGAGCAAGCGTGGTGACGCCCCGGCCATTGCCCAGCGCACCACCAAGTCGGCTACCCCGCATGTGGCGGTTCTGCTGTCTACCGCAGCGGCGTTCCTTTGTGTGTTCGCCAACTTCGTGGCCCCGGCCCAGGTGTTCGAGTTCCTGCTGGCCAGCTCTGGTGCCATCGCGCTGCTGGTGTACCTGGTGATTGCCGTGTCGCAGCTGCGCATGCGTGCCCAGCGTGAGGCCCGCGGCGAGAAGATCACCTTCAAGATGTGGCTGTTCCCGGGCCTGACCTGGGCGACCATTGCCTTCATCATTGCCATTCTGGTGGTAATGGCGCTGCGTGAGGACCACCGCGCCGAAATCATCGCGACCGCACTGCTGAGCATTGGTGTGGTGGCGGCTGGCTTGCTGGTGCACCGCAAGCGTGAAGCTGCCGGGCGGGTGGCGCTGGACAACTGATCCGCGCTGGCTGAAATGAAAAGGCCGCGTCCTGTGAAGGGCGCGGCCTTTTTTGTTGACTGTACCGGCCCTTTCGCGGGCTTGCCCGCTCCCACAGGGACGGCATTGCCTTCGGGCCCTGTGGTGTTCTTGTGGGAGCCGGCTTGCCGGCGATAGGGCCCGGGCAGGCTACACAGCCCTATCAGCCAAATTGCTTCTGCTGCTGTTGCTGCTTGGCAACCAGCTCCGAAGCCGCCACATAGGCTGCCTGGAACTCATCGCTCTCCAGCCAGGCCATGGTGGCCTCTTCGTCGGCCCCGTCCAGCCATTTGCGGTAGGCATTGAACACCAGCACGATGTAGTCGGTGGCGTGTTCTTCCTTGTGCCCCTTGAGCACCAGGGCCAGCAGCGGGTCTACCAGGAACACCGAAATCATCGGTACCAGGCCGCCTTCCTGGGCTTCCTTCATCTTCTTGAACAGCGGTTCGTAGCTGCCCGATTCCATGGCCTTGTTGTACACCTGCTCGATGCTGGCGCTGTCGCCTGCGCTGGCCTTGACTGCCTGGCCGCTGCGTACCATGCGGTTCTGCTTGGCCTTGCTGGCGGCGCGCTTGGCGCGTTTCTGTTGCTTGGTGGGGGTGGCCATGGGGTGAATCCTTGGTGGGGCGGAAATTGCGCGTATTGAAGCGCAGCAGGCACGCCGATTCAACTGGCCTGCGGCTCTGCCTCATCTTCCTCGAAACCTCGCGATGCGCGCCCGACCAGCAGCGCATCCGGGGCATGCGCCACGCTGTGGTCCTTGCCCGGGTAATCCAGCGAATGCAGGAAGTGCCGGATGCAGTTGATCCGCGCACGCTTCTTGTCATCGGACTTGATCACCGTCCACGGTGCATCGGCCGTGTCGGTATGGAAGAACATCGCCTCCTTGGCTGCGGTGTAGTCCTCCCACTTGTCCAGCGACTTGATGTCGATGGGCGACAGCTTCCAGTGCTTGAGCGGGTCGTCCCGGCGCGAGATGAAGCGGCGCAGCTGCTCTTCGCGGTTCACCGAGAACCAGTACTTGAACAGCAGGATGCCGCTGTTGCACAGCATGCGCTCCAGCTCCGGCGCCTGGCGCATGAACTCCAGGTACTGCAGTGGCGAGCAGAAATCCATCACCTTTTCGACGCCGGCGCGGTTGTACCAGGAGCGGTCGAAGAACACCATTTCACCTGCCGTGGGCAGATGCTGGATGTAGCGCTGGAAGTACCACTGGCCTTTTTCCTGCTCGGAAGGCTTCTCCAGGGCCACGATGCGCGCGCCACGTGGGTTGAGGTGCTCCATGAAACGCTTGATGGTACCGCCCTTGCCCGCCGCATCGCGCCCTTCGAACAGAATCACCACGCGCTGGCCGGTTTCCTTTACCCAGCTCTGCACCTTGAGCAACTCGATCTGCAGCGCGTGCTTGGCCTTCTCGTAGTCCTGGCGACGCAGACGGGTGCGGTATGGATAGCTGGTCGGCAAGCGGGCCGAGGTGCTGTCTTCGTTGCTGCCCTTGGGGGCGGTGGCGACTTCCAGCGCTGCAGGCTGCTGGCTGATGCTGGTAATCGTCGGTTCCGGCTTGCGCTGGCGTGGGCGGCGCGTGCGGGCTTGGGTGGTGGCGGGCGCGCTGGGGGCGGGGAGCAGGAGGGGGGATTCTTCGCTCATGGAGGTCCTTGCGGGTCGATTCGGATGTCCATGCTCCATGCTATCGAGAGTGGGCGGCTGCCTCGTTGATGCGGGTCAATGGCTAATGGCCTGGCGCCACCTTGTCATCGGTTCCATCTGCTGTCGGCTGCAAGTGCCAAATAGGCTGCGTAGGCCTCGCACGGTGTGGGGCACTTGAACTGGAGGTTACACATGAAGCACTACTTTTATCTCAACTTCATCAGCTATGACGAAGACGGCGAGGAGGTGGGTTACCGCTCGGGAACTCTGCCCGCTGATAACTATCGGGTGACCGCGGCGGACATCAAGAAAATCGCCGATTCGGTCCCGGGCCAGACGCTGCATTTGTTGAGCGTCTCCTACTTGGGGCAGATGACGCAGAGTGAGTTTGAGGGTTAAGCGTTTTTGTAGTGCGGCCCCCCCCCTCGATGAGGCGGGGGTTTTCCTGGAAAACAAAAACCACAGACAACAAAAAACCCGCACTAGGCGGGTTTCTTGTTGTCGCTTCGGGTAACTTTGCAACCACCAGAAGCTTGAAGGTGGTGCCCAGAGACGGAGTCGAACCGCCGACACGAGGATTTTCAATCCTCTGCTCTACCGACTGAGCTATCTGGGCGACGAGGTGAATTAAATAGACTTTCAGACCGCTCGTCAACGACTTTTTGAAAAAATTTTAAATTAATTCCGTCGCTTACGTTCCGTGGGGTCATTCCGAGGGTGGAACGTAGCCTTCCGCCTGGGCGTATTCTTCGCCGGCGAAAAACTTGTCCATCTCGCCCTGGAGGAATTTGCGATCCTCGGCGTTCATCATGTTCAGGCGCTTTTCGTTGATCAGCATGGTCTGGTGCTTCTGCCAGTCGGCCCAGGCTTTCTGCGAGATGTGTTCGAAGATGTCCTGGCCCTTGGCGCCGGGGTAGGGCGGGCGCTCCAGGCCTGGCAGTTCTTCTTTGTACTTGCGGCACATCACGGTGCGGGTCATCGGGCGTCTCCTGCAATCAGTTCGTCGGCCGCGCGTTTGAGCAGCTTTTTCACCGGGGCGGCGAGGCCCAGGCGCGGCGGGGTGGCGAGGTTATACCAGAGCCAGTCGGCCTCGGCCACGTGCTGGCCGACCGGGTCGACGCGCACCAGCCAGGGCTCGATCGCCAGCTGGAAGTGGCTGAAGGTATGGGTCAGGCCGTCCATGGCGCGGCTGTCAGCCAGGCGCAGGCCGTGCTGGTAGGCCAGATCGTCGAGCTGGGCGATGTCGTCCAGCTCCGGCAGGCTCCACAAACCACCCCACAGGCCGCTGGACGGGCGGCGGTAAAGCAGGATGGCGCCTTCGTGGTTGGCCAGCAGTGGCATCAGTGTGCGGCGTTGCGGCAGTGCCTTGCGCGGCTTGGGCTCGGGATAGCGGGTTTCTTCACCGTGCAGGTGCGCTTCGCACCCGCGCTGCAGCGGGCAGATCAGGCAGCTGGGCTTGCTGCGGGTGCACAGCGTGGCGCCCATGTCCATCATCGCCTGGGTGTAGTGGTTGGCTCGCTGCTGCGGGGTAAAGCGTTCGGCCGTGGCCCACAGCTGGTTGGCCACCTTGGGTTCGCCGGGGTAGCCGGCCTGGGCGGTGTAGCGGGCCAGCACGCGCTTGACGTTGCCGTCGAGGATCGGTGCGCGGATGCCCATGCTGATGCTGGCGATCGCGCCGGCGGTGGAGCGGCCGATGCCGGGCAGCTCGGTGAGCTGCTCGACACTGCGCGGTAATTCGCCGCCATGCTGTTCGACCACGATCTTCGCGGCCTTTTGCAGGTTGCGTGCCCGGGTGTAGTAGCCCAGGCCCGTCCACAGGTGCAGCACCTCGTCCTCCGGCGCTTCGGCCAGGGCCTGCACGGTCGGCAGGGCCTGCATGAAGCGGTCGAAGTAGTTGAGTACGGTGCTGACCTGGGTCTGCTGCAACATGATTTCCGACACCCACACCCGGTACGGGTTGATGCCCTGTTGCCAGGGCAGGTCGTGCCGGCCGTGTTCGTCATACCAATCCAGCACTGCGCTGGAGAACTGCTCGGGGCTCATCGCTTGAACAGCCCCTTGAGCGCGTCTTTCAGTTCCGGGCTCACTTTGTCTCCGAGTTTTTCATCGATCTTGTCTTGCAGGCGGTTGCCGGCCACCTTGGCGGCAACCTTGCCCAGGCCGTCCTGGTCCAGGCGGCAGGCTTTGGCGCCCAGCTCCAGCGGGCCGCGGCAGCGCAGCGGTATTTCGACACCCACATAGCGTTCGTTGACCTGGCAGGCCGGGTCCGGCATGGCGCGCTGGTCGCCTTCGACGACCACGCCAACGTTGTAGTCCATGCCTAGTACACGCAGGTCGAGGTCACCATGGCCATTGACGGTCAGGCCCGGAATGCGTGCCTTGAGGTCCGGGTTGTTGGCGACGCCATTGCGTACTACCAGGCTGCCACGCAGTTCCTGGAACGGGGTGTCCTTGCCGCGAGGCTCGCCGGTGAGCGATTTGCGGTTCAGCGTGGCGATGGCCTTGCACAGCTGCTGTTCCAGGTTGGCATTGACCAGCACGCCGTCGTTGATGACGAAGTTGGCGTTGCCGTTGAGGGTGTCGACCAGGGCCTTCTGGCTGTTGCCGGTGGCGGTCAGGTCGCTGGTCAGGGTCAGCAGGCCTTTGACCGGTGGCGTCTGTTCCTTGCCCTCGGTCTTGATGAAGTGTTCCACCGGCACCCGCTGGATGCTGGTGTTGACGCCCAGTTGCGGCACAGCAGGGCGCACATCGACCGTGCCTTTGGCCTCGAAGGTGCCGTTGTACAGTTCACCGCGCAGGGTTTGCAGGGTCAGCAGGCCGCCCTGGCCGATGGCCTTGAGCTGGGCGTCTTCGATCGGCAGTTTGTCCAGGGTCAGCGAGCCGAAGGCCAGGTCGGCCTGCAGGTCGAGGGCGCGCAGGCGGTCGACCGGCAGCAGCTTGTCGTCGCTCCAGGCGACCTGGGTCGGGGCGTTGGGAAGCGGCGTGGTGCCAGGGCCGGCGACCGCCGTGGCTTCCTGTTGCTTGACCTCGGCCTGGCGCGCGGCGGTGGCGCCCTTGGCCTCTTCACTCTTGGCCGGCAGGTAGCGGTCGGCGTTGAAGGTGTCGCCCTTGAGCTGCAGGCGCAGGGCCTGTTTGGCGAAGTCTTCGACGGCCACGCGGCCACTGAAGGTGCTGTCGTCCAGTTTCACCGCCAGATCTTCCAGGGCCAGGCTGTTCGGCGTGCCCTGCAGGCGGGTGACCAGCTCCAGCTTGGCGAAGGCCGCCGGGTCGTTGGTGGCCGGCAGCGGGCGGCCGATGCTGTCGAGGAAGGTGCGCAGGTCGAACTGGGCGATGGACAGGCCGCCGCTCAGCTGTGGCGCCTTGTCCAGGTCTCGCAGGTTCAGTTCGCCCAAGGCGCGCAGCTGGTTGGCCGAGACTTTCAGGCCGTTCCACGAGGCGACATTGGCGGCCAGGTCGACCAGCAACTGGCCTTGGGCGGCGAAGGTCACGGTCTTGCCGCCGGTGGGCTCACCCGAGGTTTCGCCCGACAAGCGCATGTCTTCGAAGTTGTAGCGCTTGAGCTTGCGGTCGAAGCGCAGCTCGCCGGCCAGTTCGGTGCGGGCCTTGATGTTCGGCTGGCTGGCACTGAGGAAGGCGCTGGCCTTGAGCGGAATGTTTGCCCCTTCGTGGACCGGGCCGGTGCTCAGCTGGATGCTTTCGGCGCTGTAGCTCTGGCCGGTCTTGGCATCGGTGTACTGCACGCGGGCGTTGTTCACGGTCAGGCTGTCGATGTCCAGCTTGACGGCGCGTTCGTTGCTGGCGGCCGGTGCCGACGCCTGTTCGGCCGGTGCCTGGGCCGGAGCGCTGGCCTGCGCATCGGCGCTGGCGCCGTCCTGCGCGGGCAGCGGCTTGCCGATGTCTTCCCAGTTGCCATGGCCCTGTTCGTCACGGGCCAGGGTCAGGTTCAGGCCCTCGACGCGTACGTCGCTCATCTGCACTTCGCGGCGCAGCAGTGGCAGCACACGTACAGAAAGCCCGAGCATCTGCAGGTCGGCGAACGGCTCCTTGGGTTTGTTCAAGGTGGCAATGCTCGCTTCGTGCAACTCCAGGCCCAGCCACGGGAACAGGCTCCAGCCAATGTCACCGTTGAGGGTCAGCTCGACATGAGCCTTGTCACGTGCCAGCTGGCGAATCTCGTCTTTGTAGTCGTTGGGATCGAAGAGGTGGGTCAGGGCGAAGCCCAGCGCCACGATGATCAGCAGCAACCCGAGAAGCCCAAGTCCCAGGATTTTGCCGAACGCTTTCATGGGCGAGTCCTTGTAGTCCGTTTTTGAAATTCAAGCGCCAGAGTATAGCGCCGCAGTGGTTGCCCCTGCGTATTCGACTAGAGATACAGGGCATTTCCTACGCGTACAGCAGATGGTACGGCTTTCGACGGCCATGATTTTGTCAGTTCCGAATGTGTGGCCTGTACTGGCCCTATCGCCGGCAAGCCAGCTCCCACAGGGATCCCGCTGTCCCCGAGGTCGGTGGGGTACTTGTGGGAGCTGGCTTGCCGGCGATAGGGCCGGTATAGGCAACATGACCGTTTCAGCCGAGCAAAAATGAACGATATCAGATTGCTTTCACGCTACTTGATGCTGCTACCCTTGCGCCGCTTTGCCTGCACCCTCCCTATAAGAAGGATCTGATCCATGAGCAGTACCGTCGCGGCGGGGACCTTGGCCAGTGCGCCAGGCTTCCTGTCGAAGGAGCGCATCATCGCCCGTCCGGGCTTCAACCGCTGGCTGGTCCCGCCGGCCGCCCTGGCCATCCACCTGTGCATCGGCATGGCCTATGGCTTCTCGGTGTTCTGGCTGCCGCTGTCGCAAGCCCTCGGCATCACCGCCCCGGTTGCCTGCGCAGCGGACATGGGCTTCATGGCCCGTATGTTCAGCGCCGAATGCGATTGGCCGATTTCCATGCTGAGCTGGATCTACACCCTGTTCTTCGTCTTCCTCGGTTGCTCGGCGGCCGTGCTGGGTGGTTGGCTGGAGCACGCTGGCCCGCGCAAGGCCGGCCTGGTGTCGGCGCTGTGCTGGTGCGGCGGCATGCTGATTTCGGCGATTGGCGTGAAAACCCATCAGCTGTGGCTGATGTGGCTGGGTTCCGGCGTAATCGGTGGTATCGGCCTGGGCCTGGGCTACATCTCGCCGGTGTCGACCCTGATCAAGTGGTTCCCGGACAAGCGCGGCATGGCCACCGGCATGGCGATCATGGGCTTCGGTGGCGGGGCCATGGTCGGTGCACCGCTGGCCACCGCGCTGATGGGTCATTTCGGCAATGCGCAGGAAGTGGGCGTGTGGCAAAGTTTCGTCGTCATGGCGGCGATCTACTTCGTGTTCATGACCGCCGGTGCCCTGGCGTATCGCGTACCGCCGACCGGCTGGAAGCCAGAAGGCTGGAGCGCCCCGGTGAAGAAAGCTGGCAACACCATGGTCACCGACCGCCACGTGCACGTCAGCGTGGCCTGGAAGACCCCGCAGTTCGCGCTGATCTGGCTGGTGCTGTGCCTGAACGTGTCGGCGGGTATCGGCATCCTCGGCATGGCTTCGCCGTTGCTGCAGGAAGTGTTCGCCGGCAAGCTGCTGGGCAACGGGCTGAGTTTCAGCGAGCTGAACAGCGCCCAGCTGGCGCAGATTGCCGCGATTGCCGCCGGCTTCACCGGCCTGCTGAGCCTGTTCAACATCGGCGGGCGGTTCTTCTGGGCGTCGTTCTCGGACTACATTGGCCGCAAGAACACCTATTTCGCCTTCTTTGCCTTGGGCGTGGGCTTGTACAGCCTGGTACCGAACATGGGGCACCTGGGTAACGTGGCGCTGTTCGTGGCGGCGTTCTGCATCATCCTGTCGATGTACGGTGGTGGTTTTGCCACGGTACCGGCCTACCTGGCCGACCTGTTCGGCACGCAGATGGTCGGCGCCATTCATGGCCGCCTGCTGACTGCCTGGGCGGCGGCGGGGGTGCTGGGGCCGGTGTTGATCACCTATCTGCGCGAGTACCAGTTGGCGGCCGGGGTGGAGCGTGCGGCTGCTTATGACATGACCCTGTACATCCTCGCCGGCCTGCTGGTGCTGGGCTTTGTCTGCAACATGCTGGTGCGACCGGTGGCCGACAAGCATTTCATGAGCGATGCCGAACTGGCTGCCGAGCGGGCGTTGAGCCATGACAAGGGCGCCGACGGGGCGCGCTCGCTGGAGTGGAAAGCGGCGCCGGGTAGCCTGCCGCTGGTGCTGCTGGCCTGGGCTGTGGTGGTCGTGCCGCTGGCCTGGGGCGTTTGGATTACCCTGCAGAAGACAGCTGTGCTGTTCCATTGATCAGTGGTAAAACCGGCTGACTTTGCTGGCTGTACTGGCCCTATCGCCGGCAAGCCAGCTCCCACAGGTACGCCACAGGCCTGGAAGATTGTGAGGGTCCCTGTGGGAGCTGGCTTGCCGGCGATAGGGCTGCAAAGCAGCCCCAGGCCACCCGGTTGTATAGACCTGTAACGGTATCCAGCCTGCGTAATTCCTCGTTCTGCCATATGTCATCCGCGTTTCAAGCCGGCGCGTTCTAGGCCTATAATGAAGCCCTTTTCGCCTAATGATTTTGCGGAGCTGGTGATGGTCGAACGTAAGGCTTCCGTCGAGCGCAATACCCTGGAAACCCAGGTCAAGTGCTCGATCAACCTCGATGGCAGTGGCAAGGCCCGATTCGATATCGGTGTGCCTTTCCTTGAACACATGCTGGACCAGATTGCCCGCCATGGGCTGATCGATCTGGATATCGAGTGCAAGGGTGACACGCATATCGACGATCACCATACCGTCGAAGACGTCGGCATCACCCTGGGCATGGCATTCGCCCAGGCCATCGGTGACAAGAAGGGCATCTTCCGCTACGGCCACGCCTATGTGCCGCTGGACGAAGCGCTGTCGCGCGTGGTCATCGACTTCTCCGGTCGCCCGGGCCTGCAGATGCACGTGCCGTACACCCGCGCCAGCGTCGGTGGCTTCGATGTCGACCTGTTCCAGGAGTTCTTCCAGGGCTTCGTCAACCACGCCCTGGTGACCCTGCACATCGACAACCTGCGTGGCCACAACACCCACCACCAGATCGAGACCGTGTTCAAGGCTTTCGGCCGCGCCCTGCGCATGGCCATTACCCTCGACGAGCGCATGGCCGGGCAGATGCCATCCACCAAAGGGTGCCTGTAAATGCAGACGGTAGCCGTAATCGACTATGGCATGGGCAACCTGCACTCGGTGGCCAAGGCGCTCGAGCATGTAGGGGCCGGTAAGGTGCTGGTCACCAGCGATGCCACGGTCATCCGCGAAGCCGACCGCGTGGTATTCCCGGGCGTGGGCGCGATTCGCGACTGCATGGCCGAAATCCGCCGCCTGGGCTTCGACAGCCTGGTGCGTGAAGTCAGCCAGGACCGCCCGTTCCTCGGCATTTGCGTGGGTATGCAGGCGCTGCTCGACCACAGCGAAGAAAACGACGGTGTCGACTGCATCGGCATGTTCCCCGGCCAGGTGCGCTTCTTCGGCAAAGACCTGCAGGAAGACGGCGAGCACCTGAAGGTGCCGCACATGGGCTGGAACGAAGTCGGCCAGACCAACGACCACCCGCTGTGGCACGACATCCCCGACCGTGCGCGGTTCTACTTCGTGCACAGCTACTACATCAATGCCGGCAAGCCGGCCCAGGTGGTCGGCCGCGGCCATTACGGTGTCGATTTCGCCGCTGCGCTGGCCGATGGCTCGCGCTTTGCCGTGCAGTTCCACCCGGAGAAGAGCCATACCCATGGCCTGCAGCTGCTGCAGAACTTCGTCGCCTGGGACGGGCGCTGGTAAATGAGCAGGTCGAAGACCAAGGCCCCGGTCATCACCCTGGCCCCCGAGCAGGAGCGCGAAGCGCTGCACACGCTCAAGCGCTTCCTCGAAGACCGTTTCGAGCTGGAGCTGGGGTCGTTCGAAGTGGCCGAAGTCCTCGAGCTGTTCAGCAAAGAAATTGCACCCCTTTACTACAACAGGGCGATTGCCGATGTTCAGCTGCACCTCAAGGAGCGGTTCGAGAGCATCGAAAGCGATCTGTGGGCGCTCGAGAAGCCCTGAAAACCCAAGAACAGACAGGTTCCCAAGATGCTGATTATCCCCGCTATCGATCTGAAGGACGGTGCCTGCGTGCGCCTGCGCCAGGGCCGCATGGAAGACTCCACGGTATTTTCCGACGACCCGGTGAGCATGGCCGCCAAGTGGGTCGAGGGTGGCTGCCGCCGCCTGCACCTGGTCGACCTCAACGGCGCCTTCGAAGGCCAGCCGGTCAACGGTGAAGTGGTCACCGCCATTGCCAAGCGCTACCCGACCCTGCCGATCCAGATCGGCGGTGGCATCCGCTCGCTGGAAACCATCGAGCACTACGTCAAGGCTGGCGTCAGCTACGTGATCATCGGCACCAAGGCGGTCAAGCAGCCGGAGTTCGTCGCCGAAGCGTGCAAGGCCTTCCCGGGCAAGGTCATCGTTGGCCTGGACGCCAAGGACGGCTTCGTCGCCACCGACGGCTGGGCTGAAGTGAGCTCGGTGCAGGTCATCGACCTGGCCAAGCGTTTCGAGGCCGATGGCGTCTCGGCGATCGTCTACACCGACATCGCCAAGGACGGCATGATGCAGGGCTGCAACGTGCCGTTCACCAAGGCGCTGGCAGAAGCTACCTCGATCCCGGTGATCGCCTCGGGCGGCATCCACAACCTGGGCGACATCAAGGCCCTGCTGGACGCCAAGGCCCCGGGCATCATCGGCGCCATCACCGGCCGTGCCATCTACGAAGGCACCCTCGATGTCGCCGAGGCCCAGGCCTTCTGCGACAACTACCAAGGCTGAGGACTGAACCATGGCACTGGCCAAGCGCATCATCCCTTGCCTGGACGTGGACAACGGCCGGGTGGTCAAGGGCGTCAAGTTCGAGAACATCCGTGATGCCGGCGACCCGGTGGAAATCGCCCGTCGCTACGACGAGCAAGGTGCCGACGAAATCACCTTCCTCGACATCACCGCCAGCGTCGATGGCCGCGACACTACCCTGCATACCGTCGAGCGCATGGCCAGCCAGGTGTTCATCCCGCTGACCGTGGGCGGTGGCGTGCGCACCGTGCAGGACATCCGCAACCTGCTCAATGCCGGTGCCGACAAGGTCTCGATCAACACGGCCGCGGTGTTCAACCCGGAGTTTGTCGGCGAGGCAGCGGACCGTTTCGGTTCGCAGTGCATCGTTGTCGCCATCGACGCCAAGAAGGTGTCCGGGCCGGGTGAGCAGCCGCGTTGGGAGATTTTCACCCACGGTGGGCGCAAGCCTACCGGGCTGGATGCTGTTGAATGGGCGAAGAAGATGGAAGGCCTGGGGGCCGGCGAGATCCTGCTGACCAGCATGGACCAGGACGGCATGAAGAACGGCTTCGACCTGGGTGTTACCCGTGCGATCAGTGATGCGCTGGGTATTCCGGTGATTGCCTCGGGCGGGGTGGGTAACCTGCAGCACCTGGCTGACGGTATTCTGGAAGGGCACGCCAGTGCGGTGCTGGCGGCCAGTATCTTCCACTTTGGTGAGTACACGGTGCCGGAAGCCAAGGCCTACATGGCTTCGCGCGGGATCGTCGTTCGCTGATCGATTAATTGGGGCTGCTTTGCAGCCCATCGCCGGCAAGCCAGCTCCCACAGGTTGGACTGCCCCCGAAAAGTTGGACAGTTTTAGCCAGTGGCCTGAGTCCTGTAGCTGACAGGGCTCAGGCCATTGAGTTTCAGCCTGATGCGGTCATGGT